>NZ_CP082362.1:7077500-7377500 GCF_020740535.1 Streptomyces profundus
TCGGCCCTGGCCGGGGCCAGCGCACCTCAGCCGGCCGCGCCACCGCCCGCCGACCCGGGCCCCCTGTGGGTGGACTGCCGGGGCGCCCGGCACCGGATCGGGCTGGTGGACGGCGAGCTGGCCGCCCTGGACCACGACCCCGCCGAGCTGGCGCGGGAGGAGCTGCTGGCCGCGCTGACCGGCACGCCCCTGCCCTGCCTGCGGGCGATCGACACCGCGCACCGCCGTCCCGAGGCGCTCGCCGACATCGGCGAACGCCTCGACCACGGCGACACCGCCGGCGCCCGCGCCGTCGTCGAGGCCCTGCTGGGCCCGGCGGCGACGCTGCCCGACGGCCCGTTGCGGGACGCTCTGGCCAGGGACCAGCGGCTCCGGATCGCCAGGGGCCTGTTCCGGGCCGGCCTCGGCGAGCCGGGCCCGGCCCGGGTCGGCGCGCCGCCGGCACGGCGCCGCCGTTCCCCCGACCACCGTTCCCACCCCCGGCACGCGTCCGCACGCTGAGCCGGCGCCTTCTTCCAGGACCCCCTTCCCTCCGCCGCTCGCGCGGCCCGCACCCACCCCAGGTGATCATCTGTGCCCACGCATGCCTCCGTCGCCCAACTCCACGTCGCCGACCAGCTGTTGACCCTGCTGCGCGATACCGCCACCGAGCCGCGCCCCGACGTCCAGCTCGACGCCCTGACGCTGGCCGTGGCGGCCGATCTGCCGGTGCTGCTCTGGGGCGAGCCCGGCATCGGCAAGACCGCCGCCCTCACCCAGCTCGCCGCCGCCCTCGACCTGCCGCTGACCACCGTGATAGCCAGCGTGCACGAGCCCTCCGACTTCGCGGGGCTGCCCATCGTCGGCGACGACCCGGCGGAACAGGGCGTGCCGATGGCGCCGCCCGACTGGGCGGTGCGCATGGTGCGGGAGGGCCGGGGCCTGCTCTTCCTCGACGAGCTGTCCACGGCGCCGCCGGCCGTCCAGGCGGCGCTGCTGCGGCTGGTCCTGGAGCGCCGGGTCGGCTCGCTGCGGCTGCCCCCCGAGGTCCGGATCGTCGCCGCCGCCAACCCCAGGTCGTCGGCCGCCGACGGCTGGGAGCTGAGCGCGCCGCTCGCCAACCGGTTCGTCCACCTCACATGGACCCATGACCACGAGGTGGTCGTCCGTGGCCTGGGCGGCACCTGGCCGACGGCGACCCTGCCCCGGCTCGACCCCGAACGGCTGCCCGCGGCGGTCGACTTCGCCCGCCGCGCCGTCTGCGGGCTGCTCGCCGCCCGCCCGGGGCTGGTGCACCGGCTGCCCACCACCGAGGCCCAGCGCGGCGGGCCCTGGCCGTCGCCGCGCAGCTGGGAGATGACGCTGCGGCTGATCGCCTTCGCCACCGCGGCCGAGGCCAGCAGGGAGGCGCTCTCCGAGCTGGTCAGGGGGACGGTGGGGGACGGCCCCGGGCTCGAACTGCTGGCCGGCATCGACCGGATGGACCTGCCCGACCCCGAGGCGCTCCTCGCCGACCCGGCCGCCGCCGCACTGCCCGAGCGGGGCGATCTGCGGCAGGCCGTGCTCGACGGCGTGGTCGCCGCCGTCCGCCGCCGTCCCGAGCGGGAACGCTGGGACGCCGCTTGGGCGCTGCTGGTCAGGGCGCTGGAGACGGGGGCGCCTGATCTGGTGGTGGTGCCGGCGACCACGCTGGCCACGCTGCGCCGCGAGGACTGGGACGTGCCCGAGTCGATCGAGCGGCTCGCCGGCGTGGTGTCGCTGTCCCGCCGTGCGGACCGCGCCGCGGCCCGGGTCGCGACCGCCGGCCGGGTCGGCCGATGACGGGGGAGACGCTGGACCTCGACAAGCTCTACGCCGCTCGCCTGCACGCCGCCCGCGTGCGGCCCTACCTGGCCACGGCGCTGTTCGCGCTGCGTGTGGTGGAGTCGCGGCGGGTGCCCACGATGGCCGTCGACCAGCACTGGCGGGTCTACGCTTCGCCGGCGTTCGTGGCCGCGACGCCGGAGGAGGAGCTGGCCGGCGTGTGGGTGCACGAGGTGTCGCACCTGCTGCGCGACCACCACGGGCGCGGCGACCGGGTGGCGCGGGAACGCGGGCTGACCGGGCGTGCGGAGCGGCTGCGGATCAACATCGCCGCGGACTGCGAGATCAACGACGACCTGTTTGGGGACGGTCTCGTCCGCCCCGAGGGCGCGGTCCAGCCGGCTCTGCTGGGGCTGCGCGACGGGGAGTTGATGGAGGACTACCTGCGGCAGTTCCGGCTCGGGCCGCGCACCCAGAGCCTGGCCTGGCTGGAGTGCGGCAGCGGCGCCGACGGCCTGGAGCGCCCCTGGGACCTGGGTCCTGACGGCGCCCACGGACTCAGCGCGGAGGAGCGCGACGCGGTGCGGTTCCGGGTGGCGCGCGGCATCTCCGGGCGCCCGGGTAACGCCCCGAGGGGCTGGCGGCGGTGGGCCGACGAGGTGTTCCACCCGCCCCAGCCCTGGCGTCGACTGCTCGGCGCGGCCGTCCGTTCGGCGGTCTCGGGGGCCGGGGCCGGCGACGACCACACCTATGGCCGGCCCGCCCGGCGCGCCGCCGGGGTGCCGGGCGTGCTGCTGCCGGGACTGCGGCGCAGACCACCCCGGGTCTCCGTGGTCATCGACACCTCGGGCTCGGTCAGCGACACCGAGTTGGGCAGCGCGCTCCTCGAAGTGGCCGCGATCGGCAGGGCCCTGGGCGGGCGTCGGGACCTGGTGCGGGTGCTGCCCTGTGACGCGGCGGCTCCCGCCGTGCACCAGCTCTGCCGGGCCGAGTCCATCCCGCTGGTGGGCGGCGGCGGAACCGATCTGCGCACCGGCTTCGCCCGGGCGCTCGGCACGGCGCCGCGCCCCGATGTCGTCGTGGTGCTCACCGACGGGCAGACGTCCTGGCCCGAACGCCGGCCGCCGTGCCGCACGGTGATCGGCCTCTTCCCCCGGCAGCCGCCGGCCAGGGCGTGGGACGACGACGAACCCCCGTACCGCCAGGACCCGCCGCCCCCGTGGGCGCGCACGGTCAGCATCGGTACCGGGCCGTCCCGGTGAGATCACCGCGGGCGTCCGGCAGTTCGGGCGTTCCCCAGGCTCGGCGGAGCGCCTCGGGGGTCAGGACCTCCGCCGGGGGCCCCTCGGCGAGCAGCCGGCCGTGCGCCAGGAGCAGGCAGTGGTCGGCGCGGAGCGCGAGGCCGAGGTCATGGGTGGCGTGCACCACGGTCGTCCCCTCGGCGACGGCGGTGTCCAGGGCGGTGGCCACCCGCCGGCCGGCCTCGGCGTCGAGGCCGGCCGTTGGTTCGTCGAGAAGCAGCAACTCGGGCCGCTGCGCGAGCCCTTGAGCGACCAGCGCGCGCTGCCGCTGCCCGCCGGAGAGCGAACCGAGCTGCCGTCGGGCCAGATCGACGATGCCCAGGCGGTCCAGGCACGCCTCGACCAGCGCGCGGTCCTCGGGGCGTGCCCGGCGCCAGGGGCCGAGATCGGCCCAGCGGCCCATGGCGACCGTCTCGCGCACGGTGATGGGGAGCCCGTCGGGGACCGCGTCGCGCTGCACCACCAGGGCCGGCCGCCTCGGGCCGCGTCCCGTCACGGTGCCGTCCGCGAGGTCGAGGACCCCGGCCAGCACCGCCAACAGCGACGACTTCCCGGCCCCGTTCGCGCCCACCAGGGAGGTGGCCAGGCCCCCGGGTATCCGGGCGCTGATCGCGTGCAGCGCCGGGCGGTTCCCGTAGCCGGCGGAGACGCGCCGCAGGGCGATATCCGGCGGGATGGAGTTCTTCGTCACAGGGAACCTCCTTGCTAGTGATAATCATTTTCATTATAGGGTGCCGGGTATGGAGTGGTTTCTCGACCCGTTCGCGGTCTCCTTCGTCCAACGTGCCCTCTGGGGTGGCCTGCTGGTGTCCGCGATCTGCGCGCTGGTGGGCACCTGGGTGGTGCTGCGCGGACTGGCCTTCCTGGGGGACGCCATGGCGCACGGGATGCTGCCGGGGGTGGCCCTCGCCTCGCTGCTCGGGGTGAGCCCGCTGCTGGGCGCCGCCGCGAGCGCGGGGGTGATGGCGGCCGGTGTCACCGCCCTCGGCCGACTGCCGAGGCTCTCCGGAGACGTCGGCATCGGGCTGCTCTTCGCCGGCATGCTCTCCGTCGGCGTGATCGTCGTCTCCCACTCGGACTCGTTCGCCGTCGACCTCACCGGCTTCCTCTTCGGCGACGTGCTGGCCGTCCGCGAGCGCGACCTGTGGCAACTCGGCGTCGCCCTCGGCGTCACCGCCGTGGTCACCGTGCTCGGCCACCGCTCCTTCGTGGCGCTCGTCTTCGACGCCAGGAAGGCCGACACGCTCGGCCTGCGGCCCGGGTACGCGCGCGCCGTCCTGCTCGGACTCATGACCCTGGCGATCGTCTCGTCCTTCCATGTCGTCGGCACGCTGCTGGTGTTCGGGCTGCTGATCGCGCCGCCCGCGGCCACCGTCCTGTGGGCGCGGCGCATCCCGCTGGTGATGCTCGGCGCGGCGCTCGTCGGCGCCGGCGCCACCGTGCTGGGGCTGCTCGTCTCCTGGCACGCCGGCACCGCCGCCGGCGCCACCATCTCGGCCGTCGCGGTGGCCGCGTTCTTCCTCTCGGCCGCCACCGCCGTCCTCCGCACCCACCGCCGAGGACGCCGCCCGGCTCCCACCGCCGCCCATCCCGCCGACGCCGTCCAACCCGTCCAACCCGCCCAACCCGCCCATCCCATCCGACCTGAGATAGAGCCCGCACCGTGAAACGAACCCCAACGCTCAGCGCGACAGCGACCGTCGGCGCCCTCGCCGCCCTGCTCGCCGGCTGCGGCGGCGGCCCGTCCCCCGGGGCCGAACCCGCGCCGACCGAGACCCCGCACGGCTATGTCGAGGGAGCCGAGGAGACCGCCGAGGCCACCTCCCGCCTGGTCCTCGCCGACGCCGGGACCGGCGCCGTCGCCGTCCTCGACCTCGCCACCGAGGAGATCACCGAACTCCCGGCCGTGCCCGGGGTGCGGCAGCTGCGGGGCGACGGCCGGTTCGCCTATCTCGGCGCCGACGACGGCTCCGTCCACCTGGTGGACAGCGGCGGGTGGACCGTCGACCACGGCGACCACGTGCACCACTACCGCGCCGACCCGGCCGCCCTCGGCGCGCTGCCCGTCGGGGAGTTGGCCTCGGCGCACGCCGACACCGCGCGCACCGCGCTCACCGGGGCCGACGGCACCGTGCGCCTGCTCGACCGCGACCGGCTCGCCGAGGGCGAGCCGCCGGAGCCGGTCGCGCTGAGCGCGGAGGGCCGGCTGGGCACGGCCGTGCCACACGCCGGGCACCTGCTGGTGACGGCCGGCGCCGACACCCCCGACACCGTGCGGATCAGGGACGCGGCGGGTGAGCCGCTCGCCACCCTGGACGAACCCTGCCCGGAGGCGGGCGGCGCGGCGGCGACCCGACGCGGGGTGGTCTTCGCCTGCGCCGACGGCGCGTTGCTGGTGGCCGAGGAGGACGGCGCGTTCACCGGCACCCCGATCCCCTACCCCGACGGCGTCGAACCGGCCCAGCGGGCACAGGAGTTCACCCACCGCCCAGGCAGCGACACCCTGGCGGCCCGGGCCGGTGACGACGCCGCCTGGGCGCTGGACCTCGCCGAACGGACGTGGACGCGGATCGACACCGGCCCCCTCACGGCGGTGAACGCCGTCGGAGACGGGAAGACGCTGCTGGCCCTCGCCGACGACGGCGTCCTGCACGCCTACGACACCGATACCGGCCGGCGCACCGCCAGCACCCCGCTGCTCGCCACGCCCCCGGACGACGCCGCGCCGGCCCCGGTCATCGAGGTCGACACCAGCCGCGCCTACGTCAACGACCCGGCCGCCGGAGTGGTCCACGAGATCGACTACCGCGACGATCTGCGCCTGGCCCGCACCCTCGAACCCGGCCTCTCACCCGACCACATGGTGGAGACCGGACGATGAGGCGCCCGGAGCGGAGGAGGACCGGCGCGGCCGGCCGGCGGATCGGGCTCCTCGCCCTCGGCGTGCTGGCGCTCGCCGGGCCCACCGCCTGCGCCACGAACGAACCGGGCGGCGACGAGGTGGTGGTCACGACCAACATCCTGGGCGATGTCACCCGGCGGATCGTCGGCGACCAGGCGGAGGTCACGGTGCTGATGAGGCCCAACGCCGATCCGCACTCGTTCGGCGTCTCCGCGCAGGAGGCGGCCACCGTCGAACGGGCCGGCCTGGTGGTCCACAACGGGCTCGGCCTGGAGGAGGGAGTGGCGCGCCACGTCCGGGCCGCCGAGGACGCGGGGGTGGCGACGCTCGCCGTCGGCGAGGAGGTCGACCCGCTGCCCTATGCCTCCGACGCCTCGGCTGGGGAACTCGACCCGCACTTCTGGACCGACGCCGAACGGATGGGCACCGCCGTCGAGTTGATCGCCGACGCCGTCGTCGACGAGGTCGGCGGCGTCGACGCCGAGACGGTCAGGGCCAACGCCGAGAGCTATCTGGCGGAGGTCAGGGCGCTCGACGCGTGGATGGCGGAACGGTTCGCGACCATTCCCGCCGAACGCCGCGCCCTGGTGACCAACCACCACGTCTTCGGCTACCTGGCCGAGCGGCACGACTTCCGCGTGGTGGGCGCCGTGGTGCCCAGCGGCACCACGCTGGCCTCGCCCAGCGCCTCGGATCTGGAGTCGCTGGCCACCGCCGTCCGCGAGAACGGGGTACCGGCGATCTTCGCCGACTCCTCCCAACCCGACCGGCTCGCCCAGGTCCTCGCCGAGGAGGCGGGCGTCGACGTCGAAGTGGTCGCCCTGCACTCGGAGTCGCTCACCGACGAGGACGGGGGCGCCGCCAGCTACCTGGAGATGATGCGCGCCAACACCGAGGCGATCGTCGCCGCGCTCGGCGACTCCTGAGACCGGACCCACCGCGACCACACCCGAGAACCCGATCAACCACCACATCCCCGCTGTCCCAAGGGACTTCGGGGACGGAGAGGAAACACACCGCCATGCATGCGACGCATCGCCTCCGAGGCGGGGCGACCCTGGCCGCCCTGACCGCACTCGCGCTGGGCCTCACCGCCTGCGGATCGGACGACTCCGACGAGCCGGACGACCAGTCCGCGCCCGCCGACTCGTCCTCCACCACCGTCGAGGAACCGATCGTGCTCACCTACGACGGCGGTCTCCAGATCCTGGACGGCCGGACCCTGGAGGTCGCGCGGGACATCCCGCTCGACGGGTTCAACCGGGTCAACCCGGCGGGGGACGACCACCATGTGCTGGTCTCCACCGCGACCGGCTTCCGCGTACTGAACGCCACCGCCGCCGAGTTGACCGAGGACGAGTTCCCCGGTGAGAAGCCGGGACATGTGGTGCGACACGCGGGCAGCACCGTGCTCTTCGCCGACGGGAGCGGCGAGGTCACCGTCTTCGACCCGGAGGCCCTCGGCGAGGGACTGCCCGAGACGGACACCCACACCACCGCCGCGCCGCACCACGGCGTCGCCGTGGCGCTGGAGTCCGGCGAACTCCTGGTCACCCTCGGCACCGAGGAGGAGAGGTCCGGCGCCGCCGTGCTCGACCGGGACCGGGAGGAGGTCACCCGCAACGAGGAGTGCCCCGGGGTGCACGGGGAGACCGTCGCCGAGCACGAGACCGTCCTCGTCGGCTGCGAGAACGGCGCGCTGATCTACCGGGACGGCGCCTTCGTCAAGGTGGAGAGCCCCACCGCGTACGGGCGGATCGGCAATGTGGCCGGCAGCGAGGAGTCGCCGGTCGTCCTCGGCGACTACAAGCAGGACCCCGACGCCGAACTGGAGCGCCCCGAGCAGGTGTCCCTCATCGACACCGCGACGGGCGAGCTGGAACTCGTCGACCTGGGCACCAGCTACACCTTTCGCTCGCTGGCCAGGGGCCCGCACGGCGAGGCCCTGGTGCTGGGCACGGACGGGCGGATACACGTGATCGACCCCGACACGGGCGAGGTGACGACCGACATCCCGGTGCTGGACGCCTGGGAGGAGCCGCTGGAGTGGCAGCAGCCGCGTCCCGCGCTGTTCGTCCGTGACCACACCGCCTATGTGACGGATCCCGAGGCCCGCGAGATCCACGCCATCGACATCGAGTCGGGCGAGGTCCTGGCCACGGGCGCGCTGGAGCAGGCGCCCAACGAGGTGAGTGGGGCCGTCGGCGGCTGAGCCGCGGCCCGTTCGGGGCGCTGCGCGGTATTGTCCGCGCACCGCCCTGAATTGTTCTGTTTCTCGCCCCTACGCTTCCCCTGCATACGGCCCGAACGGGCGGGGACGGGACCCCCGCCCGGCCACCGCCCACCCCACCCGCCGCCGGTTCAGCCGCGTGGCCGGGCGGTGCACCCCCCACTTCGGCTTCCGGTCAGGAGAGTTGAACCCATGTCACGAAACCGTGCTTCCCGAGGAACCCGTCGGCGTTACGCGGCCCTCGCCGTGTCGTTGACCGGCGTGCTGGCCGCCTGGACGCTCGGCACCACCACGGCCGGCGCCGACGATTCGGCCGTCGGCGCGGCGGAGGACACCCTCCATGTCGCGCCCGACGGCACGGACGACGCGACCGGGACCGAGTCGGACCCGACGACGCTCACCTCGGCCATCGACCGCGTCTCCGCCGGCGGGACGATCTATCTGCACGGCGGAACCTACGAGTTCGCGGAGACCGTCACGCTGGAGGCGGGCAACGACGGCACGGCGAGCGCCCGCACCACGCTCACCGCCTACGAGGGGCAGACCCCGGTGCTCGACTTCTCCGCCCAGGAGGAGGACTCCGCCAACCGCGGGCTCGCCGTCAACGCCTCCTACTGGCACATCTACGGCATCGTCGTCGAACACGCCGGCGACAACGGCATCTTCGTCTCCGGCAGCGACAACATCATCGAGCGCACGGTGACCCGCTTCAACCGCGACTCCGGGCTCCAGCTCTCCCGCGCGACCTCCGACACGCCCGAGAGCGACTGGCCGGCCAACAACCTGATCCTGAGCGCCGAGTCGCATGACAACGTCGACTCCGACGGCGAGGACGCCGACGGCTTCGCCCCCAAGCTGACGGTCGGCCCCGGCAACGTCTTCCGGCACACCGTCGCGCACAACAACATCGACGACGGCTACGACCTCTACACCAAGTCGGACACCGGCGCCATCGGGGCGGTGACCATCGAGAGCTCCCTCGCCTACGAGAACGGCACCCTCAGCGACGGCTCCCAGGCGGGCAACGGCGACCGCAACGGCTACAAGCTCGGCGGCGAGGACATCGGCGTCGACCACACCATCCGCGACAACATCGCCTACGACAACGGGAAGCACGGCTTCACCTTCAACCGCAACACCGGGACCATGGACGTCTCGGGGAACGTCAGCATCAGCAGCTCCGAGCGCAACTTCAACTTCGACGGCGGTTCCTCGGTGTTCCGGGACAACGTCTCCTGCGACAGCGGATCCAACGACCGGACCATCGGCGACGTCGACGACTCCAACCAGTTCTGGTCCGGGGACAACGGCCCCGCCTGCTCCTCCTACGCCGGCGACCTCGACTGGTCCTTCGCCGACGACGGCAGCCTGGTGGTGACCTTCGGCGGCAGCCGCGTCCTGGGGTGAGCCCCTTCCCCTCCGCGTGAGGCGGGCCCGGGTCGACGACCCGGGCCCGCCTCACGCCACGACATCGGCGCCGCGCACGGAGTCCATCGCGGCGTCCAGCAGATCGGGAAGCGCGGTCGGCTCATGCCCGGAGGCATGCGAGATGGCCGCCTGCAAACAGGCGAACGCGGCGCCCACCGTGGCGCGCAGCACCACCGGATCGGCGGTGCGCCCCTGGTCGGCGGCCCGCGCGGCGAGCTGCCCGGTCATCCGCTGCTGGATGCCGTCGAGCCGCTGAAGATAGGGCGCCAACAGGCCGGGCGTGGAGTCGACCAGACGTTGCACGGCGGCGCCGTGGACGCGCACCTCCGGGTCGGCCAACTGCTCGGTGACCACGTCGAAGGTGCGGCGCAGCGAGACCCAGTCGCTCTCCGCCTCGGGGCGGGCGACCAGCCGGCCCAGCAGATCGCGACCGAGCCGGTCGTAGGTGTCGAGGACGATGTCGTCCTTGGAAGCGAAATAGCGGAAGAAGCTGCGCTGGGACATCCCGACGGCGCCGGCGATCTGGTCGACGGTCGTCTTGTCGTATCCGCGGGTGAGGAACAACTCCTCGGCGGTGCGGGTGATCCGCGCCCGCACCTCGTCGCGTGTGATGGCCCGTGTGATGGCCCGCAGCCCCGGCTCGGGTCCCGTTTCCATGCCGGGGACGATAGCAGCCGCCATGTTTGACAGTCGCTGACAGCGAAGACGTAAGCTCTCCTGTCGGGGGGCTCACCTGTGCCTCTCCGCGCCCGCATCCGCTCGGCCGAGCCCTACGGCTGCCCGCCGTCTTCCGCACCAACTCTTCCGCCCAAGGACTCGTATGGAAATCGCCTCGAAGCAGCCCGGCCCGGACATGGGCACGACCGAGGAGTCGATGTCTCCCGCCGTCGTCCTCGTGATCGGGGTGCTGCTGGCCGCCTCGTTCGTGATGATCCTCAACGAGACCGTCATGGGCGTGGCCCTGCCCCGCCTGATGAAGGACCTGGACATCCCCTACGCCACCGGGCAGTGGCTGACCACCGGCTTCATGCTGACCATGGCGGTGGTGATCCCCACCACCGGCCTGATCCTGAAGCGGTTCTCCACCCGCGCGGTCTTCATCACGGCGATGTCCATGTTCACCTTCGGCACCGCCCTCTCGGCCGCCGCGCCGGGCTTCCCGGTGCTGCTGGCCGGGCGCATCGTGCAGGCCGCGGGCACCGCCGTGATGCTCCCGCTGCTGATCACGACCGTGCTGACGTTTGTGCCCGCCTCCCGCCGTGGCCGCACCATGGGGCTGATCTCCATCGTCATCGCGGTGGCGCCCGCCGTCGGCCCGAGCTTCTCCGGGCTGATCCTGGAGGTCTTCAGCTGGCGGTGGATCTTCCTCTTCGTGCTGCCCGTCGCCGTCGTCGCGCTGGTCATCGGCACGATGAAGATCACCAACATCACCACCCCGGCCAGGGTCCACTTCGACATGGTCTCGATCGCGCTGTCGGCCGTCGCCTTCGGCGGTCTGGTCTACGGGCTGAGCAGCATCGGGGAGGCCGCCGAAGGCGACACCCTGATACCTCCGGCGCTGCCGATCGCCGCCGGTGCCGTGGCGCTCGCCGCGTTCACCGCCCGCCAGGTGCAGCTCCAGCGCAGCGCCGACCGCCAGCCCCTGCTCGACCTGCGCCCGTTCCGCATCCGCTCGTTCGCCGTCGGGCTGTTGATGCTGCTGGTGTCCATGGGCGCGCTCTTCGGCACGCTGATCCTGCTGCCCATCTACCTGCAGAACGTCCGGGACCTGACGACGCTCCAGACCGGCCTGGTCCTGCTGCCCGGCGGTCTGGTCATGGGCCTGATCGCCCCGGTGTCGGGCCGCCTCTACGACCGCCTCGGGCCTCGCCCGCTGGTGATCCCCGGGGTCGTCACGGTGACCCTCGCCCTCGGTCTGATGCAATTGCTGGACACCACCAGCCCCACCTGGTTGGCCATCGTGGTGCATGTCGTGCTCAGCGCGGGGCTGGGGATGCTGATGACGCCGCTGATGACCTCGTCGCTCGGTTCACTGCCGGCCGACCTGTACTCCCACGGCAGCGCCATCCTCAACACCCTGCAACAGCTCGCCGGTGCCGCCGGCACCGCCCTGTTCATCACGGTGATGACCAGGGGCGCCACCAGCTCCGAGGCCGACGGGGTCGACCCGGTCACCGCCCAGGCGTCCGGGATCAGCGACGCCTTCCTGTACGGGGCCGGCATGGCGCTCATCGCGGTGGCGCTTTCCTTCCTGGTGCGCCGGCCGCCCACCGACCCCGGCGCCGCCGGGGCCGGCGGTCAGCCCGAGCTGGACGCCGACAAGGCGCCGGTGCCCGCCTCGCACTGATTCCGCGCGCGATACCCGAACGGCGCTTTCCCCCCGGCAAAGGCCGGGGGGAAAGCGCCGTTCGGGGTTTACACCCCGCCGTTTCTCTCACTCAGTCGAATATCAGCCGTACCGAGGGTCATCCGACCTGAAGGGCGTCGAGATCCACGGACTGACCCGCGAGGCTCTCGACCTTCGCCAGGCTCTCATGGCCCTCGTCCCATTCGATGGTCAACGTCTCGCCCGACAGCCGGAAGTTGACGTGCTTGGGCCCGGCCTGCTCGCAGTTGAAGAGCACCGGCTCCCAGTCGAGACCGCCGGCGAGTCCGACCTGCTGCCGGCAGACCTCGCCCGTCTGGCTGTTGCCGTACAGGACGCCGTCCGTCGTGGTGTAGAGGACAACGCCGCCGGACTCCCAGTGGGCGTACCAGTTGTCGTCCCCCTCGATGTCGGGCGGCCCGTCGGCGGGTCCGTCGGCAGGCCCGTCGGCGGGCCCGTCATCCGCCCCGCCGAAGCCCCCGGTGGTCTCCAGTTCGAGCTCGCCGGCGTCGAAGTCGGGCAGTTCCGGGCCGCCCCCGCCGAGTCCTGAGCCGCCCTCGTCGTCGTCGCAGCCGGTGAGCAGCAGGGCGACCGCGACAGCGGCCACCGGTGCGATCAGTCGTGTGCGTGTGCGCACAGGTATTCCCCGTTATCCCTATGAGTCAGATCGGTTTGCGGAATCGAACATAGTGAATGGATCAGGGGAATGCCAATCGAACCATGGCCTGTTCCGGAACGGTTACCTGGCGGTCATCGTCGGGAGAATTGAGAAAGCGCCGAGAAAGTGCCGAGAAAGAGTTCTGTGATATCAGGAAAGCGGTGCCGGAATGAGGAAACCGATCTCATTCGCCCCCGCGCCCCCGGCGTGGGGTGAGCAGCCGCTGGGCGAGGGAGTCCAGCAGATAGCCGAGCAGGCCGATGACGAGGATCACCGCCATCAGCTGGTCGTAGGCCAACTGGTCGCGCGCGTTGAGGATCTGGTAGCCGAGCCCGGAGGCCACCCCGAGCATCTCCGCCGGCACCAGGACCACCCAGGCGATCCCGAGGGCCAGCCGCAACCCGGTCAGCACATGGGCCCTGATCGCGGGCACCACCACACTGACCACCACCTCAAGCCGGCTGGCGCCCAGCGAACGGGCCACCAGCAGATGCCCGGGGTCGACCGCCCTGACCCCGGCCGCCGTGTTGATCAACACCGGCCAGACGGTGGCCGCGGCCACCAGGAAGATCACCGGCGGGCCGCCCACGCCGAACACGGCCACCGCGACCGGCGCCCAGGAGAGCGGCGAGATCATGCGGAGGAACTGGAAGACCGGGCGGGTGGCACGCTCAGCAGTCGCCGAGAGACCCAGCAGCAGCCCCACCGGCCAGCCCACCACCACGGCCAGCAACAGGCCGATCAGCAGCCGGGACAGGCTCGCGCCGATGTCCTCCCAGAGCACCCCCCGGCTCGCCAGATCCCCGATGGCCGGCACCGCGTGCTGCGGTGCGAAGGACGACAACAGCGGGTCGTCGCCGACCAGCACGTCGGTGATCAACCACCACACCGCCACGGCGACGGCGATCGCCGCCGCCGGAGGCAGCCAGCGCGCCCCCGGCGTCGGGCGCGCTTCGCCCGCCGGCGCGGCGCGGCCCGCCACGTCCACCGGTGGGGCCTGGGCACGGATCTCGCTCACGCGGGGTTCACCTCTTCGATGCGGGTCAACTCGGCCGGCAGGCCGAAGGATTCGGGGCCGCCCAGCGCCTCCAGGGCGCGCCGGACGAACCGGTCGTCCACCAGATCGCCATGGACGGCCGACGGGTCGAGGGAGTCGAGGAAGCCGGTGTCCCCGTCCACCCGGGTGGTCCGCATCGCCTCGATGAGCCGCTCGGTGAAGCCGGGGAAGGGGAACGGTCGGAAGTCGATGCGCTGCCCCTGCCACTCGGGGCGCCGCAGCGCGCCCGACTCGGCATAGGGCGCCGTCGGATAGGTCAACGCCCTGGTGATCGCGGGCAGCGGCTGCGGCAGATAGCCACCGGTCGACAGCACCCCGGCCGTCTCCTCCCGGTGCTCGCCGGCGAACAGCTGCGCCTGGCTCAGCGCGTGCAACACGCCCTGGATCCGGTCCGGTCGGCCGTCGATGAGCGAGCGGTGGGTGAGCACGGCGCAGCAGGCGTGGTCGCGCCAGACGTCCCCGACGAACCGCAGGACCCGACCCACGCCCCTGGCCTCGGCCGCCGCGTTGAAGGGGTCCGCCACGATATAGCCGCCGATCGTGCCCACATGCAGCGCGGGCAGCATGTCGGCCGGACTCATCACCACCAGCCGCACCGTGCCCTCGGCACGCGAGGGATCACGGCGGATGACGGGGCGCAGTCCCGCGCCGCGCAGCATCTCCTGGAGCACGATGTTGTGGATGGACCACCAGTAGGGGATGGCCACACTGGTGCCGGCCAGCTCCTCCGCGCTCCGCACGGACGGCGCCACGGTGAGCGCGCTGCCGTTGGTGTGGTTCCAGGCCAGCACCTTGACGTCCGCGCCCAGCCGGTAGCGCAGCTGCACCGCCAGCGGCATCAACAGGTGCACCACGTCCACCTGTCGGGTGGTGAACGCCTCGGCCAGCGAAGCCCAGCTCCGGAAGAGTACCGGCCGGGCCACCGGGACGCCGGCCTCGTCGAACAGCCCCTGGCCGTGGGCCAGCAGCAGCGGCGAGGCGTCGGTGATGGGCAGATAGCCGACGCGCAGCGGCCCGTCGGGGCGCCGGCCGCCGGCGCCGCCGTGCCGCGCCAGATCGGCGGCGGCGGCCACACCGGCGCCGCCCACCAGGGCGGCGGCGCCCAGGGTCGCCGCGCCGCGCAGCAGACCGCGCCGGGTCGGCTCGGTGCCGGGGAGATGGATCATCGGGCCGCCGCCTCGGCCGCCACGACATCCGTGCGGTAACCGGCCAACACCCGTGCGCGCAGCGGATGGTCCCGTATTCCGGCCCGGTCGGCCGGCGGCTGGTGCCGCCAGCTGTCGGCGACCCGCCCGGAGCCGTCGAGCAGCGCGATGCGGTCGCCCAGATAGAGCGCCTCGTCCACATCGTGCGTCACCAGGACGACGGTCAGCCGCAGCGCCTCGACGATCTCGCGGAGCCAGTCCTGGAGTGCGGCCCTGGTGGACGGGTCGAGCGCGCTGAACGGCTCGTCCAACAGCAGCACATCGGGCCGGACCACCACGGCCCGCGCCACCGCGACCCGTTGCGCCTGACCGCCCGAGAGCTGGTCGGGGTAGGCGTCGCCGAGCGCCGTCAGGCCGAATCGGGCGAGCAACTCATCGGCCGCCCCCGGGTCGAACCGTCCCCGGTTGGCGCGGTAGCGCTGCCCCAGCCTGATGTTCTGACGCACCGTCAACCACGGGAGGAGCAGCGGCTGTTGGAAGACCACGCCGGTGGGCGGCCGGGGGCCGGCCGTCCCGTCGCCCGCGGGCCGCTCCAACCGGCCGGCGTCCAGCGGCTCAAGGCCGGCCAGCACCCGCAGCAGGGTGGACTTCCCGCTGCCGCTCGGGCCCACCACGACCAGGAACTCGTCCCGGTCCACCGTCAGGTCAAGGCCGTCGAGCACCGCCGGGGCGGCCGGCGAGCGGCCATGGCGCTTGGTCGCGCCGGTCAGTCGAACTGCGAGAGCTCCCACCGGAGTTGTCCTTCCGTCGGTGACTGGATGGGCAGAAAGGCGGCCTCGCGCAGCCGCCGGTTGGTCGCGCTGCCGACCGCGAAGCCGGCGCCGCCGAGCACCGTCGACTCCAGGCGGGTGGCCAGTCCCGCGGCGTGCGCGGCGTCCAGCCGCAGCCGCAGCAGCGCCGGCCGGTCGGCCAGACCCGGCTCGGCGGCCAGCGCGTGCAGCCGGGAGCGCACCCGCTCGTAACAGGCGTGAGCGGTCGACGCGTCCTCGGCGAGGGTGGCGTTCACGCCGGTCAGCCGCCCCTCGGCGGCCCGCAGCGCGGCCCCGGCGAGCCCGGTGCAGAAGGCGCTCTGCAACAGCAGGAAGGTGGGCCGCACCCGGGCCACGAACGCCGGCAGATCATCGGCGAGCACCGCTTCGTCCGGCACCCGCACCCCTTCGAGGGTGAGCGCCGACGACGCGGTGGCGCCGAGCGCCAGCAGCGCCGGCGGCTCGTGCGTCCGCACCCCGGGGGTGTCCGTGGTGAGCCCGACGACGGCCCGCCGGTCGCCGTCCAGCCGCACCGGGAGGATCAGCAGCGCGCCGGGGAAGAGGTTGGAGGCCCAGCGCACCGGACCGTCCAGGCGCAGCCCGGTGGCCGCGCGCCGCGCCAGCACCGGCACCGGCTCAAGACCCGCGACATCGCGCAGCGCGGGCGCCAGCGCGGTGCAACCGACGGCGTCCCCGGCCCGCAGCCTCGCCGACCACCCCTGTGCGAACGCGCCGGGAGCGCCGACCCGGAGGTAGGTGTGGGCCATCAGCTGCGCCCAGAGCGAGAATCCGGAGCTGAGGCAGCACGCCGACACCTCCTCGACCAGCCGCACGCCCGGGGTCAGCGGGGCGTCGCTCCCGTCCGGTGCCGCCTGGGCCAACAGGCCCCGCTCGCCGAGCCAGCGCAGGCCCGCCCTGGTGTCGTCGCCGCCCCCGTCGAGAGCGGCGGCCCGTTCCGCGAACCAGGAGCTCAGCGGTTCGGCGGCCGCCTCGGCGGCCGGCGGCGGGGCGCTCATCGTTCCCCCTCGGTCGGCGCCAGCGCGTGCAGCCGGTCCACGGGCGTCGACACGGCCTCCCTGGCGCGCAGCACGTCCGACTCGCCCGGCGCGTCGTAGAAACAGAGGCACTTGACCATGTCCTCGCGCACATAGGTGCGCAGGAAGCTCACCTCGGGCACCTCGGCGTAGCGGGGCGCGTTCGCCTTCTTGCGCGCCAGATAGCTCTCCATGTCGAGATCGGCCGGCAGGTCCCACTCGACCAGATAGCCCGCCTCGGGGCGGGCGGCCTTCACCTCGGCGAGTTCGGCGCCCACCAGCCGGACCGGGTCCGGCCCCGACACCGTTGCGGCGCCCGGGAGTTCGGCGGCGCGCACGGCGCCGGCGACCGGGTCGGCGGTCGGCGCCTCGACCACCAGGAAGACGCGTTCGGCGCCCCGCGTCACCTGCGCCTCGACGACCTCGCCGCCGGCTCGGGCGATCGCGGCGCCGAGCGCGTCGATCTGCTCGGCGGCCCGGTCGGGGCGCCCGGTGGTGACCTCGAACAGGTAGAGCGGCATGGGGTGTTCCCTTCGTCGCGGGTGGGGTTGCGGGCATGACGGCATGTCAGATCCGTTGCCCGTTACGGGATTCACGGTTTACGGGATTCACGGGTGTGCCTCGGGCCCCGGCGTCGCGACGGTCCCCCGTGCGGGAGCGAACGGGGGCATGGCGTGGCGGGTCGGGCGAGGGTGTGAGAGATCGGCGCGGTGGCCTGAAGTGGGCGCGCGGGCGCGGCCGGTGAGGACGGGCGCGCGGATCAGCGCCGGGCGACGCCCGGGCGACAGGTGGCGCTCTGCACACGCTGAAGGTCGACGTGCAGGCGTCGGACCAGCGTCGAGTGCGTCATGCCGGGGACTCTAACAGATAGACCGATCGGTCTGCATCTATTCTTGCCCCATGGTCTCCCCACCGACGCCGCACGCGTCCTCCTCCGTGTCCCGACGCCCCGGCCGGGGCCTGCCGGCGGAACGCCTGATGGCCGCCGCCGAGCGGCTGTTCCTGCTGGAGGGCATCCGAGCGGTCGGCATCGAGCGCCTGATCGCCGAGGCGGAGGTCGCGCGGGCCAGCCTGTACCACGCGTACGGCTCCAAGGACGGCCTCGTGGTGGCCTATCTGGACCGGCGCGACGCGCTGGACCGGGCCGCCTGGAGCGGCGCGGCCGACCGGGTCGACGGGCCGGTGGACCGCCTGCTGACGCTCTTCGACCTGGCCGAGCGCGGCGCCCCCGGGCGGGGGTATCGGGGCTGTCTCTATCTGAATGCGGCCACCGAGTTCCCCGACCCCGGGCATCCGGTGGCCCGTTCGGTCGCCCGGCACCGGGCCTGGCTGCGCGAGATGCTCACGGGCGAGCTGCGCGCCGCGGGGGTGCCGGATCCGGAGGAGCGGGCCGCCGTGGTGGAGCTGCTCTACGACGGGGCCCTCGCCGGCTCCAAGTTCAGCGGCTCGACCGCGCCGATCGTCCTGGCCAGGGAGCGGGCCCGCGCGCTGGTGGCATCCGTCGCCTGATCGGGCGGTGGCCGGTGCGCGATTGACAACGCGGCGCGGCGTTGGTTAGAAATGCGGTCAGCGTCGCGTGCACCCGGCCAAGAGACCGTCGTGGGCATGGAGGCGCCGAAGCACACAGGATGATCGTGACGACATCCCACGGACGCCTGACGGCGTTCGGCGACCAGTGGGTCAACGTACATATCCGGCCCGGTGAGCGCCTCGCGGAGTCGCGCGAGCGCCTCGACGGGCCCGCCGGTGCCGATGGTGCCCTCGACGGCGCGCCCGTCCGCGAACCGCGCGCCCACTGTCTCGCCCCCCGCTCCGTACCGCGTCGCCACCACCCCGGCGAGGACTCGCCGCGCCGCCTCGACGAACTGGTCGGCGCGTTCCTCCGCGTCGACGCCGTCACGGGCTGACCGGGCCCGCGCCCGCCCACACACCACCCACCCCACTCCGAGCACCGAGGGAGTCTCCGCATGCCCGCCGCCTTCAACCACACCATCGTCGCCTGCCGTGACCGGGAGGAGTCCGCCCGTTTCTTCCGGGAGTTGTTCGAGTTGGCGGACGCGCCCTCCTGGGGCCCGTTCACCAACCTCCTGCTCGACGCCGGAGTGTTGCTCCAGTTCGCCGAGCCGCCGGTCGAGGAGATCCAGCCGCAGCACTACGCCTTCCTCGTGGACGACGCGCAGTTCGCACGCAGCTACGCCCGCATCCGGGAGCGGGAGATCGCCCACTGGGCCGATCCCCAGCGGACGCGTCCCGGCGAGACCAACACCGGACACGGCGGACGCGGCGTCTACTTCCTGGACCCGGCGGGGCACTACATCGAGATGATCACCCAGCCCTACCTCTGAACTACCTCTGAGCTACCTCTGATCGCGGCCGATCAGCCCGCCGCGCCAACGACGGGCGGAGGGGCGGCCGTTGGCCCGGCGGGCCCGCCCGTACCCGGGTGGGCCCGCCGGGTCGCCCGTACGGTCATCGGCAACGCGCCCGGCCCACCAGCGGTGGGAGAACCGCGGGGCGCCGTCGGCGCCGACCGGGGTGACCGACAGCCGCGCCACGCGCCGGCCGGGTGCCCGCCGCCGCCCGTGATTGGTACAGACCAAACCCTTGACACCCCGTCGCCGCACTTCTTCAATCACTCTTGGTTCCCCCCGCGTGACTCCGCATCACCCCAGGGAAAGGATTGACATGGTCATGCTTAAAAGGTGGCGGCGTACGCTCCGCACCGTCGGTCTCCTGGCCGTCGCCATGATGCTGGCCGGACTGGCGAACGTGCTCCCCGCCGCTTCGGCGACGGCCACCGCCCCGGTCGCCGCCGAGAACCCGTCGGCCAACGCGTTTGTCGTCTCCGAGGCCCAGTTCAACCAGATGTTCCCGAACCGGAACCCCTTCTACACGTATCAGGGCCTCACCCAGGCGCTCAGCTCCTACCCGGACTTCGCCAACGCCGGCGGCGAGACCATCGCCCGCCGTGAGGCCGCCGCCTTCCTCGCCAACGTCAGCCATGAGACCGGCGGCCTGGTGCACGTGGTGGAGCAGAACACCGACAACTACCCGCACTACTGCGACTGGAGCCAGCCCTATGGCTGCCCCGCCGGCCAGGACGCCTACTACGGGCGGGGCCCGATCCAGCTGAGCTGGAACTTCAACTACAAGGCCGCGGGCGACGCCCTCGGCATCGACCTGCTGGGCAACCCGTGGCTGGTGCAGAACGACTCGGCCATCGCCTGGCGCACCGCGCTCTGGTACTGGAACACCCAGACCGGTCCCGGCACCATGACCGCGCACAACGCGATCGTCAACCAGGTCGGCTTCGGCGAGACCATCCGCGCCATCAACGGCTCGATCGAGTGCAACGGCGGCAACCCGGGCCAGGTGCAGAGCCGGGTGGACACCTTCCACCGGTTCACCGGCATCCTCGGCGTCGACCCCGGCGGCAACCTCTACTGCTGACCAGGGGACCGGCCCCGCGCGCCGCCGGCCAACGGGCGGCACGCGGGGCTCGGCGGCTCAGCCGGGGAGGCGCGCCTCGATGGCCGCCACCAGCTCGTCGCCCTCCGGCTCGGTGCGCGGCCGGAACCGCTCCACCGTCTCGCCGTCCGGGGCGACCAGGAACTTCTCGAAGTTCCACTGGACGTCGCCGGCCTCGCCCGAGGCGTCGGCGGTGGCGGTCAGCTCCGCGTAGAGCGGATGCCGGCCCGCGCCGTTCACCTCGATCCGCTCGAACATCGGGAACGTCACCCCGTAGGTCGCGGAGCAGAACGTGCGGATCTCCTCGGCCGATCCCGGCTCCTGGCCGGCGAACTGGTTGCAGGGGAAGCCGAGCACGCTGAAACCCCGGTCCGCGTACCGCTGTTGCAGCTTCTCCAGCCCGGCGTACTGCGGCGTCAACCCGCAGCGCGACGCCACGTTGACCACCAGGAGCAGCCGGCCCCTGAACGCGTCGAGCGAGCTGTCCTCCCCTTCGAGCGTCCGCAGCGGGATGTCGTGCAGCTTCGCCATGGTGTCTCCCTTTTCGTCGTCGTGGGCTGCCCCCACGTCCGCGTGCTCTCGCAACGCTCGGGCACCCCCTGAGTGTTTCCGCCGTGGCGGGTGGGACGGTGGACGGGGCCGGCCGCCCGGCCCTTCTAGTCGATCTGCCGGTCGCGGCCGGCGAGCAGCCCGGCCGCTATCTGGCACAGCATCAGCAGCGCCATGCACATCAGCGGCACCCGCCACTCGCCACTGTGACCGTAGAGCACGCCCACCAGGAGCGGCCCGGGGATCGACAGGAGATAGCCCATGCCCTGGGTGAAGGCGGACAGCCGGACGACCGTCGCGCCGTCCCGGCCGCGCAGCGCGATCATGGTGAGGGCGAGCGGGAACGAGCAGTTGGCGACGCCCAGCAGGCAGGCCCACAGCCAGGGCGCGGTCGCCGGGGCCGCCCAGAGCCCGGCGTAGCCGGCCAGCCCGAAGAGCCCGAGCACCACGGCGATGCCGCCCTGCCCCGACAGCCGGCCGGCGACGGTGCCCAGCGCGTACGAGAGCGGGATGCCGAGCACCGAGGTGAGCGCGAAGAGCAGTCCCGCGCTCTCGGCGGACAGGCCGGCGTCCCGGAAGATCTGGGGGAGCCAGCCGATGATCACATAGGCGGCGGTGGCCTGGAGACCGAAGTAGACGGCCAGCGCCCAGGCCGTCGAGTCGCGGCTCAGCCGCGTGCGCCGAACCGGCGCGGCGTCCGTCGCGGGCGGCGGACCGCCGGCCGTGGCGGCGCGGTCGCGGGCCAGCACCAGCCAGGGCGGCAGGGCGACGACGGCCAGCACCGCCCAGGAGGCCAGCCCGACGCGCCAGTCGCCGAAGCCGTCGGCCAGCGGGACGGTGACGGCGGCGGCGGACGAGGCGCCGACGTTGAGCGCCATCGAGTAGGCGCCGGTCATCGTACCGACGCGGTGCGGGAACCGTTCCTTGACGACGACCGGCAGCAGCACGTTGGTCACGGCGATCCCCGCCAGCGCGACCACGCTGAGCGCGATGAACACCGCGCTGTGGGTGGCGAGCGGACGCAGCGCGAGGCCCACCACCAGGAGGAGCATGCCCGCCAGCACCACCGGATCCGGGCCCCGGCGCCGGGCCAGCAGCGGGGCGGCGAAGCCGACCAGCGCGAAACAGGCGGCGGGCATGGCGGTGAGCAGCCCCGCGACGCCCGCGCTCATGCCGAGGCCGGCGCGCGTCTCCTCCAGCACCGGGCCGAGGCTGGTGACCGTGGGCCGCAGGTTCGCCGCGGCGAGCAGCAGGGCGGGGATGGTGAGACGGCGCGTCCACACGACCGACCGGGATACCTCCCGGCGCGGTCCCGCCAGGCGCGGGTCCGCCGCGTCAGGGGAAGGCATCCCACGATCGTATAGTGCGGATTCGCCTGGCCGCCCGACGGCCGGACGCGTCCGGCCGGGCGTCGGCGGGGAGTTCGGGCCCCCGCGCCCGACGACGTGCACTAGGGTGCCTCGATCCGAACCGACGAACATCCCGGAAGGGCGGTGGGCCGGTGGCCCCGCAGACTGTTTCCGCGCCTCGCGTGCTGATGGTCCGCAACGAGGAACGCAGCGGGGGTGGGCGGCTGTTGAACTGGCTTCCCGAGGAGGGGCTCGACCTCGCCGAGGTCGAGGGTCCCGAGGCGCCGGACACTCCCGACGGCTACGAGGGCGTGGTGCTGCTCGGCGGTGGTTTCCTGCCCGACGACGACGCCGGGCGCCCCTGGCTCGCCGGCGAGCGGCGGCTCGCCCGCCGGGCCGTGGCCGGCGGCGTCCCGCTGCTCGGCATCTGCCTGGGCGCCCAGCTGTTGGCCGCCGCCCACGGCGGCACCGTCGAGGGCGACCATGGCACGCCCGAGCGCGGCTCCCATCAGGTCACCAGGCGCCCCGAGGCCGGCGGCGACCCGCTGCTGCGCGCGCTGCCGGCGGTCTTCCCCGTGATCCAGAACCATCGGGACCAGATCACCGCGCTCCCGGCTGGGGCGGTCCATCTGGCGGCGAGCCCGCTCTGCCCGGTGCAGGCGTTCCGCCTGGGCGCGAGCGCCTGGGGTGTGCAGTTCCATCCGGAGGTCGGTGCCGCCCGGCTGGCGCACTGGAACGCGGCGGCGCTCGCCGAGGACGGTCTCGACCTGAGCGCCCTGCACGCCGAGGCCGAGCGGCGCGAGCCGGACTCCGCCCGCGCGGCTCGGCGTCTGGTGGCGAACTTCGCGACGGTGGTACGCGAACGCGCCGCCACGCGCCCCTGACCCACCGCGCCGCTCCGTCGCCCCGCCGGTGTTGAGCGGGGTGACGGCGGGTTACGGCCGCGTTTCCAGATCACGACGAGCGGGGGCCCGAGAAGAGCGCGTGGTGTGATCTGTCTCACAATGTGACGGGGTGTGAGTTCCCGTCCACCGCCCTGACCTGCGGCATCGCGGAGTGGTGCGTCGCCGCCCCGTGGCCGCCCCGCGTGGTGGAGGTGAGGCGTGGTGGGGCCCGTGCCCGATTCGGGCGGCCGATCGGGACCGGACAGGCCGAAACGGGCATGCCCTCTTCTCCGGCGAACCTGCGTGCACAGGTGGTGGTGTGATCGGCTGGACGTCTCCCCGGTGCCCGTCGCAGTCGCGACCGACGCCGGATTCACCGAGGTGAAAGAAGGAGTGCGGGCTTCGCGAACGCGTACGGGCCGGGGTCGGACGCGCCCGGGGCGGTCGTCGGCCGAGTGCCGGTAGCGCGGCCCCGCGCCGTGCGCGCTCCCCCCAGTGGGGCGGGGTGGTGCGGGCCGTGTCCGTGCGGCTACGGTCGAACCCGATTCGGGGTGCAGCACCATCCCGCCTTGGCGCTTCCCGTCACCACGGGCCATTCCAGGCGTCGCTCCCCGGCCTCGGTCGAGCCCTCGGGTGCCGCTCCGCGTCCACGCGAAAGGAGCCAGGTCCGGTGAGATGTCGCCATCCTGGCCGGCGTTGACGACCGGGCGGTCGGCGGGCCCGGCCGCCGAGCACGGCGGTAGCGGGAAGGGTCATGAGAAGTGCGGCTGGAGGAGGAATCGGAAGCGGACGACATGAGCGATGCAACGGTCAGGGGTCGCGAAGTCGGGTGGGAGTAAACGGTGCGATGAGCACAGTCAAACGGCATATGACTCCGGAGAGTCGGAAGTGTGCCGCCCAATTCTCACCCCCTCGCCGCCGCGAATAGTGTCTATCGCCCCGATAGCCAGCGGAGTGCTTTCGATGAACAGCCGTCGATGTCGCCCGGTACCATCCCGGGACAATCGGCGACGGCGCCAAGGGCTTTCACGTCCCGGCCGCGGGTCGCCGCCGCGCCGCCATGGCGTCCCCCGCCCAGAAGGCGCCGCTGAGCTGGGGTGACGGGGTGTCGCCCCTCGGGGCCACGGAGTTCGGGTACGACCGGTGGCGCCGCATTACCCCGCTCTTTCCGGCCTTTCTCCCGGCCGGCTCGGACTCCGGCCGTAGCACAACCCGCCTTCGCCCGCCCGGGATTCCCCGGACGGGCCGCACGTGCTGCGGGAACACGCGCGGTCCCCGTTCCCCGGCCCGGCCGAGCGACGCTTACCCCGATATGGCTAGGGGGCCGTAGGGGGTGCCCTCCCCGATGGCGCGGAATACTCTTCCACTGGATAGTTGCCGATGAAATTCGTGCGGACATCCGGAATGATGAGCCTGTGACCGTCGGGCCATCCCTCAAAACGGCCCGGTTTCGTGAGAGACGCCGACAGGGGGAAGAGCTTCAGTGCTGGTGGAGCGAGCAAGGATTCTTGAGGAACTCGATGAGCTGGTGACGTGGTCCGCGCGAGGAAACGGCGCCATCGTCGCGATCAGCGGTTCGACCGCGACGGGCAAGACCACGGTGCTCAACACACTGGCGGAGCGGACCGTCTCGACCGGCGGCGCGGTGCTCGGCGTGGTGAGTTCACCCCACGAGCGCTACGTTCCCTACGGGGCGCTGACCCAGCTCTTCCACGCGTTCGACCTGCACATACCGGGCACCGAACCACCCGAGCCGGGGGACGACCCCAGAACCGTCGCCCGGAGAGCGCACCGGATCATCGCCGAACTGTCCGCCAGGCGGCGGCTGTTGATCACGGTGGACGACATCCAGTACACCGACGCGGCCACCCTGCTCTGCCTGAGCTATCTGGCGCAGCACCTGGTGCGGCTGCCGCTCGCCCTGGTGTTCACGCACGGTGTCTCCGTCGACGAGCAACCGCCCCGCGTGCTGCACGACCTGCTGTACCGGACGGGTGCCAAGCGCTACTACCTCGGCCCATTCACCCGCGAGGGCATCAGGGAACTGACCGCCGACCGCACCTCGTTCGAGCCGTCCGACCGGTTCGTCGACGAGGTGCACTCGCTGACCGCTGGCAACCCGCTGCTCGCCACGGCCCTGGTCGAGGAGCAACGCGTCAGACCCACCGCCGACTTCATCGTCGGCGCGATGCCGGACGAGGGGCTGCCGACCGGCCATGTCTTCCATGAGGCGGTCCTCGGCTGCCTGCACCGGCTCGGCCCCCGCGCCGTCCGCCTCGCCCGGTGCGCCGCCCTGCTGGGCGAAGCCGCGACCCCGCTGCTGATCAGCCGACTGAGCGGCATCGACGCCGAGTTGGTGGAACGTTACCTCAGGCTGCTCACCAGCATCGGGGTGCTGGACGGCACCACCTACCGCCGCGCCGGCGTGCGGCAGTCCGTCATCGGCGAGATGCCGCCCGACGAGGCCACGACCCTCCGCCACCGCGCCGCCAGGCTGCTGCACGACGGCGGCGCACCGCCGCAGGCCGTCGCCGCGCATCTGCTCAACGTCGGCACGCTCCGCGAGGACTGGGTGCTCCCGGTGCTGCGGGAGGCCGCCCGGCACGCCCTCGCCTACGGCGATGTGACCCAGGGCATCCGCTGCCTGGAGCTGGCCCGCGAATGCTGCACGGACGAGACCCAACGCGTCTCGGTGAAGGCCCAGTACGCCTCGGGACAGTGGCAGTTGAGACCCGCCGACTCGGCCCAGCACTTCCTCGCGCTCAAGGACTCCATCCTCAACGGCACGCTGAAGGGCCCGGAGGCGCTGCGCATCGCCGACGGCATGCTGTTCCACCTGGAGTTCGACGAGGCGCTCCAGGCGATCGACCACCTCAACGACAGTCCGGGCGACGCGGTGACCGCTCTGCACAGCACCCGCCTCCTCATCGCGTCCGAGTTCCCCGGGATCAACGACCGGCTGCGCCGCCCGCTTCCCCCGCCCACCGCCTCCGCGACCTCAAGCTCCGAGCTGCGCGCCCGCCACGCCCTGGCCCTCGTCCTGGAACGAGGCGCCGACGAGTACGCGATCGCCCTGGCCGAACAGGTGCTCCAGGTCAGCAGGTCCCGCTCGCCCTGGAACATCCGGGGCTTACCAGCGGCCCTGCTGACGCTCTGCCTGGCCGAACGGCTGGAGGCGGCGGCCGAGTGGTACGACCGGCTGGTGCAGGACGCCGGATCGGACTACGCCCCCATCTGGCGGGCCATGCTCGACGGCGTCGGCGCGCTCATCTCCCTGCGCCGAGGCATGCTCGGCGACGCCGTACGACGCGGCGAGTCCGCCTACACCCGGCTCTCCGGACCGCGTTGGAACGTCACGGCCGCCCTCGCGTTGGCGACGCTCGTGGAGGCCCACACCGCGATGGGCAACCACCAGGCCGCCGCGCGCTGCCTGATGGCCGAACCGCCCCCCGAGCTCTTCTACACCCGCGCCGGCGCGCAGTACCTCTACGCACGCGGTCGCCACCACCTCGCCACCCGCAACACCTACATGGCGCTCTACGACTTCCGCGGGTGCGGCGCGCTGCTGCGACGCTGGAAGCTCGACACCCCCGCGCTGGCCCCCTGGCGGCTGGGGGAGGCCGAGGCCTGGCAGCAGCTCGGCGACCAGGACCGCGCGGCCCGCCTCGTCGAGCAGCAGCTCGCCACGCCCGACATCGGGCTGGCCCGATCACGCGGAATGGCCCTGCACGGCTGGGCCCTCGTCCAGCCGAACGCCAAACAACCTCCGCTCCTCCAGGACGCGTTCCGTCTGCTGGAGAACTGCGGCGCGCGCTATGAGGCGGCGGCCGTGCTGGCCGATCTCAGCCGCGCCTACCAGCGGTTGGGCGAGAAGGCGCAGGCCAGGTTGACCGCCCGCAGAGCGTGGCGGCTCGCCAAGAGCTGCCAGGCGAAGTCCATGTGCCAGGCGCTGTTGCCGTCCCCCGCGCCCCGCGGCCTCGGCGCCCGAGGCGACGGGGACGCGCCGCGCGGCGATCGCGGGGCCGGCGACTCCTTCGGTCAACTCAGCGACTCCGAACGACGCGTGGCCCTGCTCGCCACCCAGGGCTACGCCAACCGCGATATCGCCGACCGGCTGTTCATCACCGTCAGCACCGTGGAACAGCACCTGACCCGCGTCTACCGCAAGATGGGCATCAGAAACCGCGAGCAACTCCTTGAGGCGGCGCAGGACGTCAGCTACGAGGCGGTCTGATCCCTCTTCCCCCTCCCGACGAAGTGGCCGGCCCCGACACGTTAGGGGCGAGAAGGGGTTGGGGGGCCTCACCGGCCCTTTCTAGATTCGACGCAAGCGCACGTCGCAGAGTGCGGAACCCTTCGCTACCCGGAGTGGCTGTGGTGGGCAATCAGGAGAAGCTTCTCGACTACCTCAAGCGTGCGACCACGGACCTGCGCGCCGCCCGCCGGCGCCTCGCCGAGGTCGAACAGCGCGCCCTGGAGCCGATCGCCATCGTCGCGACCGCGTGCCGCTACCCGGGTGGCGTGGCCTCGCCCGAGGATCTGTGGCGGCTGGTCGACGAGGGGGTCGACGCGGTGACGCCCTTCCCCACCGACCGGGGTTGGGACACCGCCGACCGCTACGACCCGGAGCCGGGCAAGCCGGGGAAGACGGCCGCCCGCGAGGGCGGGTTCCTGCACGACGCGGGCGAGTTCGACGCGGACTTCTTCGGCATCAGCCCCCGCGAGGCCGCCGAGACCGACCCGCAGCAGCGGCTGTTGCTTGAGGTGTCCTGGGAGGTGCTGGAGCGGGCGGGGATCGATCCGACCACGCTGAAGGGCAGCGGGACCGGGGTGTTCGCCGGCGTGATGTACCACGACTACGTCGGGGGCAGCAACGGCGGCAGCATCGTCTCCGGGCGGGTGGCCTACGCGCTTGGGCTTGAGGGGCCGGCGGTGACGCTGGACACGGCCTGTTCGTCGTCGCTGGTGGCGCTGCACTGGGCGATCCAGGCGCTGCGCTCGGGGGAGTGCTCGCTGGCGCTGGCCGGCGGCGTCACCGTGATGGCGACGCCCGAGATGTTCGTCTACTTCAGCGAGCAGCGCGGCCTGGCGCTGGACGGCCGCTGCAAGTCGTTCGGCGCCGCCGCCGACGGAGTCGGCTGCTCCGAGGGCGTCGGGGTGCTGCTCCTCGAACGCCTCTCCGACGCGCGCCGCAACGGGCATCAGGTGCTGGCGGTGGTGCGCGGTTCGGCGGTGAATCAGGACGGTGCGTCGAACGGGCTGACGGCGCCCAACGGTCCCTCCCAACAGCGGGTGATTCGGGCGGCGTTGGCGAGTGCCGGGTTGTCGGCCGGTGAGGTGGACGCGGTGGAGGGGCACGGCACGGGGACGACGCTCGGCGATCCGATCGAGGCGCAGGCCCTGCTCGCCACCTATGGACGGGAACGGGAGGCGGACCGGCCGCTGTGGCTGGGGTCGATCAAGTCGAATATCGGCCACACCCAGGCGGCTGCGGGGGTGGCCGGCGTGATCAAGATGGTGGAGGCGATGCGGCACGGCGTGCTGCCCAGGACCCTGCACGCGGACGAGCCATCGCCCCAGGTGGACTGGTCCGAAGGCGAGGTCCGGCTGCTGACGGAGGAGCGGAAGTGGCCCAACGAGGGCCGCCCGCGCCGCGCCGGCATCTCCTCCTTCGGCATGAGCGGCACCAATGCGCATGTGATCGTCGAGGAGGCGCCGGCGGTTGCTGAAGTGGTGGTGGAGCGGCGGGAGTTGCCGGTGGTGCCGCTGGTCCTGTCCGCCAGGACCGGCGAAGCCTTGGCGGAGCAGCTGGATCGGTTCGGGGCGGTGGATGGGGATGCGTTGGATGTGGGGTTCTCGGCGGTGGTGGGTCGGGCGGTGTTGGAGCATCGTGCGGTGGTGGTGGGTGGGGAGACGGTGCGGGGTGTGGCGAGTGAGGGTGGGCTGGGGTTTCTCTTCACGGGTCAGGGGAGTCAACGGCTGGGGATGGGGCGGGAGTTGTATGGGGCGTTTCCGGTGTTCGCGGCTGCTTTCGATGAGGTGTGTGGGGCGTTTGACGATGGTCTGCGGGAGGCCGTGTGGGGTGACGACGAGGAGGTGCTGAACCGGACGGAGTTGGCTCAGCCGGCGATCTTCGCCGTTGAGGTGGCGTTGTTCCGGTTGTTGGAGTCGTGGGGGGTGCGGCCTGGGGTGTTGGTGGGGCATTCGATTGGTGAGTTCGCCGCCGCGCATGTGGCGGGGGTCTTCGATTTGGCGGACGCGGCGCGGCTGGTGGGTGCTCGTGGGCGGTTGATGCAGGCGTTGCCGTCGGGTGGCGCGATGGTCGCCGTTGAGGCGGCGGAGGTGGAGGTCGCGCCGCATCTGGACGGTGAGCGGGTGTCGTTGGCGGCGGTCAACGGGCCTGTGTCCGTGGTCATTTCGGGCGCCGAGGACGCGGTCGAAGCCCTGGTCGCACGATTCGAGGGGCGAAGGACGCGGCGGTTGAAGGTGTCGCACGCCTTCCACTCGCCGTTGATGGAGCCGATGCTCGACGACTTCCGCAAGGTCGCGGAGTCCGTCGCCTACCACCCGCCCACCATCCGTCTGGCCAAGGAGATGGCGTCGGCCGACTACTGGGTGCGGCATGTGCGCGAGCCGGTGCGGTTCGCCGACGACCTCGCGTTCCTCCAGGCCGAGGGTGTGTCGAGGTTTCTGGAGGTCGGCCCGGACGCGGTGCTCACCAGCATGGCGGGGGAGAACGCCACGGCCGCCGCGACGCTGCGCCGCGACCGGTCCGAGGTCGAGAGCCTCTTCACCGGCCTGGCCCGGCTCTTCACCACCGGCGTGAACGTCGACTGGTCCGCCGTCTTCGAAGGCACCGGCGCCCGCCGGGTCCCGTTGCCCACCTACCCCTTCCAACGCCAGCGTTACTGGGCGAGCGAACCGCCCAGGGCGGCGGCCGGCGTGGACGCCGTCGACCATCCGTTGCTCACCGCCAGGATCGAACTCCCTGAGGACGGCGGGACGGTGTTCACCGGGCGGGTCTCCCTCGACTCCCACCCCTGGCTCGCCGACCACGACTCCATGCTGGTGCCAGGCCAGGTCTTCCTCGAACTGGCCCTGCTGGCAGCCGAGTTCACCGGCACCGGCCGGGTCGAGACGCTCGACATCCAGGCGCCGCTGGTCCTCACCGACGCCGGCGAGACGCACACGCTTCGCGTACGGGCCGGCACCGATGGCGCGTTCAGCGTCCACGCGCGAGGCGCCGAACACGCCCCCTGGGCCAGGCTCGCGACCGGTGTGCTCGCACAGGGGCCGCCGCCCACCGGCACGCCGGGATGGGCCCGCGACGCCGCCTCCTACGCCGCCCTGCTCGACGCCGCCGCCCGCGCGGCAGGCCCGTCGGCCGACGGCGAGCCGACGCTCGCGCACCGCTGGCGCGGTGCCTCCGTCGCCGTCGACGCCGAGGGCCACCCCGCCCTGGCGCTGGAGTCCGCCGAACGCAGGCCCGTCCCGGCCGAGGAGATCCGCGCCCACACCGGCGGCCGGGAGTCGCTCTTCCGTGTCGATTGGGTGCCAGCGCCCGAGGCCGCCGAGTCCGGCCCTCAGGAGGTCTATATCTGCCCACCGCCGGCGGACCCGACGGCCGAGGGCTTCCGCGCGCTCACCCGGCAGGTGCTCGCCGTTCTCCGGAACTGGTCAACCGACGAACGGTCCGCCTCCTCCCGGCTGGTGGTCGTCACCCGTGGCGCGACCGATGGCGCCGATCTCGGGCATGCCGCCGTGCGGGGCCTGGTGCGCTCCGCCGAGGGCGAGCATCCGGGCCGGTTCGCGCTGGTCGACCTGCCCGCCGACGCCGCCCCGGACGCCGAACCGCCCGAGTCGGCGCTGCGTGTCGACGAGCCCGAGGTGGCCGTGCGCGACGGCCGCCCCCTGGTGCCGAGGCTGGCCCGGGTCCCGGCGGCCGAGACGTTCGCCCCCGCCTGGGACACCGACCGGACGGTGCTGGTCACCGGCGGGCTGAACGGTCTTGGCGCGCTCGTCGCCCGGCATCTGGCCGCCGAGCACGGCGTCCGGAACCTGCTGCTGACCAGCCGCCGGGGCCAGGAGGCGCCCGGCGCCGCCGAACTGGTCGCCGAGCTGACCGCCCTCGGCGCCACGGTCGAGGTGGCGGCCTGCGATGTCGCCGACCGGGACGCCCTCGCGGCGCTGCTGGCCGGCCGCCCCCTCGGCGCGGTGGTGCACGCCGCCGGCGTGGTCGACGACGCGCTGATCGCCGAGTTGACGCCAGAGCGGCTGGACGCGGTGCTGCGGCCCAAGGTGGACGCCGCCTGGCACCTGCACCAACTCACCCGCGACCAGGACCTCTCCGTCTTTGTGCTGTTCTCCTCCGTCGCCGGCACCATCGGCGGCGCGGGCCAGGGCAACTACGCGGCCGGCAACGCCTGGTTGGACGCGCTCGCCCACCACCGCGCCGCCCTTGGCCTGCCGGCCCTCTCCCTCGGCTGGGGGCCCTGGACGGATGTCGGCGGCATGGCCGACCGGCTGGACGAGGCCGAGGCGCGTCGCCTGCACGGCTCCGGCCTGCCCCCGCTCACCCCGGACGAGGGCCTCGCGCTGCTGGACGCGGCGACCGCGCCCGGCCGGCCGCCCGTGACGCTGCCCGTCCGGTTCGACCTGGCGGCGCTGCGGTCCCGCGCCGAGACGGGATCGCTGCCCGCGCTCTTCGGCGGGCTGGTCCCCGTCCGTCGGACCGCGCCAGGCGGCGCGACCTGGGCGCGGCGGCTCGCGGGCCTGACCGAGGCGGAGCGCGGGCGTTTCCTGCTGGAGCAGGTGCGCGGCCATATCGCCCGCGTGCTGGGGCACGCCGGCGTCGACACGGTGCCGGCGGACCGCGCCGTCAACGAGCTGGGGCTCACCTCGCTCGGCGCCGTCGAACTGCGCAACGCCCTCAACGCCGACACCGGGCTCGCCCTGCCGCCGACCCTGGTCTTCGACCACCCGACCCCCCTGGCCATCGTCGAACTGCTCGACGAGGGGCTGCGCCCCGAGCACGCCGACCCCGCCGTCCCGCTGCTCGCCGAACTCGACCGGCTGGAGGCCGGGTTGGCGGAGCTCGACGCGACGGACGAGGCCCACGCCAGAATCACCACCCGGCTGGAGGCGGCCCTGCGGCGCGCCCGGGACGCCAGGTCGGACCTGCCGGACGACGCCACCCCGGAGAGCGGCCAGGTGCTCACCTCCGACGACGAGTTGTTCTCGGTGCTGGACAAGGAACTGGGACTGTCCTGACGGACCCCGCCTCTCGATCGTGGACTCTCACGGATGGGTAGATGTCGATGTCGAAGGACGCGAACGACGACCGGCTGCGCGCATATCTGCGGCGCGCCACCGAGGAGTTGCAGCAGACCCGGCGTCGGCTGCGCGAGGTGGAGGACCGGGAGCGGGAGCCCATCGCCATCGTCAGCATGGCGTGCCGCTTCCCCGGCGGGGTCACCTCCCCGGAGGAGCTCTGGGAGTTGGTCGCCGACGGCCGTGACACGGTGCGCGGCTTCCCCACCGACCGGGGCTGGAACCTCGACGAGCTCTACGACCCGGACGGCGCGGGCGAGCACACCAGCTACGTGCGGGACGGCAGCTTCCTCGACGAGGCCGGCGCCTTCGACCCGGAGTTCTTCGGCATCAGCCCCAACGAGGCGCTGGCCATGGACCCCCAGCAGCGGCTGCTCCTCGAAACGTCCTGGGAGACCGTCGAACGGGCCGGCATCGACCCGGCCACCCTGAAGGGCAGCGCCACCGGCATGTTCGCCGGGCTGGTCTACCACGACTACCCGGGGTGCAGCGTCACCGGCGCGCTGGTCTCAGGGCGCGTCGCCTACACCCTGGGCCTTGAGGGGCCGGCGGTCACCGTCGACACCGCCTGCTCGTCGTCGCTGGTCGCGCTCGATCTGGCGATCAAGTCGCTGCGCGGCGGCGAGTGCTCGCTGGCGCTGGCCGGCGGCGTCACCGTCATGTCGTCACCCGTCACCTTTGTGGAGTTCAGCCGGCAACGGGGACTGGCCAGGGACGGGCGCTGCAAGGCGTTCGCCTCGGCGGCCGACGGCACCGGCTGGGGCGAGGGTGTCGGCGTGCTGCTGCTGGAACGGCTCTCCGACGCGCGCCGCAACGGGCACCGGGTCCTCGCCGTGGTGCGCGGCGCCGCCACCAACCAGGACGGCGCGTCCAACGGACTGACCGCGCCCAACGGACCGTCCCAACGCCGCGTCATCCGGCAGGCGTTGGCGAACGCCGGGCTCACCGAGCGGGACGTCGACGCGGTGGAGGCCCATGGCACCGGCACCACCCTCGGCGATCCCATCGAGGCCCAGGCGCTGCTCGCCACCTACGGCCGGGAACGCCCCGGGGACCGGCCGCTGTGGCTCGGCTCGGTCAAGTCCAACATCGGCCACACCCAGGCGGCGGCCGGCGTCGCAGGCGTCATCAAGATGGTGCAGGCCATGCGGCACGGCACCCTGCCCAGGACGCTCCATGTCGACGAGCCGACGACCGCCGTCGACTGGACGGCGGGGAACGTGCGGCTCCTCACGGAGAACCGCGCCTGGCCGACCGGCGGCGAGCGGCGACGGGCCGCCGTGTCGTCGTTCGGCGCCAGCGGCACCAACGCCCATGTCGTCCTGGAAGAGGCCCCACCCGTCGAAGGACAGGACGAGCCGGCGGACCGCCAGGAGCCGACGGCGGTGCCCTGGCTGGTCTCGGGCCGCACCGAGACGGCCGTGCGCCAGTACGCCGCGCGGCTCCTCGCTTCAGCGGCGGACGCCCGACCGGTGGACGTCGCCCGGTCGTTGGCGACCCGCCGGACGCACCACACCCACCGGGCCGCCGTCGTCGGCCGGAACCACGCCGCGCTGGCCGAGGGGCTTGCGGCTCTGGCCGACGGCCGAACGCAGGTGACGGCGGTGGGCCAACCGGCCAGCGCCGTCCTGGTGTTCCCGGGGCAGGGCTCGCAGTGGGTCGGCATGGCCAGCGAACTGATCGCCGCCGTACCGGAGTTCGCCGAACGGATGGCCGCCTGCGAGGCCGCGCTCGCCCCGTTCGTCGACTGGTCGCCCCGCCAGGCGCTCGACGACGAGGCGCTGCTCGGCCGCGTCGACGTGGTGCAGCCGGTGCTCTGGGCGGTGATGGTGTCGCTCGCCGGCCTCTGGCGCCACCACGGCGTCGAGCCTGTCGCCGTGATCGGCCACTCTCAGGGCGAGATCGCCGCCGCCACCGTGGCCGGCGCACTCACCCTGGAGGACGGCGCCCGCGTGGTCGCCCTGCGCAGCAAGGCGCTGCTCGCCCTCTCCGGACGCGGCGGCATGGTGTCCGTCGCCCTCTCCAGAGCGGAGACCGAGCGGCTGATCGCCCAGTGGGGCGAACGCACCTCGGTCGCCGTGGTCAACGGCGGCGCCGCCACCGTGGTCTCCGGCGAGGTCGAGGCCCTCGACGAACTCCTCGCGCGCTGCGCCGCGGACGGCGTCCGGGCCCGGCGCGTTCCGGTGGACTACGCCTCGCACTCCGCCCAGGTGGAGGACATCGAACAGGAGTTGCTCGACGTGCTGGCGCCGATCAGGCCCCGCGCCGCCGAGATCCCGTTCCACTCCACCGTGACCGGCGGACTGCTCGACACCACCGCCCTCGACGCCCGCTACTGGTACCGCAACCTGCGGGCCACCGTGGAGTTCGACCAGGTCGTCCGCCAGCTGACCGAGCAGGGCTCGCCGGTGTTCATCGAGGCCAGCCCGCACCCCGTGCTGGTGCCCAGCGTCGACGCGACCTCCGTCGGCACGCTGCGCCGCGACGACGGCGGCCCGACGCGCCTCCTGACCGCCCTGGCCCAGGCCCACACGCACGGCGTCGCCCTCGACTGGGAGACCGTCTTCGCCGGCACCGAAGCCCGCCACGTCGACCTGCCGACCTACCCCTTCCAGCACCGCGTCTACTGGCTGACCGAGGAGACCGGCCACGCCGACGCCGGGTCGATGGGCCTGGGCACCGGCGGCCACCCGCTGCTGGGCGCCGTCGTCCCGGTCGCCGGATCGGACGAGGTGATGCTCACCGGCCGGCTCTCCACCGGCGCCCACCCCTGGCTCGCCGACCATGTCGTCGACGGCGCCGTCCTCTTCCCCGGCACCGGCTTCGTCGAACTGGTCCTGCGGGCCGGCGACGAGGTGGGCTGCGGCCGGATCGAGGAGCTGACGATCGAACACCCCCTCGTCCTGGGCGCGCCCACCGGGCTCTCCGTCCAGGTCGCCGTCGGCCCGGCCGACCAGGCGGGACGCCGTCCCGTCGCCGTCCACTCCCGTGACCAGGACGCGCTCGACCTGCCCTGGACCCGACACGCCACCGGCCAGCTCGCCCCCGACACCCACGGCGACGCCGCCGGAGACCTCACCGCCTGGCCACCGGCCGGCGCCGAACCCCTCAACCTCGACACCGAGGCGCTCTACGACGCGCTGGTCGAACGCGGACTGGCCTACGGCCCCACCTTCCGCGGGCTCAGGGCCGCCTGGCGGGTCGGCGACGAGGTATACGCCGAGATCGCCCTGCCGGACGACGCCGACGCCGGCGCCTTCGGCCTGCACCCGGCGCTCCTGGACGCCGCCCTGCACACCATCGGCCTCACCACCGCAACCGAAGGCGAAGCGCCACTGCTCCCCTTCACCTGGACCGGCGTGCGACTCCATGCCTCGGGCGCCGGCGCCCTGAGGGTGCGCGTCACCCCCGCCGGGGACGGGGTGGCCGCCGTCGCGGTCGCCGACCCGACCGGACGCCCCGTCGCCACCATCGACTCCCTGCTGCTGCGGCCCCTCACCCGCACGGAACGCCGCACCGACTCGCTCTACCACATCACCCTGACCCCCGTCCCGACCGACGCCGTCGAGCCGGCCGAGACGGAGGTGCTCTCCATCCCCACCGGCACCGATGTGCGCCAGGCCCTCCACCGGACGCTCGCCGCGCTCCAGGCCGCGCCCGCCCGACTGGCCGTGGTCACCAGCGGTGCCGTCGCGACCCACGAGACGCCCGACCTGGCCGGCGCCGCCGTCTGGGGACTGGTGCGCAGCGCCCAGTCCGAGGACCCGGGCCGGTTCCTGCTGATCGACGTGGCCGACCCGGACGACCGGACCGCCGTGCACGCCGCGCTGGCCAGCGGCGAACCCCGGGTGGTGGTCCGCGACGGAGTCGCCCACGCGCCCCGGCTGGCCCGACTGACGGCGGCACTCGAAGAACCCTCGGTCGCCTTCGGCGACACGGTGCTGATCACCGGCGGCACGGGCGTACTCGGCGGCCTGGTGGCGCGCCATCTGGTCACCGAACACGGCGTGCGGCGCCTGCTGTTGACCAGCAGACGGGGCGCCGAGGCGCCCGGCGCGGCGGAGTTGGCCGCTGAGCTGACGGAGTTGGGCGCCGAGGTCGAGGTGGCCGCCTGTGACACGGCCGAACGGGAGGCGCTGGCCGAGCTGTTGGCCGGCCGTTCGCTCACCGGCGTGGTCCATGCCGCCGGCGTGTTGGACGACGGGGTCGTAGCCTCGCTGACACCCGAACGACTGGACCTGGTGCTGCGCCCCAAGGTGGACGCCGCGCTCCATCTTGACGCGCTGACCAGGGAGATGGAGCTGGGCGCGTTTGTGCTGTTCTCGTCGGCGGCGGGAGTGCTCGGCTCACCGGGCCAGGGCAACTACGCGGCGGCCAACGCCGTCCTCGACGCGCTCGCCGTCCGCCGGCGCACGGAGGGCCTGCCGGCGCAGTCGCTGGCCTGGGGCCTGTGGGAGACCGAGACCGGCATGACCGGCCACCTCACCGACGCCGACCGGTCCCGGATGAGCCGAGGCGGCATCCTCCCGCTCACCCACCCCGACGGCCTGGCCCTCCTCGACGCGGCCACCCGCCTCCCCGAACCGGCCGTTGTCGTCCCCGCGCGACTGGACCTCGCCGGCGTCCGCGCCAGCGGCACGGTGCCCGAACTCCTGCGCGGCCTGATCCCGTTCGTCGCCCGTTCCACCGCGGGCAGCCGCGCCACAGCCGACGGACTCCTCGAACGCCTCGCCGGCCTGACCGAGGAACAGCGGGGGGAAACCCTGCTCGATGTCGTGCGCACCCAGGCCGCGGCCACCCTCGGCTACCCGGGGCCGCACGCCGTCGACCCGCACCGGGCGTTCCGCGAACTGGGCGTCGACTCGCTGGCCGCCATGGAGCTGCGGAACGCGCTGAGCCAGGCCACCGGGCTGCGCCTGCCCGCCACGCTGGTCTTCGACCACCCCAACCCCGCCGCCCTCGCCCGCCATCTGCTCGACGAGACGTCCGGGACGACCCGCGCCGACGCCACCCCGACGGCCGTCTTTCGAGCCGCCCACGACGAGCCGATCGCGATCGTGGCGATGGCCTGCCGCTACCCCGGCGGGGTGACCTCGCCCGAGGACCTGTGGCGGCTGGTCGACGAGGGCGTCGACGCCGTCGCCGGCTTCCCCACCGACCGGGGCTGGGAGCTGGAGCGGATCTACGACCCCACCGCCACCCGCCCCCGCACCAGCTATGTGGACCGAGGCGGATTCCTCTACGACGCGGCCGAGTTCGACCCGGACTTCTTCGGGATCGCCCCGAACGAGGCGCTGGTGATGGACCCTCAGCAGCGGCTGCTGCTTGAGGTGTCCTGGGAGGCGTTGGAGCGCGCCGGGATCGATCCGACGGCCCTGCGCGGCAGCAGGACCGGGGTCTTCGCCGGAATGATGTACCACGACTACGCCCACAACAGCAGCACGGGGGCCATCGCCTCCGGCCGGGTCGCCTACACCCTCGGCCTTGAGGGGCCAGCGGTCACGGTGGACACGGCGTGCTCGTCGTCGCTGGTGGCGCTGCATCTGGCGATCCAGGCGCTGCGCTCGGGGGAGTGCTCGCTGGCGCTGGCCGGCGGCGTCACCGTGATGGCCGGGCCGGACAACTTCGTCGAGTTCAGCGAGCAGCGGGGCCTCTCCCGCGACGGCCGCTGCCGCTCCTTCGCGGCCTCGGCGGACGGCGCCGGTTGGGGTGAGGGGGTGGGGGTGTTGTTGGTTGAGCGGTTGTCGGACGCGCGGCGGTTGGGTCATCCGGTGGTGGGGGTGGTGCGCGGCAGTGCGGTGAATCAGGACGGTGCGTCGAACGGGTTGACGGCGCCCAACGGTCCGTCTCAACAGCGGGTGATTCGGGCGGCGTTGGCGAGTGCCGGGTTGTCGGCCGGTGAGGTGGACGCGGTGGAGGGCCATGGCACGGGGACGACGTTGGGTGACCCCATTGAGGCGCAGGCGTTGTTGGCCACGTACGGGCAGGGGCGTGCTGCCGAGTCGCCGTTGTGGTTGGGGTCGATCAAGTCGAACTTTGGGCATACGCAGGCGGCTGCGGGGGTGGCTGGTGTGATCAAGATGGTGGAGGCGATGCGGCGGGGGGTGTTGCCTCGGACGTTGCATGTGGATGAGGCGTCGCGGGAGGTGGATTGGTCGGCGGGTGAGGTGCGGCTGCTGACGGAGGCGCGGGGGTGGCCCGGTGAGGGGCGTCCGCGTCGGGCGGGGGTGTCGTCGTTTGGGATCAGTGGGACCAATGCGCATGTGATCGTCGAGGAGGCGCCGGCGGTTGCTGAAGTGGTGGTGGAGGGGCGGGGGTTGCCGGTGGTGCCGTTGGTGGTGTCGGCGCGGGGTGAGGTGGCGTTGGGGGAGCAGTTGGAGCGCTTCTCAGGGTGGGGCGGGGATGCGTTGGATGTGGGGTTCTCGGCGGTGGCGGGTCGGGCGGTGTTGGAGCATCGTGCGGTGGTGGTGGGTGGGGAGACGGTGCGGGGTGTGGCGAGTGAGGGTGGGCTGGGGTTTCTCTTCACGGGTCAGGGGAGCCAACGGCTGGGGATGGGGCGTGAACTCCATGCGGTATTTCCGGTGTTCGCGGCTGCTTTCGATGAGGTGTGTGCGGCGTTTGACGATGGTCTCCGGGAGGCCGTGTGGGGCGACGACGAAGAGGCCCTGAATCGCACGGAGTTGGCGCAGCCGGCGATCTTCGCCGTTGAGGTGGCGTTGTTCCGGTTGTTGGAGTCGTGGGGGGTGCGGCCTGGGGTGTTGGTGGGGCATTCGATTGGTGAGTTCGCCGCCGCGCATGTGGCGGGGGTCTTCGATTTGGCGGACGCGGCGCGGCTGGTGGGTGCTCGTGGGCGGTTGATGCAGGCGTTGCCGTCGGGTGGCGCGATGGTGGCCGTTGAGGCGGCGGAGGTGGAGGTCGCGCCGTATCTGGACGGTGAGCGGGTGTCGTTGGCGGCGGTCAACGGGCCTGTGTCCGTGGTCATTTCGGGCGCCGAGGACGCGGTCGATGCCGTGGTCGCACGATTCGAGGGGCGAAGGACGCGGCGGTTGAAGGTGTCGCACGCCTTCCACTCGCCGCTGATGGAGCCGATGCTCGACGACTTCCGCAAGGTCGCGGAGTCCGTCACCTACCACCCGCCGTCGATCCGTCTGGCCAAGGAGATGGCGTCGGCCGACTACTGGGTGCGGCATGTGCGCGAGCCGGTCCGGTTCGCCGACGACCTCGCGTTCCTCCAGGCCGAGGGCGTGTCGAGGTTTCTTGAGGTCGGCCCGGACGCGGTGCTCACCAGCATGGCGGGGGAGAACGCCACGGCCGCCGCGACGCTGCGCCGCGACCGGTCCGAGGCCGAGAGCCTCTTCACCGGCGTGGCTCGACTCTTCACCACCGGCGTGAACGTCGACTGGTCCGCCGTCTTCGAAGGCACCGGCGCCCGCCGGGTCCCGTTGCCCACCTACCCCTTCCAACGCCAGCGCTACTGGCTGGATCCAGGGCGCGGCTCGGACACGTTCGACCACCCGTTGCTGGAGGCGGCCGTGGCCGTCGCCGGCGCCGATCGCGCGGTGCTGACCGGGCGTCTCTCCGTCGGGTCACAGCCGTGGCTTGCCGAGCACCTGGTCGCCGGGGCCGTGCTCTTTCCCGGTGCGGGGTTTGTCGAGCTGGCGATGCGCGCCGGCGACGAGGTGGGGTGCGCGCTCGTCGAGGAGCTGACGATTGAGGCGCCGCTGGTCCTTGCCCCACGCGCCGCCGTCGCCGTCCAGGTCGTGGCAGGCCCAGACGACGGGACGGGCCGCCGATCGGTCGAGGTGTATGCCCGCGCTGCCGAGGAACCGCATCAGCCCTGGGTCCGCCACGCGGCCGGGACGGTCACCGCGGGGACCGGCGGCGCGGCGGCGGTGCCGGCGGCCTGGCCGCCGCCCGGCGCCGAACCCGTTGATGTGACCGGCCTCTACCCGGCCCTGGCGGCGGACGGGCTGGAGTACGGGCCGACGTTCCAGGGACTGCGGGCGGCCTGGCGGCTCGGCGACGAGGTGTTCGCCGAGGTGGCGTTGCCCGGTGCGGCCGACCGGTTCGGGCTGCACCCGGCGCTGCTGGACGCCGCGCTGCACGCGATCCCCCTGCGGTCCGAGGCCGACCGCGTCGTGCTCCCGTTCTCCTGGGCAGGCGTCGAGCTGCACGCCACCGGGGCGACCTCGCTCCGGGTCCGCGTCACCCCGGCCGGCGAGGACCGGGTGACCCTCGCCGCCTTCGACGCCACCGGTCAACCGGTCCTCTCCGTCGACGCGTTGACGCTTCGCCCGCTGTCCGGCACGGCGCTCGGCCGCGTCGACTCGCTCTACCAGGTGGAGTGGAGCCCGGTATCCGCCCCCGGCGGGGCCGGCGTCCCGGAGACCAGGGTGTGGCGCGTCGAGGGCGACGATCTCTCCGCCACGCTCCACCCGCTGCTCGCCTCGATCCAGGAAGCCCAGGCGGCGGACGGCACCCTCGCCGTGGTCACCCGGGGCGCCGTCTCGGTGGCCGGCGAGGATGTGCCCGATCTGGCCGGCGCGGCGGCCTGGGGGCTGGTGCGCAGCGCCCAGGCGGAGGATCCCGGCCGGTTCGTGTTGGTCGACATCGCCGAGCCCGACGACGAGACGGCCCTGCGCACGGCGCTGGCCACGGGGGAGCCCCAGGTGGCCGTCCGTGACGGGCGGGCCCATGCCCCTCGGCTGCGGGCGGTGGCCGCAGGCGAGGCCGAGCCCTCCTCCGTCTTCGGGGACACCGTGCTGGTCACGGGTGCGTCCGGCGCCCTGGGCGGTCTGGTGGCGCGGCATCTGGTGGTGGAGCACGGCGTGCGGCGGCTGCTGTTGACGAGTCGGCGGGGCGGTCAGGCGCCTGGTGTCGCGGAGTTGGTGGCTGAGCTGACGGGGTTGGGCGCCGAGGTGGAGGTGGCCGCCTGTGATGTGGCGGATCGGACGGCGCTGGCCGAGCTGCTGGCCGGTCGTTCGCTCACCGGGGTGGTACATGCCGCCGGTGTGTTGGACGACGGGGTCGTCGCCTCGCTGACACCGGAGCGCCTGGATCGGGTTCTCGCCGCCAAGGCACTGGCCGCGCTCCATCTCGACGCGCTGACACGGGAGATGGAGCTGGGCGCCTTTGTGCTGTTCTCCTCGGCCGCCGGGGTGCTGGGCTCCCCCGGACAGGGCAACTACGCGGCGGCCAACGCGTTTCTCGACGCGCTCGCCGTCCGTCGCCGCGCTCAGGGCCTACCGGCGCAGTCGCTGGCCTGGGGCCTCTGGGGGACCGAGACCGGCATGGCCGGCGGCGTGGGCGGCCGGGACCGCGAACGGATCGACCGCGCCGGCCTGTTGCCGCTCTCGCCCGAGCAGGGCCTCCAACTCCTCGACGCGGCCAGCGCCTTGGCCGTGCCCACCCTGGTTCCCGCGAGCCTGCGCGTCGCCGGTGCGGACCCGGTCGAACTGCCGCCGATCCTGCACGGGTTGGTGCGCGGCTCCGCCCGACGCGTCGCCTCGGCCGACCACGGTGGCGGCGCGGACGCGCTGCGGCGGCGGCTGGCCGGCCGGTCGTCGGCCGAGCGGCATACGGAGCTGCTCGACCTGGTCAGGGGTCATGCGGCGGCGGTGCTTGGGCATGCGGGGCCCGAGTCCATCGATCCCGAACGGGCCTTCAGCGAGCTGGGGTTCGACTCGCTCGGCGCGATCGAGTTCCGCAACGCGGTCAACGTCGCCGCCGGGCTGCGGCTGCCGCCGACCCTGATGTTCGACTACCCCACCTCGCGGGTGCTGGCCGACCATCTCGACGCCGAGCTGGCGCCCGAAGAGGGCGGCGGCGACCGGGACGCCGACGAGGAGACGATCCGCCGCCTGCTGGGGTCGATCCCCCTCGTCCGGCTGCACGACGCGGGGCTGATGGACGCCCTGCTCGAACTCGCCGGCGGCGGCCCCGCCCCGGCGGTCCCCGAGCCCGAGCCCGAACGGGACGCGATCGACGCGATGGACACCGAAGCCCTGATCAGCATGGCGTTGCAGGACACCGACCTGGACGAAGCGACGCGAGAAGCCTGAGGGACACGATGGCCGACACCGACCAGAAACTCGTGGCGGCGCTGCGCGCGTCGCTCAAGGAGACCGAGACCCTCCGCACGCGCAACCGCGCGCTGCGGGCCGCCGCCCGCGAACCCGTCGCGATCGTCGGCATGGCCTGCCGCTACCCGGGGGGCGTGTCCTCGCCCGAGCAGCTGTGGCGGCTGATCGCCGAGGAGACGGACGCCGTCGCGAGGTTCCCCACCGACCGTGGCTGGGACGAGGCGGCCATCTACGACCCGGAGCCCGGGCGCCCCGGCAGAACCTACGCGCGGGAGGGCGGATTCCTCTATGAAGCGCCGGAGTTCGACCCGGACTTCTTCGGGATCGCGCCGAACGAGGCGCTGGTGATGGACCCTCAGCAGCGGCTGCTGCTTGAGGTGTCCTGGGAGGCGATGGAGCGGGCGGGTATCGATCCGTCGACGCTCAAGGGGAGTCGCACCGGGGTCTTCGCCGGAATGATGTACCACGACTACACCTACAACAGCAGCACGGGCGCGATCGCCTCGGGGCGCGTCGCCTACGCGCTTGGGCTTGAGGGCCCGGCGGTGACGCTGGACACGGCCTGTTCGTCGTCGCTGGTGGCGCTGCACTGGGCGATCCAGGCGCTGCGCTCGGGGGAGTGCTCGCTGGCGCTGGCCGGCGGCGTCACCGTGATGGCGACGCCGGAGACCTTTGTCGAGTTCAGCCACCAGCGCGGCCTGGCGCCCGACGGCCGCTGCAAGTCGTTCGCGGCGTCGGCGGACGGCACGGGGTGGGGCGAGGGCGTGGGCATGCTGCTGGTCGAGCGGCTGTCGGACGCGCGCCGCAACGGGCATCAGGTGCTGGCGGTGGTGCGCGGCTCGGCGATCAACCAGGACGGCGCGTCCAACGGGCTCACCGCGCCGAACGGGCCCTCCCAACAGCGGGTGATACGCCAGGCGTTGGCCAACGCGCGGATATCGGCCGACCAGGTCGACCTGGTCGAGGGCCATGGCACGGGGACGACGCTCGGCGACCCGATCGAGGCGCAGGCGCTGCTCGCCACCTACGGCCAGGAACGGCCCACGGACCGGCCGCTGTGGCTGGGGTCGATCAAGTCCAATATCGGGCACACCCAGGCCGCGGCGGGCGTCGCGGGCATCATCAAGGTCGTCCAGGCGATGCGGAACGGCACGCTTCCCGCGACGCTGCATGTGGACGAGCCCTCGGCCCAGGTCGACTGGTCGGCGGGCGATGTCCGGCTGTTGACCGAGGCGCGCGACTGGCCACGGGGCGAGAGCCCGCGCCGCGCCGCCGTCTCCTCCTTCGGCATCAGCGGCACCAACGCGCATGTGATCGTCGAGGAGGCCCCAGGGGCCCAGGCCCCGCCCAGGACCGACACCGGCCGCCCCCACCTGTGGCTGCTGTCCGCCCGCAGCCGGGAGGCGCTGGCGGCGGCGGCCGAACGACTCCATGCCCGGGTCCAGGAACGGCCGGCCCCCGACCCGGCCGATGTGGGCCTCTCCCTGGCGACGGGCCGCGCTGCCCTCGACCACCGGGCGGCGATCGTCGCCCCCGACCGCGCCGGCCTGCTGACCGGCCTCACCGCACTGGCCGAGGGCACCCCGTCCCCGTCGGTGACCGTCGACAAGCGCGGCACGGGCCGGCTGGCGTTTCTCTTCACGGGGCAGGGGAGTCAACGGCTGGGGATGGGGCGTGAACTCCGTGCGGTGTTCCCGGTGTTCGCGGCTGCTTTCGATGAGGTGTGTGGGGCGTTTGACGATGGTCTGCGGGAGGCCGTGTGGGGCGATGACGAGGAGGTGCTGAATCGCACGGAGTTGGCTCAGCCGGCGATCTTCGCCGTTGAGGTGGCGTTGTTCCGGTTGTTGGGGTCGTGGGGGGTGCGGCCTGGGGTGTTGGTGGGGCATTCGATTGGTGAGTTCGCCGCCGCGCATGTGGCGGGGGTCTTCGATTTGGCGGACGCGGCGCGGCTGGTGGGTGCTCGTGGGCGGTTGATGCAGGCGTTGCCGTCGGGTGGCGCGATGGTGGCGGTTGAGGCGGCGGAGGTGGAGGTCGCGCCGTATCTGGACGGTGAGCGGGTGTCGTTGGCGGCGGTCAACGGGCCTGTGTCCGTGGTCATTTCGGGCGCCGAGGACGCGGTGAAGGCGGTGGCCCGGGAGTTCCCGGATCGTCGGACGCGGTGGTTGCGGGTGTCGCATGCCTTCCACTCACCGCTGATGGATCCGATGCTCGACGACTTCCGCAAGGTCGCGGAGTCCATCACCTACCACCCGCCGTCGATCCGTCTGGCCAAGGAGATGTCCTCGGCCGACTACTGGGTGCGGCATGTGCGCGAGCCGGTGCGGTTCGCCGACGACCTCGCGTTCCTCCAGGCCGAGGGCGTGTCGAGGTTCCTTGAGGTCGGCCCGGACACGGTGCTCACCAGCATGGCGGGGGAGAACGCCACGGCCGCCGCGACCCTGCGCCGCGACCGGTCCGAGGCCGAGAGCCTGCTGGCCGGCGTCGGCCGGCTGTTCACCGCCGGGATCGACGTCGACTGGTCCGCCGTCTTCGAAGGCACCGGCGCCCGCCACGTCGACCTCCCGACGTACCCCTTCCAACGCAAGCGGTACTGGCTGTCGGAGCCGGTGGACGGCGGTGGCAGCGCTGCGTCGTTGGGGCTCACCGCGCTGGAACACCCGCTGCTGGGCGCCGAGGTGGCGGTTCCGGGGGCGCGGACGGTCGTCTTCACCGGGCGGCTCTCCCTCGACGCCCAGCCCTGGCTCGCCGACCACGCGGTGTTCGACACCACGCTCCTGCCCGGCACGGCCTTTGTCGAGCTGGCGCTGCGCGCCGGTGACCGGGTGGGTTGCCGCGTCCTGGACGAGCTGACCCTCCGAGCGCCGCTCGCGCTGCCCGAGGACGGCACACGGGTGCGGCTCCGGCTGACGGTCGGCGAACCGGCCGACGACACGGGGCGGCGCCCCGTCAGCGTGCACTCCTCGGCCGATGACCCGCGGGGGGCAGCCGACGACGAGGGGGAGTGGACCCTCCATGCCGACGGCCTGCTGGCCCCGGACGACCTCGCCGCCGCGCCGCCCTTCGCGCCCGCCGAGTGGCCACCGGCCGGCGCGGTCGCCATCCCCGTCGACGGCGGCTATGCGCGAATGCGCGCGTTCGGCTACGCCTATGGCCCCGCCTTCCAGGGGTTGGTGGCGGCCTGGCGCCTCGGCGATGAGACCTTCGCCGAGGTGGCGCTGGACGAGACCGCCGATGCCCAACGCTTCGTTCTCCACCCGGCGTTGCTCGACTCCGCGCTGCACGCGCTGCTCCTCGGCGCGGATGACGACGCCCCAGCCGCCCTGCCGTTCGCCTGGAAGGGGGTCAGGGCCCACGCCGTCGGTGCCACCGCCGCGCGCGTCCGGCTCACCCCCGTCGAAGGCGGCGGTACGGAGATCGGCGTCGCCGACTCACTGGGCCGGCCCGTCGCCACCGTGGCGTCGCTGCTCTCCCGCGAGGTCTCCGCCGCGCAACTCGCGCCGGCCGGCGGTCGCATCGGCGACCCCCTGCTCCAGCTGACCTGGACGCCCCTGGCGGCCGGGCTCCCCGCCGACATCGACTGGATATCCGTCACCGACCTCGCCGAACTGCCCGAGAGCCCGCCCGCCCAGGTCGTGTTGACGCTGCCCACCGGCGGTGGCGACCCCGCCGCCGAGGTGCGTGACATCACCCGACGGACGCTGCGCGCCCTTCAGATCTGGCTTGCCGACGAGCGGTTCGCCGACCGCCGGCTCACCGTCCTCACCCGGGCCGGCGAACTCGCGCACACCGCTGCCTGGGGGCTGGTCCGGGCGGCCGGCGCGGAGGATCCGGAGCGCTTCGCGCTGCTGGAGACGGACGATGCCTCGCCGGCCGCCATCACCCCGGCCATCGCCGCCGGTGAGCCCGAACTCCGCCTGTGCGACGGGGCGTTGCTGGTGCCCCGGCTGGCCCGCGTCGAGCCGGGCGCCGAGCAGGTGTCGCCCTGGGGCCGCCCCGGCACCGTGCTGATCACCGGCGGCACCGGCGGACTCGGCGCGCTGGTCGCGCGCCATCTGGTCCGCGCGCACGGCGCCGGAGACCTGCTGCTGACCAGCCGCCGAGGCGAGGCCGCGCACGGCGCCACCGAACTGCACGCCGAGCTGACCGCCCTCGGCGCCACGGTCGAGATCGCCGCCTGCGATATCGCCGACCTGGACGCCCTCGCGGCGCTGCTGGCCGGCCGCCGCCTCGGCGCGGTGGTGCACACCGCCGGGGTGCTGGCCGACGGAATGATCGCCAACCAGTCCGCCGACAGCCTGGAACGGGTGCTGCGCCCCAAGGTGGACGGTGCGCTCCATCTGCATCAACTCACCCGCGACCAGGACCTCTTCGCCTTCGTGCTGTTCTCGTCCGCCGCCGGTCTGCTCGGCTCGCCCGGGCAGGGCAACTACGCGGCGGCCAACACCTTCCTCGACGCGCTCGCCTCCCGGCGCCGCGCCGATGGTCTGCCCGCGCAGTCCCTCGCCTGGGGGCTGTGGGCCGAAACAGGCGGCATGGCCGGCGTCCTCGGCCCGGACGACATCAGGCGGCTGCGCCGCCAGGGCCTGCCCGCGCTCTCCTCGGAACAGGGCCTCGCGCTCTTCGACGCGGCGACGGCCAGACCCGAACCGCTGCTGGTGCCCATGGGCCTGGACCGAAGCGCGCTGGCCGCCGGCGGCCAACTCCCGCCGCTCCTGCGACGGTTGGTGCCATCGGCACCGCGCCGCGCGGCCGGCGCCGATCCGGCCGCGCTGCGCCGCGAGTTGGCGGCGCAGCCCACCGAGCGACGCGAGGAGACCCTGCTCGCGCTGGTGCGGAGCCTCGCGGCCGGCGTCCTCGGCCACGAGGGGGGCGGCGCCATCGACCCCGACCGGGGCTTCCTTGAGTCCGGCTTCGACTCGCTCACCGCGATGGAGCTGCGCACCGCGCTCAACGCAGCCGCCGGGCTGAAGCTGCCCACCATGGCCGTCTTCGACAGCAGGACACCGGCGCGGTTGGCCCGCCTCCTCGTCGACCAACTCGCCGCCGGCGCCGCACAGCCCGAGCCCGAAGCCGAGGAGTCGGCGGGCGACGAGGAGACCGTGACCGAGCTGTTCCGGCAGGCCGTCCGGGCCGAGAACACCTCGGGCGCGCTGACGCTGCTGTCCGCCGTCGCGGCCCTGCGGCCCCGGTTCACCAGCCCGGCCGAACTCGATCCGGCGCCGGCCACCGTACGGCTGGCCGACGGCTCGGGCAGCCCCCGGCTGATCTGCCTCGCCACCCCCATGGCGGGCGGCGGCGTGCACCAACACGCCCGGCTGGCCGCCGAGTTCCGCGATCTGCGGCCCGTCTCGGCGCTGCCGCTGCCCGGGTTCCGGCGCGACGAACCGCTGCCGGAATCCGTCGAGGCGCTCTCCCAGGCGCTGGCCGAGGCCGTGCTGGCGGCGGCCGAAGGCGAACCGTACGCGCTGCTCGGCTACTCGTCGGGCGGCCTCGTCGCCCATGTCCTCGCCCGCCATCTGGAGCGGACGACCGACACCCCGCCCGCCGGTCTCGTGCTGGTCGACAGCTTCCGCGTCGAGGACACCGCGATGAACATCGGGTTCGGCCGGCTGATGGGCGAACTGCTCACCATGGAGAGCACCTTCGGCAGCTATGACGCGGCGCGGCTCTCCGCGATGCCCTACTACTTCCAGATCCTGGCCGGCTTCGCCCCCGCGCCCCTGTCGGCGCCGACGCTCTTCGTCCAGGCGGCCGAACCATTCGTCGCACCCCCCGAAGGGGTCGACCCGGCCCAGCTGCGCGCCCAGCCCTGGGATCCCGCGCACACCCTGCGCACCGTGCCTGGCCACCACTTCACGCTCGGCCAGCAGGATGCCCCGACCACCGCCGGCGCCATCGAGGACTGGCTGGCGAGCCTCGGCTGAACCCGCCGCGCCCAAGCGCGAAACCGTCACAGACGAAAGAACCCGAACCGAGGTGGATCACAGATGGCGCCCCTGCACACGGTCAAGGGAACCGTTCCGTTCCGCGACTACCAGACCTGGTACCGCGTCACCGGCCGGCCCGACACCGGCCGCCCGGCCCTCGTCGTCGTGCACGGCGGCCCGGGCTCCACCCACGACTATCTGATCGGCCTCACCGCCCTCGCCGAACGCGGCTGGCCAGTGGTCCACTACGACCAGCTCGGCAACGGCGGCTCCACCCATCTGCCGGACGCCGCACCCGAGTTCTGGACCCCCCGGCTCTTCCGCGACGAGCTGGAGAACCTGCTGCGCCGGCTCGGCATCGCCGACAACTACCTGCTGTTCGGGCAGTCCTGGGGCGGAATGCTCGCCGCCTGGCACGCCTCGGCCCGCCCGGCGGGACTGCGCGGCCTGGTCATCGCCAACGCCCCCGCGTCCTACCCGCTGTGGCGCGCCGAGATGGACGTGCTGCGCGCCCAACTGCCGCCCGGCGTCGACGCGACGCTGCGCCGCCACGAGGCCGCCGGCACCTTTGACAGCGAGGAGTACCTGGAGGCCATGCTGGTCTTCTACGCCCGGCACGTCTGCCGCGTCGACCCCTGGCCGGGCGAGCTGATGGCCTCCTATATCGAGGCGTACAACGACCCGACGGTCTACCGCACGATGAACGGGCCCAACGAGTTCCATGTCATCGGGTCCCTGCGGGACTGGTCGGTGATCGACTGCCTGCCCGATATCGCCGCACCCACCCTGGTGCTCTCCGGCCGGCACGACGAGGCCACCCCGGTCACGGTGCGGCCCTTCCAGGAACTCATACCGAACGCGCGCTGGGAGATCCTTGAGGACTCCAGCCACTCCCCGCACCTGGAGGAGCCCGAGCGCTTCCACCAGGTGCTGGGCGCGTTCCTCGAAACGGTCGGCGCCGACGGCGCGCGGACCACCACGGTGAGCGGAGGCTGAGACGACGGTGGATGCCAAGGTCGAGGAGATCGTCGAGGCGCTGCGCGGCTCGCTCGTCGAGAACGAGCGGCTGCGGCGCGACAACGCCGGCCTGCGCGCCGCGGCGGACGCGGCGGACGAGCCCATCGCCATCGTCAGCATGGCGTGCCGCTTCCCCGGCGGCGTCGACTCACCCGAGGCGCTGTGGGAGCTGGTCGACGAGGGCCGCGACGCCATCGGCCCCTTCCCCGCCGACCGGGGCTGGGACCTGGGCGCCCTCTACGACCCTGAGCCGGGAACACCGGGCCGCAGCTACGTCAGGCACGGCGGGTTCCTGCACGAGGCGCCGCTCTTCGACCCCGAGTTCTTCGGGATCAGCCCCCGCGAGGCCCGCACCATGGACCCGCAGCAGCGCATCCTCCTGGAGATCACCTGGGAGGCGCTGGAACGCGCCGGGATCGACCCGGCGGCGCTGCGCGGCAGCCGCACCGGTGTCTACGCCGGCGCGATGTACCACGACTACGGCCTGACCAGCAGCGACGGCAGCCTGGTCTCGGGACGCGTCGCCTACACCCTGGGCCTTGAGGGCCCGGCCGTCACCGTCGACACCGCGTGCTCCGCCTCACTGGTCGCGCTGCGCTGGGCCACCCAGGCGCTCCGCGCCGGCGAGTGCTCGCTGGCGCTGGCCGGCGGCGTCAGCGTCATGGCCACGCCCGAGACCTTCATCGAGTTCAGCGAGCAACGCGGGCTCTCCCCCGACGGCCGCTGCCGCTCGTTCGCCGCCGCCGCCGACGGCACCGGCTGGGCCGAGGGCGCCGGAGTGCTGCTCCTGGAGAAGCTGACGGACGCCCGCCGCAACGGCCACCCGGTGCTGGCCTTGGTGCGCGGCTCGGCCGTCAACCAGGACGGCGCGTCCAACGGGCTGACCGCGCCCAACGGCCCGGCGCAGCGCCGCGTCATCCAACAGGCCCTGCACGACGCCGGGTTGTCGTCCAACGAGATCGACGTCGTCGAGGGGCACGGCACCGGCACCTCGCTCGGCGACCCGATCGAGGCCCAGGCGCTGCTCGCCACCTATGGCCAGGACCGCGCCCCCGGGGCACCGCTCTGGCTTGGCTCCCTCAAGTCGAACATCGGCCACACCCAGGCGGCGGCCGGCGTCGCGGGGGTCATCAAGATGGTGCAGGCCATCCGGCACGGCAGGCTGCCCAGGACCCTGCACGTCGACTCCGCGACGCCCCAGGTGGACTGGACAGCCGGGGACGTGCGGCTGCTCACCGAGGCCAGGGCCTGGCCCGAGGCCGACCGGCCGCGCCGCGCCGCCATCTCCTCGTTCGGCGTCAGCGGCACCAACGCCCATGTGATCGTCGAACAGGCCGCCCCCGCGCCCCAGCCCGCCGAACGGCCCACGACCGGCCGCGCCCGGCCCGTGGCAGTGCCCGTACCGATATCCGCCGCCACCGAGAGCGCGCTGCGCGCCCAGGCCGCCAGGATCGCCGACCACCTGCGGGACACTCCCGAACTCGCCCCGGCCGACCTGGGGTTCAGCCTGGCCACCGGCCGGGCCGCGCTCGCCCGCCGCGCCGTCGTCGTCGGCCGCGACCGCGCCGAGCTCATCGACGGGCTGACCGCCGTCGCCGACGAGGCGCCCCTTCCCCCGCCCGCCAGGGCCACCGGCCTCACCGCTTTCCTCTTCTCCGGCCAGGGCAGCCAACGTCTCGGCATGGGACGGGAGTTGGCCGAAGCCTTCCCGGTGTTCGCCACCGCCCTGGACGAGGCGTTCACGGTCCTCGACCCGGCCGTACGCGATGTCATGTGGGGCGACGCGGCGGCCCTCGCCCGCACCGAGTTCACCCAACCCGCGCTCTTCGCACTCCAGTTGGCGCTCGGCCGACTCTGGGAGTCCTGGGGCGTGCGGCCCGACCTCGTCGCGGGCCACTCCGTCGGCGAACTCGCCGCCGCCCACCTCGCCGGCGTCTTCTCCCTCGCCGACGCCGGCCGTCTGGTCACCGCCCGCGCCAGGCTGATGGGGGAGTTGCCGCCCGGCGGTGCCATGGTCGCCGTCCAGGCCACCGAGGACGAGATCGCTCCGCTGCTCGACGAACGGGTCGGCCTCGCCGCGGTCAACGGCCCCGAATCCGTGGTGCTCTCCGGCGCCGACGACGCCGTCGCCCGCGTCCTCGACGCGCTCGGCCCGCGCCGAACGTCCCGGCTGACCGTCTCACACGCCTTCCACTCGCCGCTGATGGAACCGATGCTCGACGCGTTCCGCCAGGTCGCGGACACCGTCGACTACGCCGAGCCGACCGTGCCCGTCGTCACCGCCGGCGACATCACCTCACCCGCCTACTGGACCCGCCATGTCCTGGACACCGTGCGGTTCGCCGACGCCGTCACCCGCCTTGAGGCGGAGGGCGTCACCCGCTACCTGGAACTCGGTCCCGACGCCGTCCTCACCGCCATGGCCCGAACCGCCCTCACCCGCACCGCGACGACCGCCGCGCTCGTCCCGACCGCCCGCCGCGACCAGCCCGAGGCCACCGCCGCCCTCACCGCGCTCGGCACCCTGCACGCCTCCGGGCTGCCCGTCGACTGGGCCGGAGTCTTCGAAGGACACGCCGCCCGCCTGGTCGATCTGCCCACCTACCCCTTCCAACGCCGGCGCTACTGGCTCGACAAGAGCGGCGGCCACGGCGACATCACCGCCGCCGGACTCGACCGGCCCGACCACCCGCTGCTCGGCGCGCTCGCCCGACTGCCCGCCTCCGACGGCGTGGTCCTCACCGGCCGGCTCTCCACCGGCGCCCACCCCTGGCTGGCCGACCACACCGTGCACGGCCAGGTCCTGCTGCCCGGCACCGCCTTCGTCGAGCTCGCCGTGCGCGCCGGCGACACGGTCGGCTGCCACCGCGTCGAGGAGCTGACGCTCGGTGCCCCGCTGATCCTCCCCGAACATGGCGGCGTCCACCTGCGGGTCGCCGTCCAAGCGCCCGACCCGGCCGGAGGCCGCACCGTCACCGTGCACGCCCGCGCCGAGGACGCGCCCCCCGAGGCGGACTGGACCCGGCACGCCGAGGGCACCCTGACGCCCGACCCCGCCCGGCCGGCCACCGACCTCGCCGTCTGGCCCCCGCCGGGCGCCGAACCCCTCGACACCGAGGGGCTCTACGAACGGCTCGACTACGGCCCCACCTTCCACGGCCTGCGCGCCGCCTGGCGAGACGGCGACGACCTCTATGCCGAGATCGCCCTCCCCGAAGGCGTCGACGCCACGCGCTTCGGACTCCATCCCGCCCTGCTCGACGCCGCGTTACACGCCCTCGACCTGACCCACCAGGGCCCGACGCCGCTCCCGTTCTCCTGGTCCGACGTCACCCTGCACGCCGAGGGCGCGACGGCCGCCCGGGTCCGGCTGCGCGTGCACGGAGACAGCACCGTCGCCCTGGAGCTGGCCGACCCCATGGGCGCCCCCGTCGCCTCCGTCGGCGCGCTGACGCTGCGCACCGCCTCCGCCGACGACCTCGCACCGGACGTCACCCCGATCGCCGACGCGCTGCTCCACCTCGACTGGATCCCGACCACCGCCCCCCAGCCGGCCGCCGACCCCGCCCAGCCGGCCGTCCACCACTGCCAACCCACCGGCGGCGAGGCCCCGGACGCGGTGCGCGAGGCCACCGGCGAGGCGCTGGCCGCCATCCACGCCGCACTGGCCGAGGACACCCAGCTGGTCGTCGTCACCCGGGGCGCCACCGACGGCACCGACCTCGGCCACGCCGCCGTATGGGGCCTGGTCCGCGCCGCCGAGAGCGAGAACCCCGGCCGGTTCTTCCTCGTCGACACCGACCAAGCCATCGACCCCGACCAACCCGTCGACCCCGCCGCCGTCGTCGCCACCGGCGAACCCGAACTGCGCCTGCGCGCCGACGAGTCGCTCGCCCCACGACTGACCCGGGTGGGGGCCGTCGCCACCCCGGCCACCGTCTTCGACCCGGACCGCACCGTCCTGATCACCGGCGGCACCGGGGCGCTGGGCTCGGCGCTCGCCCACCACCTCGTCACCCGACACGGCGCCCGGCGGCTGCTGCTCACCGGCCGGCGTGGGCCCGAGGCCCCCGGCGCCGCCCAACTGGCCGAGGAGCTCGCCGCGTTGGACGCCGAGGTCGAGGTGGTCGCCTGCGACATCGCTGACCGGGACGCCCTCGCGGCGCTGCTCACCGGCCGCGACCTCGGCGCCGTGGTGCACGCCGCCGGCGCCCTCGACGACGGGGTGATCGCCGCGCTGACGCCCGAACGTCTCGACCTGGTCCTCCGGCCGAAGGTGGACGCGGCCTGGCATCTCCACCAGCTCACCAGCGAGTCGGACCTCACCGCCTTTGTCCTCTTCTCCTCCGTCGCCGGCGTCCTCGGCGCCCCAGGACAGGGCAACTACGCCGCCGCCAACGCCGCGCTCGACGCGCTCGCCCGGCACCGGCACGCGCAAGGACTGCCGGCGCTCTCCCTGGCCTGGGGCCCCTGGGCCGGCGCCGGCATGGCCGACGGTCTCGACCACGGCGGCCTGCGCGCCCTCAGGCCCGACGAGGCCCTCGCGCTGTTCGACGCCGCGACGGGCCGCCCCGAACCCGCCCTGGTGCCCGCCCGGTTCGACCCGACGGCCTTCGCCACCCCGCCGCCCCTGCTGCGCGGGCTGCTCCCCGCCCGGGCCCGCCGCCCCCTCGTCGGAACGGCGTCGGCGACCGACGCGCTCCGCCGGCGCCTGGCCGCCCTCCCCGACGCGGAGCGCGCCACCGAACTCCTCACCCTCGTCCGCGCCCAGGCCGCCACCGTGCTGCGGCACACCGGCGCCGACGCCATCGACCCCGAACGCGCCTTCCGCGACCTCGGGTTCGACTCCCTCACCGCGATCGAACTCCGCAACCTGCTCGCCGCCGCCACCGGGCTCCGCCTCCCCGCGACCCTCGTCTTCGACTACCCGACCCCCCACGACCTGGTGCGGCATCTCCGCGCCGAGCTGACCGACGCCCAACCGGGCACCCCGGACGCGGCGCCGGGAGCGCGCCTGGCCGACGACGAGCCGATCGCGATCGTGGCGATGGCCTGCCGCTACCCGGGGGGCGTGGCCTCGCCCGAGGACCTGTGGCGGCTGGTCGACGAGGGGGTCGACGCGGTGACGGGCTTCCCCACCGACCGGGGCTGGGACATCGCCGGTCTCTATGACCCGGAGCCTGGCAAGCCGGGGAAGACCTATGTGCGCGACGGCGGGTTCCTGCACGAGGCGGCCGAGTTCGACGCCGACTTCTTCGGCATCAGCCCCCGCGAGGCACGCGATATGGACCCGCAGCAGCGGTTGTTGCTTGAGGTGTCCTGGGAGGTCCTGGAGCGCGCGGGCATCGACCCCACGTCGTTGCGGGGCAGCGACAGCGGGGTGTTCGCGGGGGTGATGTACCACGACTACCCGGGTGGCACGGGCGGCGGCAGCCTGGTCTCGGGCCGGGTCGCCTACACCCTCGGCCTTGAGGGGCCAGCGGTCACGGTGGACACGGCGTGCTCGTCGTCGCTGGTGGCGCTGCACTGGGCGGCCCAGGCGCTGCGCTCGGGGGAGTGCTCGCTGGCGCTGGTCGGCGGCGTCACCGTGATGGGGACACCACAGAGCTTTGTCGACTTCAGCGAGCAGCGCGGTCTGGCGCCCGACGGCCGCTGCAAGTCCTATGCCGCCGCCACCGATGGCACGAGCTGGGGTGAGGGGGTGGGGGTGTTGTTGGTTGAGCGGTTGTCGGACGCGCGGCGGTTGGGTCATCCGGTGGTGGGGGTGGTGCGCGGCAGTGCGGTGAATCAGGACGGTGCGTCGAACGGGTTGACGGCGCCCAACGGTCCCTCTCAACAGCGAGTGATTCGGGCGGCGTTGGCGAGTGCCGGGTTGTCGGCCGGTGAGGTGGACGCGGTGGAGGGGCATGGCACGGGGACGACGCTCGGCGATCCGATCGAGGCGCAGGCCCTGCTCGCCACCTACGGCCAGGACGGGCCGTTGTGGTTGGGGTCGATCAAGTCGAATATCGGCCACACGCAGGCGGCTGCGGGGGTGGCTGGTGTGATCAAGATGGTGGAGGCGATGCGGCGGGGGGTGTTGCCTCGGACGTTGCATGTGGATGAGGCGTCGCGGGAGGTGGATTGGTCGGCGGGTGAGGTGCGGCTGCTGACGGAGGCGCGGGAGTGGCCCGGCGAGGGGCGTCCGCGTCGGGCGGGGGTGTCGTCGTTTGGGATCAGTGGGACCAATGCGCATGTGATCGTCGAGGAGGCGCCGGCGGTTGCAGAAGTGGTGGTGGATCGGCGGGAGTTGCCGGTGGTGCCGCTGGTCCTGTCCGCCAGGACCGGCGAAGCCTTGGCGGAGCAGCTGGAACGGTTGGGGGCGGTGGGCGGGGATGCGTTGGATGTGGGGTTCTCGGCGGTGGCGGGTCGGGCGGTGTTGGAGCATCGTGCGGTGGTGGTGGGTGGGGAGACGGTGCGGGGTGTGGCGAGTGAGGGTGGGCTGGGGTTTCTCTTCACGGGTCAGGGGAGCCAACGGCTGGGGATGGGGCGTGAACTCCATGCGGTGTTTCCGGTGTTCGCGGCTGCTTTCGATGAGGTGTGTGCGGAGTTTGACGATGGTCTCCGGGAGGCCGTGTGGGGCGACGACGAAGAGGCCCTGAATCGCACGGAGTTGGCGCAGCCGGCGATCTTCGCCGTTGAGGTGGCGCTGTTCCGGTTGTTGGAGTCGTGGGGGGTGCGGCCAGGGGTGTTGGTGGGGCATTCGATTGGTGAGTTCGCCGCCGCGCATGTGGCGGGTGTCTTCGATCTGGCGGACGCGGCTCGATTCGTCGCAGCCCGTGGGCGGTTGATGCAGGCGTTGCCGTCGGGTGGCGCGATGGTGGCGATTGAGGCGGCGGAGGTGGAGGTCGCGCCGCATCTGGACGGTGAGCGGGTGTCGTTGGCGGCGGTCAACGGGCCTGTGTCCGTGGTCATTTCGGGTGCCGAGGACGCGGTCGATGCCCTGGTCGCACGATTCGAGGGGCGAAGGACGCGGCGGTTGAAGGTGTCGCACGCCTTCCACTCGCCGTTGATGGAGCCGATGCTCGACGACTTCCGCGAGGTCGCGGAGTCCGTCGCCTACCACCCGCCGTCGATCCGTCTGGCCAAGGAGATGTCCTCGGCCGACTACTGGGTGCGGCATGTGCGCGAGCCGGTGCGGTTCGCCGACGACCTCGCGTTTCTCCAGGCCGAGGGTGTGACGAGGTTTCTTGAGGTCGGCCCGGACGCGGTGCTCACCAGCATGGCGGGGGAGAACGCCACGGCCGCCGCGACGCTGCGCCGCGACCGGTCCGAGGCCGAGAGCCTCTTCACCGGCCTGGCCCGGCTCTTCACCACCGGCGTGAACGTCGACTGGTCCGCCGTCTTCGAAGGCACCGGCGCCCGCCGGGTCCCGTTGCCCACCTACCCCTTCCAACGCCAGCGTTACTGGGCGAGCGAACCGCCCAGGGCGGCGGCCGGCGTGGACGCCGTCGACCATCCGTTGCTCACCGCCCGTGTCGTCCTGCCGGACACCGGCGGGCTGGTGCTCACCGGCCGGCTCTCCGTCGACACCCATCCGTGGCTCGCCGACCACGATGTGCTCGGCACCCTGCTGCTGCCGGGCACCGGGCTGGTCGAGCTGGCCCTCCGCGCCGCCCACGAGGCGGGCTGTGCGACGGTCGAGGAGCTGACACTTCAGGCGCCGCTCCTCATCCCCGAGACGGGCGCGGTCACGGTGCGGGTCGTGGTCGGCGGCCCGGACGACGGCGGGGCGCGCACCGTGGAGATCTACTCGTCGGAGGACGACGAGACCTGGACCCGCCACGCCACCGGCAGCGCCCAGCCGGCCGGCACGCCGCCGTCCGGCGATCTGACGGTCTGGCCGCCGAGCGGCGCGACCCCGCTCCCCGTTGGTGACGCCTATTCGCGCCTCCTCGCCCGGGGCTATGACTACGGGCCGACGTTCCAGGGACTGCGCGCGGCCTGGCGACTCGGCGACGAGGTGTTCGCCGAGGTGGCGCTCCCCGAGGGCGCCGACGCGGCCGGGTTCCAGGTGCATCCCGCGCTGCTGGACGCCTCCGCCCACGCCGGGCTGCTGGCGGACGACGACGACGCGGCGCCGCAGCTGCCGTTCTCCTGGGCCGGCGTCACCGCACACGCGCCGGGAGGCCCGGCGCTCCGCGTCCGGCTCTCCCAAGGGGCGCTGCTGGTGGCCGACGAGACGGGGACCCCGGTCCTCTCCGTCGCCGCCCTCGTCGCCCGCCCGGTGGCGGCCGAACAGCTGCGCGCCGGAGGCCGGCACCGCTCCTCGCTCTTCACCCTCGCCTGGACGGAGGGCAGGCAACTCCCGTCGCAGACAACGTCCGTGACGGTCCATGAGGTGTCGCCGCCGGCGGACGGCGACCTCCCCGACGCGGTGCGGGCCACCGCCGAAGAGATGCTGGCCCGCCTTCAGGGGTGGCTCGACGACGAGACCGAGGGGCGGCTCGCCGTGGTCACCCGGGGGGCCGTCTCGGTCTCCGGGGAGGACGTGGACCTCCGCCAGGCGCCCGTCTGGGGGCTGGTCCGGGCCGCCATGGCGGAGAACCCCGGCCGGTTCGCGCTGCTCGACCTGGACGCCGAGGCCCCCGTGCCGCCGACGCTGGGGGAGGGGCCCGAGTACGCCGTCAGGGACGGTCGGCTCCTGGTGCCCGAGCTGGCCCGGGTCCCCGCCGCGGCGGTGGCAGCGACCGCCGAACCCTGGGCGACGGCCGGCACCGTGCTGATCACCGGCGGCACCAGCGGCCTGGGCGCGCTGGTCGCCCGCCATCTCGTCACCGTCCACGGCGTCACCGATCTGCTGCTCACCAGCCGACGCGGCCCCCAGGCGCCGGGAGCCGCCGAACTCTCCGCGGAGCTCACCGCGTTGGGCGCCCGCGTCGAGGTGGTCGCCTGCGACGCCGCCGACCGCGCCGCGCTGGCCGAGCTGCTGGCCCGTCGGCCGGTCGACGCGGTGGTGCACGCCGCCGGGGTCGTCGACAACGGCCTGGTGCGCGGGCTGACGCCGGAACGCCTGGCGGCCGTGCTGCGGCCCAAGGTCCAAGGGGCCTGGAACCTGCACGAGTTGACCGCCGACCGGCCGCTGTCGGCCTTTGTGCTCTTCTCCTCGGTCGGCGGGCTGCTGCTGGCCGCCGGGCAGGGCAACTACGCGGCGGCCAACGTCTTCCTGGACGCGCTCGCCCGCCACCGTCACCGCGCCGGACTGCCCGCGACCTCGCTGGCGTTCGGCCTCTGGGCCGCCGACACCGGGCTCGGCGAGCTGGCGGAGGCCGACCTGCGACGGATGCGGAGCCTGGGCCTGCCCGCGCTCGCCCCCGAGGAGGGGCTGGCCCTGTTGGACGACGCGCTGCGCACCCGGGAGCCGGCGCTGGCGCCGTTCCGCGTCGACGAGGCCACGCTGCGCGCCCGCCCTGCCGACCAACTGCCCCTTCTGCTCCGGGGGTTGCTCCGCAGCTTGCTCCCCGCCCCACGGCGCCGTGGCACCGGTCCCGTGGCGGTCGACCCCGGTGCGGAGCTGCGCCGGCGGCTGGCCGCCCTGACCGACGAAGCCGAACGTGCCGCGCTGCTGCTGGAGTTGGTGCGCGGCCGGGTCGCCACCGTGCTGGGCCACGACGGCGTCGACGCCGTCCGCGCCGACCGGCCGTTCAAGGACCTCGGGTTCGACTCGCTCACCGCCGTGGAGCTGCGGAACGGCCTGCGCGAGGCGACCGGGCTGAAACTGCCCGCCACCCTGGTGTTCGACCATCCGACGCCCGCCGCCATCGCCGCCGAGCTGAGCGCGGGACTCGGCGGCCCGCCCGAGCCGGCCGGTTCGCCCCTGGAGGCCGAACTGGCCCGCCTGGAGGCGGCGCTGGCTTCCGCCACCCCCGACCAGGCGGACTACGAACGGGTCGGGGAGCGGCTGCGCGCCCTCACCGCCAGCTGGGCCGAGACCCACCGCGTGGACGAAGGCGACGACGGAACGGATCTGCGGGCGCTCACGGCCGACGAGCTGTTCGACGTCCTCGACGACGAGCTTGACCCCCGGTCCGCGCGGTAGTCACGCGCCGGCCGGACCATCACCCACCCGAGGAGAGCCACCCATGACGACCGAAGCGACCAGCACGCCGCAGTCGGCCGACGAAGCGTTGGTCACGTTGCTCACGCCGCCCTACCCGGACGATCCCTTTCCCCTCTACGAGACGCTGCGCGCCGCGAACCCCGTGCACCAGAGCGCCGCGCTCGGCGCCTGGGCGCTGTCCGGGTACGACGAGGTCACCGAGTTCCTGCGTCGCCCCGACACCCACAGCGGCGCCCGCGCCGCCGCCCTCAGGCGCCAGGACTGGGCCGACCACCCCTCGCTGCGGCTCTATCTCAACTCGATGGTCACCCTCAACCAGCCCGACCACGCCCGGGTGCGCGGACTGGCCAGCGGCGTCTTCACCCCCGCGAAGATCAAGAAGATGCGCCCCGCGGTGGAGCGGCTCACCCGTGGCCTCGTCGACGAGCTGGTCGAACGGTCGGCCGACGGCGAGGCCGTCGACCTCGTCGACCTTCTGGCCATGCCGTTCCCCGTGGCGGTCATCAGCGAACTGCTCGGCCTCGCCTACGAGGACGGCAAGCGCCTCTGGGAGCTGGCCGACGACTGGTCCCGGGTCTTCGCCGGGATCTACCCCGAGGACGATCTGGTGCGCGCCGACACCGCGGCGGAGGAGTTGGGCGGCTACTTCCGCGAGAAGGTCCGCGTCCGCCGGGCCGATCCCAAGGAGGACCTGCTCTCCTCGCTGGTCCAGGCCGCCGACGGCGGGCGGCTCGACGAGGACGAGCTGATCGCGCTGATCCTCTTCCTCTTCACCGCGGGCTTCGCCGCCACCACCAACCTCATCGCCAGCGGCGTGGTCGCCCTCGTCGAACACCCGGACGAGCTGAGCCGCTGGCGCGAGGACAAGAGCATCACCGACCCGGCCGTCGAGGAACTGCTGCGGCACACCACCCACACCACCGCGTCCAGCCGGCTCACCACCAAGCCGGTGCGGCTGGGCGACGCCGAAATCCCCGAGGGCTCCCTGGTGTTGGCGCTGCTCGCCGCCGCCAACCGGGACCCCGCCAAGTTCCCGGATCCGCACCGCCTGGACCTGACCCGTGACGACGGTGCCCATCTGAGCCTCAGCGCGGGCGCGCACTACTGCTTCGGCGGCAGCCTCGCCCGGATGGAGGGCGCCGAGCTCTTCCCGCAGCTGATCGACACGTTCCCCAAGATCGAGCTGGCCGGCACGCCCGAGCGGCGCGCCATCCTGGGCCTCACCGGCTACGCCACCCTGCCGGTGCGGCTCAGCCGCTGACCGGGGAACGCACGGAGTCCCTGCGCGACCGGTCGCGCAGGGACTCCTTCCCGTGGGGAGGGGTGGCTGCCCTCACTCGGGACTTGCGGCGGGGACCCGCTCGGTCTCCCCACCGGTGGCTTCCTCATCCGGCGGCGTGCCGGCGGGAGTCCGGACATGGCGCATCAACACCACGGCGGCCACGGCGCCCAGCAGCATCACGGCGCCGCCACCCGCCGCCGCGATGTTCATGCCGTTGGTGAACGCCTCGCCCGCCGCCTCCCGCAGGGAGGCGCCGGCCTCGGGCGGCAGATGCCGCGCCACCTCGGTGGCGCCGCCGAGCGACCCCTCGGCCGCGTCGACGGCCTCCGCCGGCAGTGACTCCGTCGCGTCCCGCACCTCGCGGGTGTAGACGGCGGCGCCGATGCTGCCGAGGATCGCCACGCCGAACGCCCCGCCGAGCTGGTTGCTGGTCTCCGGCAGCGCGGAGACGGCGCCCACCCGATCCGGTGGGGCGGTGGAGACGATCAGATCCGCCGTCAGCGGGATCGCCATGCCCACGCCGGCCGACAGCACCGTCGCGCCGATCACCACCGTGGCCAGGCCCGAATCGGCGCGCAGCTGCGTCATGATGGCGAAGCCGACGGAGGCGATGACCATGCCGACGCCGATGATGTTGCCCGGGCGCACCGTCTTGGCCAGCACCGCGGCCACCGAGGTCGACACCGCGACCGCCACCGGCGCCGGCAGCGTCCACAGCGCCGCCTCCAGCGGGCTCAGCCCGTAGACCAGCTGGATCCACTGGGTGGAGAACAGCAGGAAGCCGACCATCGCGAAGAGCGCCACCAGGTTGACGCCGATGGAGGCGCTGAACCCCCGGCTGCGGAACAGGCCCAGATCGATCAGCGGGTTGGGGGCGGTGCGCTGCCGGACGAAGAACAGCACCCCGATGACCAGCCCGGCCGCCGTGATGGAGGCGTAGGACCAGGCGAAGCCGTCCTCGGCGAGCTCCTTGATGCCGTAGATGACGGGCAGCACGGCGCCCAGCGAGAGAACGGCGCCCAGGAAGTCGAAGCGGCCCGGCGAGGGGGAGCGGGACTCGGGCAGCAGCATCGGCCCCAGCACCAGGAGCAGCGCCATGATCGGGATGTTGATCAGGAAGACCGAGCCCCACCAGAACTTCTCCAGCAGCAGCCCGGACACGATCGGCCCGAGCGCCGCACCGCCGGAGAGGCCGGCCGTCCACACGGCGATGGCGGTGCGGCGCTGGTGCGGGTCATGGAACATGTTGCGGATCAGCGAGAGGGTGGAGGGCGCCAACACCGCGCCCGCCAGGCCGAGTACGGCCCTGGCCACGATCAGCAGCTCGGCGCTGCTGGCATAGGCGGCGGCCAACGAGGCGGCGCCGAACGCGACCCCGCCCATCATCAGCAGCTTCCGGCGGCCGATGTGGTCACCGATGGTGCCCATGGTGATGAGCAGACCAGCGAGCATGAACGCGTAGATGTCGACGATCCACAACTGCTGGGTGGCGCTGGGCTCCAGGGACGCGCTGAGGAACGGCACCGCGAAGTACAGCACCGTCATGTCCATCGACAGGAGGAGGACGGGGAGGACGAGGACGGCGAGGCCGATCCACTCCTTGCGGGTCGCGCGCTGGGGACTGCTCATGGCCGCCACTCTAGATCTGTATAAGTAATCTGTCTATGTCAGATTCTGTCTAAGACAAACGTCTAGTACGTGTGTACAAGACGAATCTCAGTGCGGTGGCTACACTCCCGCTCATGGGACACCGAGAGGACCTGCTGGTCGGAGCCAGGCGCTGCCTGTCAGAGAAGGGATACGCCCGCACCACCGCGCGGGACATCGTCGAGGCGTCAGGGGCGAACCTCGCCTCGATCGGCTACCACTACGGCACCAAGGAGGCGCTCCTCAACGCCGCGATGATGGAGGCGCTGGAGGAGTGGGCCCAGGAGCTGAAGCGGGCCCTCGACGACGCGGCCGACCTGCCGGGCGATCCGATCGGCCGGTTCGAGCAGACCTGGACCAGGGTCATCGAGCTCTTCGAACGTCACCGCCCGGTGTGGGCGGCGCAGTTCGACGCGCTCGCCCAGCTCGACCACGTTCCCGAGGTGCGCCGCTTCTATGTCGAGGCGCAGCGCCAGGCCCAGCAGGGCCTCGTGGAACTCCTGCTGAGCGGCCGGGAGTTGCCCCCAGAGACCGAGCGGGCCGTCGGCCAGTTCTACCACGCGCTGCTCAGCGGGGTGATGACCCAGTGGATCATCGACCCCCAGCACGCCCCGACCGGCGCCTCGCTCGCCGAGGCGCTGCGGACGGTCGTGGAGGACGTGCGCCGCGCCGGCTCAGGGACGGCCGTCTGACGAGGCGGCGGCCTCCCTGGCCAGCCGCCCCCGGTCGACCTTGCGGTTGGCGTTCAACGGGAACTCGGCGACACGCCGGTAGGTCTTGGGCACCATGGCCTCGGGCAGCTCGGCCGCCAGCGCGCGCCGCAGCGTCGCCGCCGGCACCCGTTCGCCGGTGTAGTAGAGCACGAGCTCCAGGCCCCCGTCGGCCGCCGGGCGGGTCACCGTGGCCGCGTTCCATACCCCGGGGCACCGCCGGGCCGCGTGGTCGACCTCCGCCAGCTCCACCCGGAAGCCCTGGATCTGCACCTGGGCGTCCAGCCGGCCCAGATAGGCCAACTCGCCGTCCGCCAGCCGCCGCACCCGGTCCCCGGTGCGGTACCAGCGGCGCCCGTCCCGCTCCAGGAAGCGGCCCTCGTCATCCGCCGGATCCAGATAGCCCGGCGTCATCTGCGGCCCGGTGACGCACAGCTCGCCCTCGAAGGCCGACTCCTTCTCCCCGTCGAGCAGCACCTGCTCATGGTCCGGATGCAGCCGGCCGATCGGTACGACGCCGTTCACCGCCAGCGCGGGGGAGGTCTCGGGCGACCAGCGGTGCCCGGTGACGGTGATGGTCAACTCCGTCGGCCCGTAGAGATTCTCGACCTTGGAGCGCGGCGCGGCCAGCTGCCAGTCCGCCGCGTCCGCGCAGAGCAGCGCCTCACCGGCGAAGAAGCTCCAGCGCAGTGTGGGCATCGCCCCTGGCGTCAGCCCGCCCATCCGGCGGATGAACGAGATGCCACTCGGCGTGGAGAACCACACCGTCATCCGCCGCTCGGCGAGGAAACCCGGCAGATCGCGGTGGGCGGCCGGCGGCACCGCGTGCACGGCGGCCCCCCTGCCCCAGGCGCAGAACAGCTCGAACATCGCGCAGTCGAAGTTGAGCCCCACGTTCTGGCAGAACACGTCCTCGGGATCGAAGTCGTAGCGGCCGTCCAGCAGCGTGAAGTAGCCGTGGTTGGCGCCATGGGTCATCGGCACCGCCTTGGGCCGGCCCGTCGAGCCGGAGGTGAACAGCACATAGGCGATGTCGGACGGCAGGACGGCGAGCGGCGCGTCCAGCGGCGCGGCGGACCCGCCGTCCGCCAGCACCGGCAGCGCCAACCCGGTGCCGGCCAGCGCGGCCCGGCCGACCGGGTCGGCGACCACCGCTTCGACGCCGGCCACCGTCAGCATCCGGCGGGTGCGCTCGACGGGGAACCTCGGATTGAGCGGCACCACCGTGGCGCCCGCGTAGAGCGCGGCCAGGATGCCGACATAGGCGGTCGGGCTCTTGTCCGCCAACACGGCGACCACGCGCGGCCGTTCGGCGCCGACGGCCAGCAGCGCGCCGGCCAGGCCGAGCGCCCGCTCGTGCGCCGCCTCATAGGACAGGCTCTCGCCGTCCACCCGGACCGCGGTCCGGCTCGGCGCCAGCGCGAGACCGCGCAGGAACCGCTCGTGCAGACCGTGTCCGGAAACGGGTGTCTCGCTCATGGTCCTTCCTCCGGGAAAGAAGAGAAGAGGGGTGGATAGGGGTGCCGACCATACGGCGCACGCCCTAGATTGGCCGCGAAGTGGACTATTCGGGGAACGCCGGAACATCACGGGAGACCGCATGTGGGACGAGCCGTTCGAAACAGTGCTTCGTAAGCATCTTTCCTTGCTGGAACCGGAGGACCCGATCACTCCCGACCTGAGCCTTCGGGATTTCGGTCTCGATTCCATGGGAATGGTCGCGCTGCTTTCCTCGCTGGAGGAGAACTACGGAATTCGTTTTGTCGACGACGCCCTCCATATCGACAACTTCGCCACCCCGGCGACGCTCTGGAGAACCGTCTCCGCCGCCCGCTGAGGAGGCGGGGCACCCGCTAGGCGATCGCGCTGCGCCGGCGCGGTCGCATGGCCGTCTCCGGGCGCACCGCCACCACGTCGAACGCCTCCGTCATGCCCCGCACCCGGCCCCACAGGCCGTCCTCGCCGGTGACGTACACCCGCCCGACGCCCGCCTCCCGAAGCCGCGCCACCACCGCCGGCCACCGCACCGGGCGGGTCACCGCGTCGAGCAGCAGCGTCCGCACGCCGTCCGCCGTCGTCACCAGGGCGCCGTCGTGGTCCGAGACCAACGGGATCGCCGGATCGGTGAACGCCACATCCGCCACCACCTCGGCCGCCATCTCCGCCCGCAGCGCGCCGAACAGGGGCGAGTGCATCGGCGGACGCATCACATAGAGCGGCAGCCCGCCCGCCGCCCGCAGCCGGCCCTGGAGCCACTCCACCGTGCCCTGACGCACCGACAGCATGTGGAAGTCCTCGTCCACCTGGCAGGCCACCTCGTTCCACTCGCCGCGCGCGGCCAGCTCGGCGCGGATCTCGGCGAGCCGCTCCGACGGCACCCGGGCGAACGACTGGGTGACGATGTCGCCGTGCTCACGCGCGAAGTAGGCGTCCACCCGCCGCCCCCAGGCGGCCGTCATCCGCACCGCGTCGGCGAACGGCAGGGCACCGGCGCTGACCGCCGCCGCCGTGCCGCCGAAGCTGGCCCCCGCGCAGGCGACCGGCGCCACCGCACGCTCGGCGACGGTCCACTCCGCCACCGCGAGACAGGCCACCAGGAACGCGACCCGCGTCGGCTCGGGGAACGCGCCCGCATCGCCGCGCTCCTCGGCCCGCCGGCAGCGATCGACCAGCTGATACCCCAGCGCCCCGTCCGCCTCGGCGACCAGACGCCGCGCCACCGGATGTGCCACCAGAAAACGCGCGGAGTCCGCGAAACGCGTCGGACCGATTCCGGGAAAGACAATCGCCGACTCTCCAGGCATGGTTATGATCTCCCATTCGCCGAGTCCTTCGCGGGTGCCGCCGGCGGCGAAAAACCGCGTGGCCGGTCCCATTATTTCCAGCCAGTCTTGTGCCGCAAAGACACCGGCATAACCCCTAACGCCCCCTAACCGCCGGCCGCTGCCACAAGGATTCTTGTGGCCGGCAAAAGCGCCCTGTTACAAAAGTCCTATGAGAACCGATGGAGGGCGTCCCGCCCGGGCACATGCCTCCGTGGACAATCTGCGGACCTATCTGCTGGCCGCCGCCCGAAGGGCGCCCGAGCGGCCGGCGGTGATCCAGCCGGCCGAGGGCGGCGGCCTGGAGACCGTCACCTACGGCGAGCTGGAGCGACGCGCCGACCACTACGTCGCGGAGCTCGACGCGCTCGGCCTGGAGGTCGGCGACCGCGTCGTCCTGGAGTCCGACACCGACGCCGACGCGCTGGCCGCGCTGCTGGCCTGCGCCACCCTCGGGTTGCCCTTCATCCCCACCAGCCCGGAGACCCCGGACGAACGGCTGCGGGCCATCATCGACAGCGCCGAACCCGCGCTCCACCTCCAGGCAGCCCGGGGCCGGCGCGCCGGCATCCCCGAGTCCGTCGGCACCGCCCGCTTCGCCACCGGCGAACTCACCGTGGAACGCCCGCCGAAGCCCCGGGTCCGCCGACGCACGACCGTGACCCCCGTCGACACGGCGTACATCGTCTTCACCTCGGGCACCACCGGACGGCCCAAGGGCGTCGTCATGAGCCACCGGGGCGTCATCGCCTTTCTGCGCGGCGCCCAGGCCGAGGAGCTCATCACCGAGGACGACCGGGTCGCCGGCACCTCGCCGCTCCAGTTCGACTTCGCGCTCTTCGACATCGGGTTCACCCTCAGCCACGGCGCCACCCTGATCCCCGTCCCACGCACCCAACTCGGCTGGCCGCGCCGCTTCCTGGCGTATCTGCGGGAGACCGGCGCCACCCAGGTCGACGGCGTCCCCTCGCTCTGGCGCCCCGTGCTGCGGCACGAGCCCGAACTCCTCGCCGAATGGGGCGAGTCGGGCCTGCCACGACGCATCGTCTTCTCGGGCGAGAACTTCCCGCTGGAGGAGCTGCGCGCGCTCCAGGCACTGTTGCCCAAGACCCGTTTCACCAACGGCTACGGTGCGACCGAGTCGATGGCCGCCTCCATCACGGAGGTGCCCAACCCGCTGCCGGCGGACGTCACCCGCCTCTCCATCGGCCGGGCGGTCGCCGGCGCCGAGATGAGCCTCATCGGACCCGACGGGCGGCCCGTCGACGACCCTGGCGTCATCGGCGAGATCCATCTGCGCACCCCCTCCCTTTTCTCCGGCTACTGGGGCGACCCCGCCGCCACCGCCGCCGTCCTCGTCCCCGACCCGCTCGACCCCCGATCGGGGCGGCTGGTCCTCAAGACCGGCGATCTGGCGTCCCGTGGCCCCGACGGCGATCTCCACTTCCGTGGCCGCGTCGACTCCCAGGTGCAACTCCGAGGCAACCGCGTTGAGTTGGGTGAGGTGGAGCGGCGGATCAGCGCCTTCCCCGATATCGCCGGCGCCGTGGCGATGCCGCTGCCGCACCCGGACGGTGACCCTCAGCTGCACGCCTTCGTCACCCTCGCGCCCGGCGGCACCAAGCCCAACACCCAGGAACTCATCGGGTTCTGCCGCACCGCGCTGCCCGCCTACATGATCCCGCAGGGCCTCCATGTGGTGGACGAGTTCCCGCTGACCGTCAACGGCAAGGTCGACCGCGCCGCGCTGGCCACCGGCGCCGGCCTCGACGCGCCCGCCGCCTGAGCACCCCGAACGCCTGAGCGCCGACAACGCCCGAGTGCCCCCGCCTCCTTATCGCCTCCGGAGTACCGCAGATGACCGAGCAGTCCAGGGCAGCGATGCTGGAACTGGTGCTGGCGCAGGCCACCGCCGTGCTGCGCGCCACCGACCCCGAAGCGTACGAGGACGGTTCCCCCGTCGAGGCCGACCGCCCGTTCCTGGCGGCCGGTCTCGACTCGCTGGGCCTGGTGCAACTGCACCGGCGGCTCACCGCCGAGCTGGGCGTGGAGCTGCCCGTCACCGTCGGCTTCGACCATCCGACGCCGGCCGCCCTCGCCCGCCACCTCGCGGGCGAGCCGGGCGAGCCGGCCGAACTGGGCGCGCCGTCCGTGGAGTTGGCGGACGGGGCCTCCGACGAGGCGCGGGGGCCCGGGAGTCGGACGGAGCCCATCGCCATCGTCGGCATCGGCTGCCGCTTCCCCGGCGGGGTGACCTCGCCCGAGGACCTGTGGCGGCTGCTGGCCGACGGCACCCACACCATCGGCGACTTCCCCACCGACCGCGGCTGGGACCTGGACCGCCTGCACGGTCCTGACCCGGGGGCGCCCGGCACCAGCTCCGTGCGGCGCGGCGGATTCCTGCCGGACGCCGCCGACTTCGACGCCGACTTCTTCGGGATCAGTCCCAAGGAGGCCCTGGCCATGGACCCGCAGCAGCGGGTGCTGCTGGAGACCTGCTGGGAGGCGCTGGAACGCGCCGGCATCGACCCCGACCGGCTGCGCGGCACCTCGTCGGGCGTCTTCATCGGCGTCGAACCACACGAGTACGGGCCCCGCACCCACGAGGCGCCCGACGGCATCGACGGCTATCTGATGGCCGGCAACCTGCCCAGCGTCGTCTCGGGCCGGGTCGCCTACACCCTCGGCCTTGAGGGCCCCACGCTCACCGTCGACACCGCCTGCTCGGGCTCGCTCACCGCCCTCCATCTGGCGGTGCGCGCGCTGCGCGGCGGCGAGTGCGGCCTCGCGCTGGCCGGCGGCGTCACCGTCATCTCCAGCCCCGGCACCTTCACCACCTTCAGCCGCCAGGGCGGACTCGCCCCCGACGGGCGGATCAAGGCGTTCGCCGCCGGCGCCGACGGCACCAGCTTCGCCGAAGGCGCCGGCGTGTTCGTGCTGGCCCGCCTCGCCGACGCGCAGCGCGACGGGCACCCGGTGCTCGCCGTGATCCGGGGCACCGCCATCAACCAGGACGGCGCGTCCAACGGGCTGACCGCCCCCAACGGTCTCGCCCAACAGCGCGTCATCCGGCGGGCGTTGGCCGATGCCCGGCTCACGCCGACCGATGTCGACGCCGTCGAGGCGCATGGCACGGGCACCACGCTCGGCGACCCGGTCGAGGGCGGCGCGCTCGTCGCCGCCTACGGCGAAGGGCGCTCGCCCGAGACGCCGCTCTGGCTCGGCTCGGTGAAGTCCAACATCGGACACACCGGCGCGGCGGCCGGCGCCGCCGGCGTCATCAAGATGGTGCAGGCCCTGCGCCACTCGACCCTGCCGCGCACCCTGCACGTCGACGCGCCGACCCCCCATGTCGACTGGTCCGCCGGCACCGTCAGGCTCCTCACCGAGCCGAGGGAATGGTCCCCGAACGGGCACCCGCGCCGCGCCGGGATCTCCTCCTTCGGCGCCAGCGGCACCAACGCGCACGTCGTCATCGAGGAGCCCCCGGCCGAGGCCAGGAGAACCCCCGAACCCGAAGGCCGGGAGCGGCCGTTGCCCCTGGTGCTCTCCGCCCAGGGGCGGGACGCGCTCCGCGCCAGGGCGAGCCGCCTGCTGGCCACCGTCGACACCGCCGCGCCGCTCGACCTCGCCTACACCGCCGCCACCGGGCGCGCCGCGCTGCGCGAGCGGGCCACCGTCGTCGCCGCCGACCGCGCCGAGCTGCGGCGGGCGCTGACCGCCCTCGCCCTCGGCGAGGACGCCCCCGGGCTGCGCACCGCAACCGCGCGCGCCACCGGCCGCACCGCGTTCCTCTTCACCGGGCAGGGCAGCCAACGCCCCGGCATGGGCCGTGAACTGGCCCGCGCCTTCCCGGTGTTCGCCCAGGCGCTCCAGCTGGCCGCCGACCATCTCGACCCCCACCTCGACGTGCCGCTCGGCGAGGTGCTCTTCGCCGAACCCGGCAGCCCCGAAGCCGCCCTGCTCGACCTGACCCGCTATGCCCAGGCCGCGCTCTTCGCCGTGGAGACCGCGCTCTTCCGGCTCCTGGAGTCCTGGGGCGTCACCCCGGCGCTGCTCGCCGGCCACTCCGTCGGCGAGATCGCCGCCGCGCACGCCGCCGGCGTCCTCACCCTCGCCGACGCCGCGCTGCTGGTCGGCGCGCGGGGCACGCTGATGCAGGAGCTGCCGGCCGGCGGCGCGATGGTCGCCGTCCAGGCCACCGAGGACGAGATCGCCGAGCACCTCTCCGCCGAGGTGGCGCTCGCCGCCGTCAACGGCCCCAGGGCGGTCGTCCTGACCGGCGCGGCCGACGCGGTGGACGCCGTCGCCGCCCGCTTCGCCGAACAGGGGCGCAGGACCCGCGCGTTGAGCGTGTCGCACGCCTTCCACTCACCGCTGATGGACCCGATGCTCGACGCGTTCCGCCAGGTCGCCGAGACCCTCGACCACGCCCCGCCGCGCATCCCCGTGGTGTCCAACCTGACCGGCGGCGCCGTCGAGTCCTTCGACGCCGACCACTGGGTGCGGCATGTCCGCGAACCCGTGCGGTTCGCCGACGGCGTGCGCTGGCTGGCCGCCCAGGGCACCACCGCCTACCTCGAACTCGGCCCCGACGCCGTGCTGTCCGCGATGGCCCGCGACACCCTCTCCGACGACGAGCCGGAGGGCTCCGGCATCGCGTTCGCGGCGCTGCTGCGCGAAGGGCACGGCGAGGAACGCCAGTTGGTCACCGCCCTCGGCGTCGCCCACGCGCACGGGGTGCCCGTCGCCTGGGACCGGTTCTTCGCCGGGCGCGGCGCCCGCCGGATCGAGCTGCCCACCTATCCGTTCCAGCGCCGGCGCTACTGGCTGGACGGCGGGTCGAGCCGGCCCGACGGCCTCGCGCATCCGCTGCTGGACACCGCCGTCAGCCTCGCCGGCGCCGACGGGCTGGTGCTGACCGGCCGGCTCTCCGTCCGCGCCCAGCCCTGGATCGCCGACCATGTGATCGCCGGAACGGTGCTGCTGCCCGGCACCGCCCTCGTCGAGCTCGCCATCCGCGCCGGCGACGAGGCGGGGCACGGGGTGCTCGACGAGCTCACCCTGGAGACGCCGCTCGCCCTCGCCCCGGAAGGCGAGGCCGAACTCCAGGTCGTCGTCGGCGCGTTGGACGCCGCCGGCCGCCGCCCCGTGGAGATCCACTCCCGCGCCGCACGCGGCGGGCAGCCCTGGACCCGGCACGCCGGCGGCGTCCTCGCCGAACACGCGGAACACGCGGAATGCGCCGAAGGGGCCACCGAGGGCGCCGAAGCCCAGGAGCCGTTCACCGACTGGCCGCCGCCCGGCGCCGAACCGCTGGACGTCGAAGGTCTCTACGCCCGCCAGGCCGCACAGGGCTACGGCTACGGGCCCGCGTTCCGCCGGGTCCGCGCCGCCTGGCGCCGGGGCGACGAGGTGTTCGCCGAACTCGCCCTGGACGAGGGGGCGGCCGACCGCTTCGGGCTCCATCCGGCGCTGCTGGACGCCTCGTTGCACGCCTTCGACGAGCCCACGGACGACGGCGGGGTCCGGCTCCCCTTCGCCTGGCTCGGCGTCGAACTGCACGCCACCGGAGCGACCGAGGTCCGCGCCCATGTGGTGCGGACAGGCCCCGACACGGTCTCCGTCCGGCTGGCCGACCCCGGCGGGGCGCCCGTCGCCACCGTCCGCTCCCTGGTGCAGCGGCCGTTGGGCGCGAACGCGGTGCCGGCGCCCGGCGCGCCCGCCGGCGCTCTGCTGCGCGTCGAGTGGACCGCGCCCCGCACCCCGCCGCGCGCCGACCTCCCCGGGGACCCGATCCCCCTGGCGCACCTGCCTCTGACCTTCCCCGGCAGCCCGCCCGAGGCCGCGCTGGCCGCCACCCGACACGTCCTTGACCTGCTGCGGGGCGCGCTGCGCGCGGACAGCGGGCTGGCGATCGTCACCCGCGGGGCGACCGGCGACCCGGTGCTCGCGCCCACCTGGGCGTTGGTGCGCGCCGCGCAGGCCGAACACCCGGGCCGCTTCGTCCTCGTCGACACCGACCGCGACGTGCCGGAGGGCGAACTCCGCGCCGCGCTCGCCACCGGCGAACCACAACTGGCCCTGCGCGACGGTACGGTGACGGTCCCTCGGCTGGTCAGGGCGCCGAAGCCCGACGAGCCAGGGCCGGCCCCCTGGGACCCGGACGGCACGGTGCTGATCACCGGCGGCACCGGCGGCCTCGGCGCGCTCGTCGCCCGCCACCTGGTGACCCGGCACGGCGTGCGCAGGCCGCTGCTCACCAGCCGAAGCGGCCCGAACGCGCCAGGCGCCGCCGAACTGGCGGCGGAGCTGGCCGCTTCGGGCGCCGAGCCCACCGTCGCCGCCTGCGACATCGCCGACCGCGACGCCCTCGCCGCGCTGCTGGCGGCCATCCCCGCCGCGCATCCGCTGACCGCCGTGGTGCACGCCGCCGGCGTCATCGACGACGGGCTCATCGAGACACTCACCCCCGCCCAGCTCGACGCCGTCTTCCACGGCAAGGCGGCCGGCGCCTGGCAGTTGCACGAGCTGACCAGCGAACTGCCCCTGGCCGCCTTTGTGTTGTTCTCCTCGGCCGCCAGCACCCTGGAGTCGGCTGGCCAGGGCAACTACGCGGCGGCCAACGCCTTCCTCGACGCGCTCGCCGAACACCGCGCCGCCCAGGGCCTGCCGGCGACCTCGCTGGCCTGGAACCTGTGGGCCGGCGACGCCGGCATGGGGGCCCGCCTCGACGAGGTGACGCTCCGCCGCGCCGAACGCTCCGGACTGCCCGCCCTCAGCGCCCAGGACAACCTCGCCCTCCTCGACCAGGCCCTCGCCACCGAAACGCCCGTGCTGGTGCCGCTGGGCCTGGACCCGGTCGCGCTCCGCGCCCGCCCCGAAGGGGTGCCGCCGCTGCTGCGCGGCCTGGTCCGCGCCCGCGCCCGCCGGCAGGCCGCGGCCACCACGCCGGCCGGCGCCGACGGCGGGCTCGCCGCCCGCCTCGCCGGGAAGCCCGAGGCCGAACGCGCCCGCACCGTCCTGGACCTGGTCCGCGCCAGGATCGCCACCGTCCTCGGCCACGACCAGGCCACCGCGATCGATCCCGACCGCGCGTTCACCGAGCTGGGCTTCGACTCCCTCGCCGCCGTCGAACTGCGCAACGCGCTCAGCTCGGCCACCGGACTCCGGCTCACCTCCACCCTGATCTTCGACCATCCGACGCCCCGGGCCCTCGCCGCCCATGTCCTCGCCAAGGCCGGCGACCAGCCCGAGCCGACCGCCGCGAGAACCAGGACGGCGGCCCGGGCGACGACCGACGAACCCATCGCCATCGTCGCGATGGCCTGCCGCTACCCCGGCGGGGTGAGCTCCCCCGAGGACCTGTGGCGGCTGGTCGCCGAGGGCACCGACGCGATCGGCCCGTTCCCCGAGGACCGGGGCTGGCACACCGAGGAGATCTACGACCCCGAACCCGGCCGGCAGGGCCGCACCTACACCCGCGACGGCGGGTTCCTCCACGACGCCGCCGCGTTCGACCCCGCCTTCTTCGGCATCAGCCCGCTGGAGGCCCAGGCGATGGACCCCCAGCAGCGCCTCCTCCTCGAAGTCGCCTGGGAGGCCGTCGAACGCGGCGGGATCGACCCGACCTCGCTGAAGGGCAGCCCCACCGGCGTCTTCGCCGGCGTGATGTACCACGACTGGGCGCCGCGCTCGGGCACCGTCTCCGAGGACCTCGCCGGCTTCACCGCCGCCGGCACCCTCGGCAGCGTCGCCTCGGGCCGCATCGCCTACACCCTCGGCCTCGAAGGTCCGGCGATCACCCTCGACACCGCCTGCTCCTCCTCCCTGGTCGCGCTGCACTGGGCGATGCGGTCCCTGCGCCAGGGCGAGTGCTCCCTGGCGCTGGCTGGCGGCGTCACCGTGATGGCCACCCCGGAGACCTTCGTCGGCATGAGCCTGCAACGCGGCCTCGCCGCCGACGGCCGCTGCAAGGCGTACGGGGCCTCGGCCGACGGCACCGGCTGGGCCGAGGGCGCCGGGCTGCTGTTGCTGGAACGCCTCTCCGACGCGCGCCGCGCCGGCCATCCGGTGCTCGCCGTGGTGCGCGGCTCGGCCGTCAACCAGGACGGCGCGTCCAACGGGATGGCCGCCCCCAACGGGCCCGCCCAACAGCGCGTCATCCGGCAGGCGTTGGCCCAGGCCGGGCTCACCACCGCCGACGTCGACGCCGTCGAGGGCCATGGCACCGGCACCACCCTCGGCGACCCGATCGAGGCCCAGGCGCTGATGGCCACCTACGGTCAGGACCGGGCGGACGGCGACCCGCTGTGGCTCGGCTCGATCAAGTCCAACCTCGGGCACACCCAGGCAGCCGCCGGCGTCGCCGGCGTGATCAAGATGGTGCAGGCCCTGCGGCACGGCGTGCTCCCCGCCACCCTGCACGCCGCCACGCCGTCCCCGCACATCGACTGGACCGAGGGCGCCGTCGAGCTCCTCACCGAGCCGAGGGACTGGTCCCCGAACGGTCACCCGCGCCGCGCCGGGGTCTCCTCGTTCGGCGTCAGCGGCACCAACGCCCATGTGATCGTCGAGGAGGCCCCGCCCGCGGGCCCCCGTGAACCACGGGGCGCCCGGCCGCCGATCCTGCCGCTGACCGTCTCGGCCGCCACCCCCGAGGCGCTGCGCGCCCAGGCCACGCTCCTCGCCACCCAGCTGCGCGACCACGACGAGCCGGACGAACTCGATGTCGCCGCCTCCCTCGCCGGCGGGCGCGCCGCGCTGGAACACCGCGCCGTGATCGTCGACGCCGACCGCGCCGGGCTGCTCGCCGGGCTCGACGCGCTGGCCGCGGGCGCCACCCCGGGCAACGTGGTGCGCGGCGCGCGGCGTGGCGACCCCAGGGCCGTCCTCCTCTTCCCGGGGCAGGGCTCCCAGTGGGCCGGCATGGGCCTCGAACTGCTGGACCACTCGCCGGCGTTCGCCACCCGGATCGGCGAGTGCGCCAAGGCCCTGGAACCGTATGTCTCCTGGGACCTCGTCGAGGTGCTGCGCGCCGCCCCCGGCGCGCCGCCGCTGGACGCCGTCGACGTGGTGCAGCCCGTGCTCTGGGCCGTGCTGGTCTCGCTGGCCGAGACCTGGCGCGCAGCCGGCGTCGAACCGGCCGCCGTCGTCGGCCACTCGCAGGGCGAGATCGCCGCCGCCTGCGTCGCCGGCGCCCTGTCCCTGGAGGACGGCGCCCGCGTCGTCGCACTGCGCAGCCGCGTCATCCGGCAGGACCTCGCCGGGCGCGGCGCCATGCTGTCCGTCGCGCTCTCAGCCGACGCCGTCACCCCACACCTCGACGCGTTCGGCCTCCAACTGGCCGTCGTCAACGGCCCCTCCTCCGTCGTGGTGTGCGGCGACCCGGCGGCCGTCGACGCCCTGCGGGCCCGCCTGGAAGGCGACGGCGTCCAGGCCCGCCGCATCCCCGTGGACTACGCCTCCCACTCGGTCTTCGTCGAGGAGATACGCGAACGGCTCCTGGCCGAGCTGGGCGAGCTGACGCCCCGCACCGCGACCGTCCCCTTCTACTCCACCGTCACCGCCGGGCCGCTGGACACCGCCGGCCTGGACGCCGGCTACTGGTACGCCAACCTGCGGCAGCCCGTCAGATTCGAGGAGACCAGCAGGGCGCTGCTCGCCGACGGGTTCGAGATCTTCATCGAGGCCAGCCCGCACCCCGGGCTGCTCGCCGGGCTCGGCGAGACCGCCGAGTCCGCCGGGGTCGCCGCCCAGCTGGTCGCCACCCTGCGCCGCGACGCGGGCGGCCCCCGCCAGTTCCTCACCGCGCTCGCCGAGGCGTGGGTGCGGGGCGCCGGCGTCGACTGGGCCGGGGTCTTCGAAGGAGCCGGCGCCCGCCGCGTCGACCTGCCGACCTACCCGTTCCAGCGCCGCCGCTACTGGCTGGACGTCACCGAACGCGCCGGTGACGCGGTGGACTTCGGCCAGCTGCCGACGGACCACCCGCTGCTCGGCTCGGCCGTGCCTCTCGCCGGCGCCGGCGGCGTGCTGCTCACCGGCCGGCTGTCGCTGGCCGCCCAGCGCTGGCTCGCCGACCACCGCGTCGACGGCGCCGCGCTCTTCCCCGGCAGCGGCTTCGTGGAGCTGGCCGTCCGCGCGGGCGACGAGGTCGGCCGGGGCCGGGTCACCGAGCTCACACTTGAGGCGCCGCTCGTCCTCCCCGAACGCGGCGGCGTCGCCATCCAGGCCGTGGTGGACGCCGAGCTGACCGGCGTCTCGATCCACTCAAGGCCGGAGGGTGCCGCGCCCGACATCCCCTGGACCCGGCACGCCCACGGCACCATCGGCGACGCGGGACCCGACCCGGTGCCGTCCCCCACGCCCTGGCCCCCCGCCGACGCCCACCCCGTGGACCTCACCGGCCTCTACACGCCGTCAGCCGAGCAACGCCTGCGCTACGGGCCGGCCTTCCAGGGGCTGCGCGCCGCCTGGCGGTCCGCCGACTCCGTCCACGCCGAGATCGCGCTGCCCGAGCCGGTCGCCGCCGACGCCGCCGCGTTCGGCCTGCACCCGGCCGCGCTCGACGCCGCGCTACACGCCACCGCCCTGCTGGCCACCGACCCCGAACGGGTCACCCTCCCGTTCGCCTGGACGGGGATCGACCTGCACGCCTCGGGCTCCGCCGAGCTCCGGCTGACGATGACCCGCCTCGGCGAGGACGCGTACACGCTGCGCCTCACCGATCCCGCCGGCCGGCCCGTCGCCACCGTCGACTCCCTCGTCCTGCGGCCGGTCGACGAGGGCCAGCCCCCCGTTTCCGGCAGTGACGACCTGTTCGAACTGGTCTGGACCCCGGCGAGCCCGCAGGGCCCCGCCCGCCCCGCCGTGACGCACCGCCCCCCGGCCGGCACCACAGCGGAGGCGGTGCACGCCACGACCGCCTCCGTGCTGGCCCGGCTGGCCGACTGGCTGACCGAGGGGCCCGACGACGACACCACGCTCGCCGTCGTCACCAGGGGCGCCGTCTCCGTCGCCGGCGAGGACGTCGTCGACCTGGCCGGCGCCGCCGTCTGGGGGCTGGTCCGCAGCGCCCAGACGGAACACCCGGGACGTGTCGTGCTGATCGACCTCGATCCCGCCGACGACGACCCCGCCGAACCCGATCTCGGCCCGGCCCTCGCCACCGGCGAACCCCAGCTCGCGCTCCGCGCCGGCGTCCCGCACCGCCCGCGCCTCGTCCGGGCCGCCGACGCCGGCGGCAGCCCCGCCACCGTCTTCGGGGAGCGGCCCGGCACCGTGCTGATCACCGGCGGCACCGGCACCCTGGGCGCGCTGGTCGCCCGCCATCTCGTCACCGCGCACGGCGTCACCGATCTGCTGCTCACCAGCCGTCGTGGCCCCCAGGCGCCGGGAGCCGCCGAACTGGCCGCCGAACTCACGGCGCTGGGCGCCCGCGTCGAGGTGGTCGCCTGCGACGCCGCCGACCGCGCCGCGCTGGCCGCCACCCTCGCCGGCCGCACCCTCGCCGGCGTCGTGCACACCGCGGGCGTCCTCGACGACGCGACCATCACCTCGCTCACCCAGGGGCGGCTGGCCACCGTGCTGCGGCCCAAGGTCGACGCGGCGCTGAACCTGCACCAGCTCACCGCGGACCAGGACCTCTCCGCCTTCGTGCTGTTCTCCTCGGCCGCCGGCGTCACCGGCGGTGCGGGCCAGGGCAACTACGCCGCCGCCAACACCTTCCTCGACGGCCTCGCCGCGCACCGCCGCGCCCACGGGCTCGCCGCCCAGTCCCTCGCCTGGGGCCTATGGGCCGAGGCCAGCGGCATGACGGGCGCGCTCGCCGCCGCCGACATCGCCGGCATGCGGCGCGACGGAGTGCTGCCCATCGCCTCCGCCGAGGGCCTGGCGCTGCTGGACGCGGCCGGCGCCAGCGACCGCGCGTTCCTCGCCCCGATCCGGCTCGACCTGACCGGACAGCGCCGCGCGGACGTGCCCTATCCGCTGCGCGATCTGGTGCGAGGGCCCGCCCGCCGCGCCGCCGACCAGGCCACCGCCACCCAGGAACCCGCCGAGAGCCTCGGCGAACGGCTCGCCGGGCTCTCGCCGGCCCGCCGCGAGGCCGCCCTGCTCGACATCGTCCGCACCCAGGCCGCCGCCACCCTCGGCTTCGCCGGCGCCGACGAGGTCGACGCCGAACGGTCGTTCCGCGACATGGGCTTCGACTCGCTCGCCGCCGTCCGCTTCCGCAACGCCCTCAGCGAGACCGTCGGCGAACGCCTGCCGGCCACCCTCGTCTTCGACCACCCCACGGCGCTCGCCCTCGCCCGCCACCTGCTGGACGAACTGGCGGCCGAAGAGCCCGAGCCCGCCCAGGAGACGGCCGACGACGGGGCGGACCGCGCCGCCGAGATCCAGGGCATGAGCCTGGCCGAACTCCTCCGCACCGCGCAACGATCGGGAGAACCCACATGACCCAGCTGCTCGACGACACCGGAGAACGCGTCCACACCACCGACGAGGAACTGCTGCACCGGGTGCTGACCCCCTACCGGGCCAAGCGGTGCGAGTACCTCACCTCGGCCACGGTCACCGCCAAGGGCGACCCACGCGACGGCGGACGTCTCGGCGCCGCCTGCACGTTCCTGATCCCCGAGTCCTGCTATATCGACGACACCGGGCACTTCAACTCCGTCGAGTTCAACATCTGCTTCAACCAGATGGCCTACTACCTGATGGCCAAGTCCGTGAAGGAGTCGCTCGTCGCGCCCTTCTCCCACTGGACGCTCGACCAGTTCTGGACCAGGCAGCTCGCCGACGTGTTCATCACCGACTTCCGCAGCAGCTTCCGCAGCGCCATGCGGGGCCGCCACTTCCGGGGCGAGATCGAGATCGTCGACATCGCCGAGTGGGACGGCAACGACCTGCGCGACCCCCTGATCATCCTGCGGACCCTGTGCCGCTACTGGGACGAGCACGGCGGCGAGAGCACCGGGGAGATCGCCGCCGCCATCACCAACCCGCCGACGAACTGACCACCGGGCGCAGCGGAGGAAGCGACGATGAGCAACACGGAAAGGTCAGGCCAGCCCGAGGACGTCCAGCGGGTCGACATCGACCACATCTACCGCCGGCTCGCCGATCGCGGCCTGCGCTACGGCCCCGCCTTCCGGGGCCTGCGCGCCGTCTGGTCGCACGGCGACGAGGTCTACGCCGAGGCCGAGCTGGACGGCCAGCGCGGCGGCGACGGCGAATACCACCTGCACCCGGCGCTCTTCGACGCGGCGCTCCAGTCCGCGCTGGTCCCGGGCCTGGACAGCGAGAGCAGCACCTTCCTGCCCTTCGCGCTGCGCGGGGTGCGCCTGCACCGGGCCGGCGCCCGCGCCGTCAACGTCCACACCGTGCCGGGCGACGACGGGGTCGTCTCCCTCGCCCTCACCGGCCAGGACGGCGACCCCGTCGCCACCGTCGCCAGCCTGGTCCGCCGGCCCGTCACCGCCGACCAGCTCGACGCCGCCGTCCGCCGCACCCAGCTGCTGCGCGTCCGCTGGAAGCCCGTCGAACAGCCGGCGGCCGGCGCCGACCAGCGGCGCTGGGCGTTCCTCGGCACCGACCACATCGGCCTGACCGGCGCGCTGAAGGCCATGCCCCGGCCCTTCGACTCCTTCCCCTCGCTGCGCGCCCTCGACGCCGCGCTCCGCGCCAAGGCCCCCGTGCCCGACGTGTTCGTCGTGTCCTGCACGGATCAGGACTCGGCCGCCCAGGCGGTGGCCCAACGCGCCCTGATGCTGGTGCAGGAGTGGCTCGCCGACGACCGCCTCGCCACGGCCCGGCTCGTCCTGGTCTCCAGCGGCGCCGTCGCCACCCGCGCCGACGACCCCCTCTCCGACGTGTCGGGCGCCGCCGTCTGGGGCCTGCTCCGCAGCGCCCAGGCCGAACACCCGGGCCGCTTCGTCCTGGTCGACATCGACGACCCCGAGGACGCCGAACGCTCCCTCGCCGCAGCCGTGGCCAGCGGCGAGCCCCAACTCGCCGTGCGACGGGGTGCGTTGCTCCGGCCGCGGCTGGCCCGCAGCCAGCCGCCGGCCAAACGCCCCGCGCTCACCGGCACCGTCCTGCTCACCGGCGGCACCGGCGCCCTCGGCCGGCTGGTCGCCCGGCACCTGGTCACCGCGCATGACGTCGAGCACCTGGTGCTGCTCAGCCGGCGCGGCCCCCAAGCCCCTGGCGCCACCGAACTCAGCGCCGAACTCACCGCGTCGGGCGCCCGGGTCTCCCTCGTCGCCTGCGACGTGGCGGACCGGACCGCCCTGGAGAGGGCCCTCGCCGACCTCCCCGCGCCGTCCGCCGTCATCCACGCCGCCGGCACGCTCGCCGACGCGGCCGTGGAGACGTTGACGCCCGGCCGGCTGGACAAGGTGCTCCGCCCCAAGGTCGACGCCGCGCTCCATCTGCACGAGCTGATCTCCGACCCCGCTTGCGCGTTCGTCGTGTTCTCCTCGGTGGCCGGGCTGATCGGCAACCAGGGGCAGGCCAACTACGCGGCGGCCAACGCCGTGTTGGACGCGCTCGCGCACCACCGCCGCACCCTCGGGCTGCACGGGGTCTCCCTGGCCTGGGGCCTGTGGGAGGGCGACGACGGCATGGGCGCCGCGCTCTCCGCCTCCGACCTCGCCCGCATCGGCCGCTCAGGACTCGCGCCGCTCGCCCCCGAGCAGGGCCTGGCACTCCTCGACGCCGCGTTCGCCACCGACGAGGCGCTCCTCGCCCCCGTCCGGCTGAACGAGGCCCGTCTCACCGGCGAGGTGCCGCCGGTGCTGGCCGAGCTGGCGCCGGCCCGCCCGGGACCGCCCACCGCGACCGACACGCTGCGCGGCCGGCTCGCCGAACTGCCCGAGGCCGAACACGAGGCGGCCGTCCTGGAGTTCGTCCGCACCGCGGTCGCCGCCGTGCTCGGCTTCGACGGACCGGAAGACGTCGTCCCCGACCGGGAGTTCGGCTCGGTCGGCCTGGACTCCATCGGCAACCTCGAACTCAGCCGCCGGCTCTCCGCCGGCGTCGGCAGCCGGCTCCCCGCCACCCTCGCGTTCGACCATCCGACGCCCGCCGGGCTCGCCGCCCATCTGCGCCGACTCGTCAGGGAGAGTGCACGATGAACACCGTCGTCGTGGGTGCGGGCGTCATCGGCCTGGCCACCGCCTGGGAGGCGCTCCGCCGGGGGCTCACCGTCACGGTGCTCGACCCGGCCCCGGCCAGCAAGGCGTCCCACGTCTCCGCCGGCATGCTGCCGGCCGTCAACGAACAGCTCTACGACCAGCCGGAGTTACTGCGTCTCTGCCTGGACTCCCGAGCCCGCTACCCGTCCTTCGTCGCCGCGTTGGAGGAGTTCGCCCCCGCCGGCTTCCGGCGCGACGGGGTGCTCGACGCCGCCTTCGACGAGGAGGGGCTGCGCGCCCTCGCGCGGCAGCGGGCGTTCCAGGAGGCCCACGGCATCCGCACCGAACGCCTCTCGCCCGAGGACTGCGCCAAGCTGCAACCCGCGTTCGCCCCCACCGTCGGCGGCCTCTTCTCGCCGGACGAGGGCGCCGTCGACCCCCGGGCCCTCACCTCGGCGCTGCTCACCGCCGTTGAGGCGCTGGGCGGCACCGTGCTCCACCGGGCCGTGGCCCGGGTCGACGACCACGCCGTCGTCCTCGACGACACCAGCCGAGTCCCCTTCGACCGGCTGGTGTTGGCCGCCGGCTGCTGGACCCACCGGATCGCCGGGCTGCCCGCCGGCGCGGTGCCCGAGATCCGCCCGGTCAAGGGCGAGATCCTGCGCCTGCACTCCGACCCGCCGCTCCTCGACGTCACCGCCCGCGCCCTCGTCCGGGGCTCCTCCCTCTATCTGGTGCCCCGCCTCGACGGGGAGCTCGTCGTCGGCGCCACCTACCAGGAGCGCGGCTACGACGAGACCGTCACCGCCGACGCCACGCGGAGCCTGCTGACCCGGGCCGCCGAGGTCATCCCCGGCGTCGGGGCCCTCCGCTTCGCCGAGGTCAGCGCCGGGCTGCGGCCCGGCTCGCCCGACGACCTGCCGCTCATCGGGCCCACCGCCGTGCCCGACGTGTATCTGGCCGCCGGCCACTTCCGGATGGGCGTCCAACTGGCCCCCGTCACCGCCGCGGCCGTCGTCGCCCACCTCACCGACACCGCCCCGCCCGAGGCGGCGGCGCCCTTCACCCCCCGCCGCCTGGCCTGACCCACCGACCCGCCGCCCCGCCCCGGCCCCGAGCCGGGACGGGGCGGCGCCGTCTGTGCCGCCCACCTGGCCGTGCCGGCCCGACATGGCCGAGGGCCGGACCCGTTCTCGGGGTCCGGCCCTCAGGGGTGGTTCCGTCAGGTCGCGGGGACCAGACCGCCCAGGGTGCCGGTGGCGTTCTCCGTCCAGGAGTGGTCCTCCTCGGCCCGGGACCTCAGGGTCAGCGTCCGGCCGCCCGCCCGGTCCTCGGGCCCCACCACGACCTGGAGCAGCACCGCGCCCCGCGATCCGAAGGTGACGGGCGCGTTCAGCACCAGCTCGGCGATCTCGTCCTGGCCGACCGCCAGCGCGGCGTGGAACGCCAGCTCGACGAAGGCGGTGCCCGGCAGGATCACGGTGCCCATCACCACGTGGTCGCCCAGCCACGGATGCGTCGACAGCGCCACCCGTCCGGTGAACAGATGGGTGCCGTCCGGCAGTTCGGTGGCCGTGGCCAACAGCGGATGGGCGGTGCCCTCCAGGCCGAGACCACCGGGCGAGCCGGCCGGGGCCTGCCGCTCCAGCCAGTAGCGGCGGCGCTGGAAGGCGTAGGTGGGAAGGTCCACACGCCGCGCCCCGCCCCCCGCGAGCAGCGCCGACCAGTCGAGGGCGACACCGTGCGCGTGCGCCCTGGCCAGCCCGCGGACCAGCCCGGCCGGTTCGTCCTGGCCCCGGAGGACCAGTGGCACCGCCGCCGCCTGGGGCAGCGCCTCCCGGGCCAGCGCGGTGAGCACCGCGTCCGGGCCGATCTCCAGGAAGGCGTTGACCCCCTCGCCCTGCAAGGCGACGAGGCCGTCGTGGAAGCGGGTGGTGGCGCGGATCTGCTCGGTCCAGTAGGCGGCGCTGGTCGGCTCGGCGTCGGCCCGTCCCGTCACGGTGGAGACAAACGGGATCTCGGGCGCCCGATAGGTCAGCTCCTCGGCGACCGCACGGAACGCGTCCAGCATCGGCTCCATCCGGGGGGAGTGGAACGCGTGGCTCACCCGCAGCCGCCTGGTGCGCCGCCCCAGCGCGGCGAACTCGTCGGCGATCGCGGCCACTTCGGCCTCGTCACCCGAAACCATCAGCGCCCGGGGGCCGTTGACGGCGGCGACGCTCACCCCGTCGGTGAGGCGCGCGGCCACCTCCTCCTCGGTCGCCTCGACGGCGACCATGGCGCCGCCGGGTGGGAGGGCCTGCATCAGGGTGCCTCGGGCGGCGACCAGGCGGCTGGCGTCGTCCAGGGAGAGCACCCCGGCGGCATGCGCGGCGGCGATCTCGCCCACGGAGTGGCCGATCACCTGACCGGGGATGACGCCGAGGGAGGCCACCAGCCGATAGAGCGCCGTCTGGAAGGCGAAGAGCGCGGGCTGGGTGTGCCCGGTCTGGTCCAACTGTTCCTGGTCGTCGCCGAACACGATGTCCCTGAGCGGCTGTGGGGTGTCCAGGTGGTGGTCCAGGGCGGCGCAGACCTCGTCGAACGCCTCCCGGAAGACGGGGTGGGTGTCGTACAACTGGCGGCCCATGCCGGCGCGTTGGGCGCCCTGGCCGGTGAAGAGGAAGGCGACCCCCTCCGCCCGGGGGCCCGACGGGAAGAGATCGGCGGTCGGATCGGACGCCAACGTCCTGAGCCCGGCGAGCAGCTCGTCCCGGTCACCGCCGACGGCGACGGCATGGTGCTCGAAGGTGGTGCGGGAGGTGGCCAGCGCGTGGGCGACCTCGGCCGGACGCAGCTCGGGACGCTCCGTCACATGGTCGAGCAGCCGCCGCGCCTGGGCCCGCAGGGCGTCCTCGCTCCTGGCGGAGAGCACCCAGGGCACCGGGCCCCGCGGCGCCGACTCCGCGCCGTGCTCCTGGTGTTCCTCCGAGGTGGGTGCTTGTTGGAGGATGACGTGGGCGTTGGTGCCGCTGATGCCGAAGGAGGAGACGGCGGCGCGGCGGGGGTGGTTGGTGTGGGGCCAGGGTTGGGTGTGGGTGAGGAGTTGGAGGGGGGTGTTGGTCCAGTCGATGTGGGGGGTGGGTTGGTTGATGTGGAGGGTTTTGGGGAGGGTGGCGTGGCGGATGGCTTGGATGGTTTTGATGATGCCGCCGATGCCGGCGGCGGCTTGGGCGTGGCCGATGTTGGATTTGAGGGAGCCGAGGTAGAGGGGGTTGTTGGGGGTGCGGTGTTGGCCGTAGGTGTGGTGGAGGGCTTGGGCTTCGATGGGGTCGCCGAGGGGGGTGCCGGTGCCGTGGGCTTCGATGGCGTCGATGTCGTTGGGGGTGAGTCCCGCGTTGGTGAGTGCGGTGTGGATGACGCGTTGTTGGGCGGGTCCGTTGGGTGCGGTGAGTCCGTTGGAGGCGCCGTCTTGGTTGATGGCGGTGCCTTGGATGGTGGCGAGGATGGGGTGGCCGTGTTGTTGGGCGTCGGTGAGGCGTTCGAGGAGGATCATGCCGGCGCCTTCGGCCCAGGCGACGCCGTTGGCGGTGTTGGAGAAGGATTTGCAGCGGCTGTCGGGGGCGAGGCCGCGTTGGCGGCTGAATTCGAGGAACATGCCGGGGTTGGCCATGATGGTGGCGCCGCCGGCCAGGGCCATGGTGCTTTCGTTGTTGCGGAGGCTTTGGCAGGCCATGTGGAGGGCGACGAGGGAGGAGGAGCAGGCGGTGTCGATGGTGACGGCTGGTCCCTCGAAGCCGAAGGTGTAGGCGATCCGGCCTGATGCCACACTCGCCGTCGTCCCCGTCAACAGATAGCCCTCGACCGGCTCCCCGCCGTGGTGCGTCAACGACACATACTCGCCCGCGGCCACCCCGGCGAAGACGCCGGTGGCGGAGCCGCGCAGGGGGGTGGGGTCGATGCCGGCGTGTTCGAAGGTCTCCCAGGCGGTTTCGAGGAGGAGACGTTGTTGGGGGTCGAGGGCGAGGGCTTCGCGGGGGCTGATGCCGAAGAACTCGGGGTCGAAGCGGTCGGCGTCGTAGAGGAAGCCGCCTTCGCTCGCGTAGGTGCGGCCTCGGGCGTCGGGGTCGGGGTCGAAGAGGTGGTCGAGGTCCCAGCCCCGGTTGTCGGGGAACGGGCCGACCGCGTCCCGTTCGTCCATCACCAACTGCCAGAGCTCGTCGGGGGAGTTGGCCCCACCGGGGAACCGGCACGCCATCCCCACCACCGCGATCGGCTCGTTCGCGTGCGTCGGGTCCGGCGCGGTGCGCGGCGTGACCTGCGCCCGGGGCGCGCGCTCCGCCGGCTGCTCGGCCCCCGCCAACTCGGTCTGGATATGCCGCGCCAGCACGGCGGGCGTCGGGTAGTCGAACAGCAGCGTGGACGGCAGCCGCATCCCCGACGCCTTGTTGAGCGCGTTCCGCAACTCAACGGAGCTGAGCGAGTCGAAGCCCAGCTCCCGGAAGGAGCTGGCCGCATCGATCGCGTCCGGCGAACCGTGCCCCAGCACGCCGGCCATCTGGCCACGGAGGAAGTCCACGATGACCCGGATCTGCTCCCGCTCCGGGCGCCCGGCGAGGGACTCCCGCAGACCGCCGCCCGCCGCGCGGGACCCCTGGGCCAGGGCGGCACCGCGCACCGGCGCGCGCACCAACCCACGGAAGAGCGCCGGCACCGGGGCGGACGAGGCCCGGGCGCGCAGCCCGGCCAGGTCGAACTTCGCCGGAACGACCACCGGTCGCCCGGTGTCGAGCGCCGCGTCGAAGAGCGCGAGGGCTTGTTCGGTCGGCATGGGGTGGAGTCCGTTGCGGGTCATGCGGTGGAGGTCGTGGGGGTTGAGGGTGGTGGCCATGCCGTGTTGCCAGAGGCCCCAGGCGAGGGAGGTGGCGGGGAGGTCCTGGGTGTGGCGGTGGGTGGCGAGGGCGTCGAGGAAGGCGTTGGCGGCGGCGTAGTTGGCTTGGCCTGGGGAGCCGAGGGTGGCGACGGCTGAGGAGTAGAGGATGAAGGTGTCGAGGGTGAGGTGTTTGGTGGCGTGGTGGAGGTTCCAGGCGGCGTCGATCTTGGGGCGTAGGACGGTGGTGAGGCGTTCGGGGGTGAGGGTGGTGAGGGTGGCGTCGTCGAGTACGCCGGCGCAGTGGATGACGGAGCCGAGGGGGTGCTCGTCGGGGATGGTGTCCAGGAGTTGGGTGAGGGCGTGGGGGTCGGTGGTGTCGCAGGCGGTGATGGTGATGTGGGCGCCGAGGTCGGTGAGTTCCTGGGCGAGGGTGCCGGCGCCTTCGGGTCCGCTGCGGCTGGTCAACAGGAGGTGGTCGACGCCGTGTCGGGTGACGAGGTGGCGGGCCAGCAGTGCGCCCAGGGCGCCGGTGCCGCCGGTGATCAGCACGGTCCGTCCCGGGGTGAACGTCGCCCCTTCCGCGCTGGTCCCCGCCGGCGTTCTGGCGATCCTGGGGGCGAGGAAATGACCGTCGCGCAGCGCGAGTTGGGGCTCCTCGGTGGCAAGGGACGCGGGGACGGCGGCGAGTGAGTCCGGTGTTTCGTCCAGGTCGACCAGCACCAGCCGGTCGGGGTGTTCGGACTGGGCGGAGCGGATCAGGCCCCAGAGTGCGGCGGTGGCCAGGTCGGGTGTGTCGGTGGAGATGGCGCCCCGGGTGAGCAACACGAGGCGGGCGTCGGTCTCCTCGCCGGTGAGGAACTCCTGGGCCAGGGCGAGGGTGCGGCGCAGCACGTCATGGGCGGCCTGGACGGGATCGGTGTCCGTCTGGGGCAGGCACCAGGCGGCGAACACCCCCGGCGCGACCGGCACCGGCCCGGCGCCGAGCGCCGGCACCTCCCAACCGGCCTCCGCCGCACCCGAGGGGGCCGGGACGGAGGCCCAGTCGACGGCGAACAGCTCGCCCGCGTCGGCGGCCCGCGCCTGCGCGAGCTGGTCGGCGCCGACCGCCCGCATCACCAGCGCGTCGATCGTCATCACCGGGGCGCCCGTCTGGTCGGAGATGACCAGCGTCAGGGTGTCCTGGGCGGCCCAGGCGAGGCGGATGCGCAACGCCCGCGCCCCCGTCGCGTGCAGGGAGACGCCGCTCCAGGAGAACGGCACCCGGATGGTGTCCGCCGTGCCCGCGTCCCCGGCGACCAGGGCCGCCGGCTGGAGCGCCGAGTCGAGCAGGCCCGGGTGGATGCCATAGCCGTCCGTGTCCGCGTCCGTGGGCAGCGCGACCTCGGCGTAGGTGATATCGCCGTCCCGCCAGGCGGCGTCGAGGCTGCGGAAGAGCGGGCCGTAGCCGAACCCCGCGTCGACGATCCGCCGGTAGAACTCCGCCGTGTCGACGGGCTCGGCGGCGGCCGGCGGCCATGCCTGGTCGGCGAGCGTGTCGATCGTCGCGGGGGCCTCCCGCCGCCCCGGGGCCAGCGCCCCGGTGGCATGGCACGTCCACGAGGTCTCGGCCGGCGCGACCTCGGGCCGCGAGTACACCGCCAGCGGGCGCCGCCCGGTCTCGTCGGCGGACTCCACCAGCACCCGGAGCTGGAGCGCGCCGCGCTCCGGCACGGCGAGGAAGACGTGGTGGGTGAGCTCCTCGACCTGGTCGCAGCCCACTTGGCCGGCCACATGCAACAGCAGGTCCACAAAGGCCACCCCCGGCACGATCATCGCGCCGAAGATGGCGTGCTCCGCCACCCATGCCGGATTCGATCCGGAGACCCGCCCGGTGAACAAGTGCCCGCCCCCGTCCGGGAGTTCGGTCACCGTGCTGAGCACAGGATGGCCCGTCGCCGTCAGCCCGAGGCCACCGGCGCCCACCGTCGGGACGGACGCGTCCAGCCAGTAGCGCTGGCGCTGGAAGGCGTAGGTCGGCAGATCGAGGACGGGCCGTCGGCCGGTGCCGAAGAGCGGCGCCCAGGAGAGCGGCACCCCATGGGCGTGCAGCGTCCCCAACGCGGCGAGGAAGGTGTGGTCCTCGTCCCGCTCCCGGTGCAGCGACGCGACCAGGGTGCTCTCGGACGCGTCCTCGTCGAGGCTGTCCTGGGCCATCGTGGTGAGGGTGCCGTCCGGGCCGAGCTCAAGGAAGTGCCGGACGCCCAACTCGTGGAGGGTGGTGACACCGTCGGCGAAGCGCACCGCCTCCCGCACATGCCGCACCCAGTACGCCGGGTCGGCGATCTCGCCCGGCTCGGCGAGCCGCCCGGTGAGGTTGGAGACCACGGGAACGTTCGGCCGGTGGAAGGCCAGTTCGCCGGCGACGCGGGCGAACTCCGCCAGCATGGGTTCCATCAGCGGCGAGTGGAAGGCGTGCGAGACGGCCAACCGGCGTGTTCTGACGCCCCGTTCGGCCAGCGCCTCGGCGATCTCGGCGGTGGCCGCCCCGGTGCCGGAGACCACGACGGACGCGGGCCCGTTCACGGCGGCCAGCGCGACCTCGTGCTCCCGGCCCGCCAGCAGCGGGAGGACCTCGTCCTCGCCGACGCGCAGGGAGACCATGGCGCCGCCGGGTGGGAGGGCCTGCATCAGGGTGCCTCGGGCGGCGACCAGGCGGCTGGCGTCGTCCAGGGAGAGCACCCCGGCGGCATGCGCGGCGGCGATCTCGCCCACCGAATGCCCGGCGAGATAGTCGGGCGTGATGCCGAAGGAAGCCACCAGTCGGTGCAGCGCGGTCTCGACGGCGAAGAGCGCCGCCTGGGCGTGCCCTGTCTGGTTCAGTCGCTCCTGGTCGTTGCCGAACACGATCTTCTTGAGCGGCTGTGGGGTGTCCAGGTGGTGGTCCAGGGCGGCGCAGACCTCGTCGAACGCCTCTCGGAAGACGGGGTGGGTGTCGTACAACTGGCGGCCCATGCCGGCGCGTTGGGCGCCCTGACCGGTGAAGAGGAACGCCGTCTTGCCCGGCCGGGGGGCGCCGCGCACCAGCGCGGGGGAGGGCTCGCCGCGGCCGAGGGCTTCGAGGGCCCGGTCGAACCCCTCGGGCCCGTCCGCGATCAGCACGGCCCGCTGAGGGAGGAGCGAACGCCCGGTGGTGAGGGCCTGCCCCACCTGTTCCGGGCGCGCCTCGGGGTGCGCGGTGAGGTGCTGGCGCAGCCGCTCCGCCTGGGCGCGAAGCGCGTCCTGGCTTCGGGCGGAGAGCACCCACGCGAGCGCGGCGCCGTCCGGGACCGGCTGATCGCCGTCCGGGGCGGTCGTTTCGGGCTCTGCCGGGGGTGCTTGTTGGAGGATGATGTGGGCGTTGGTGCCGCTGATGCCGAAGGAGGAGACGGCGGCGCGGCGGGGGTGGTTGGTGTGGGGCCAGGGTTGGGTGTGGGTGAGGAGTTGGAGGGGGGTGTTGGTCCAGTCGATGTGGGGGGTGGGTTGGTTGATGTGGAGGGTTTTGGGGAGGGTGGCGTGGCGGATGGCTTGGATGGTTTTGATGATGCCGCCGATGCCGGCGGCGGCTTGGGCGTGGCCGATGTTGGATTTGAGGGAGCCGAGGTAGAGGGGGTTGTTGGGGGTGCGGTGTTGGCCGTAGGTGTGGTGGAGGGCTTGGGCTTCGATGGGGTCGCCGAGGGGGGTGCCGGTGCCGTGGGCTTCGATGGCGTCGATGTCGTTGGGGGTGAGTCCCGCGTTGGTGAGTGCGGTGTGGATGACGCGTTGTTGGGCGGGTCCGTTGGGTGCGGTGAGTCCGTTGGAGGCGCCGTCTTGGTTGATGGCGGTGCCTTGGATGGTGGCGAGGATGGGGTGGCCGTGTTGTTGGGCGTCGGTGAGGCGTTCGAGGAGGATCATGCCGGCGCCTTCGGCCCAGGCGACGCCGTTGGCGGTGTTGGAGAAGGATTTGCAGCGGCTGTCGGGGGCGAGGCCGCGTTGGCGGCTGAATTCGAGGAACATGCCGGGGTTGGCCATGATGGTGGCGCCGCCGGCCAGGGCCATGGTGCTTTCGTTGTTGCGGAGGCTTTGGCAGGCCATGTGGAGGGCGACGAGGGAGGAGGAGCAGGCGGTGTCGATGGTGACGGCTGGTCCCTCGAAGCCGAGGGTGTAGGCGATCCGGCCTGACGCCACACTCGCCGTCGTCCCCGTCAACAGGAAGCCGTCCACGGGCTCGTCGCCCCGATGGACCAGGGAGCCGTACTCCTGGGTGACGACCCCGGCGAAGACGCCGGTGGCGGAGCCGCGTAGGGGGGTGGGGTCGATGCCGGCGTGTTCGAAGGTCTCCCAGGCGGTTTCGAGGAGGAGGCGTTGTTGGGGGTCGAGGGCGAGGGCTTCGCGGGGGCTGATGCCGAAGAACTCGGGGTCGAAGCGGTCGGCGTCGTAGAGGAAGCCGCCTTCGCTGGCGTAGGTGCGGCCTCGGGCGTCGGGGTCGGGGTCGAAGAGGTGGTCGAGGTCCCAGCCCCGGTTGTCGGGGAACGGGCCGACCGCGTCCCGTTCGTCCATCACCAACTGCCAGAGCGCGTCGGGGGAGTTGGCCCCACCGGGGAACCGGCACGCCATGCCGACGATCGCGATCGGCTCGTTGATCCGCTCCTCGACGACCGTTGCCGACGCGACGGGCGCGGGGGCGGGGGCGGGTGGTTCCGCGGCCTCCTCGACCAGTGCGTCCCTGAGATGGCTGATCAACGCCTCCGGCGTGGGGTGGTCGAAGAGCATGGTCGACGGCAGATGCAGCCCCGTCTCCTCGCTCAGCACGATCAGCAGCTCGATGCCGCTGAGCGAGTCGAACCCCAGCTCCTTGAACGGCTTCTCGGGGTCCATGGCGAGCGGACCCTCGTGGCCCAGCACGGCGCCGGCGTGCACCCCGAGGAAGGTGAGGAGCACCTCGCGCTGGTCGGCCTCGGGCAGCGCCGCGAGCCGCTGGCGCAGCGGCGCGTCCGCGCCCGGGTCGTCCCGCCGGTCGTTCCGCTCGTCGCTCCTCGGCTTGGGCGCGGGCGCCAACTCGGCGAGCAGGGGCCTGGCCTTGGTCGGGTCGCCGCCCAGGCTGGCCGGGACCAGCACCGCCCGGTCACTCCTCAGCGCCGCGTCGAAGAGCGCCAGCGCCTGCTCCGCCGGCATGGGGTGGAGTCCGTTGCGGGTCATGCGGTGGAGGTCGTGGGGGTTGAGGGTGGTGGCCATGCCGTGTTGCCAGAGGCCCCAGGCGAGGGAGGTGGCGGGGAGGTCCTGGGTGTGGCGGTGGGTGGCGAGGGCGTCGAGGAAGGCGTTGGCGGCGGCGTAGTTGGCTTGGCCTGGGGAGCCGAGGGTGGCGACGGCTGAGGAGTAGAGGATGAAGGTGTCGAGGGTGAGGTGTTTGGTGGCGTGGTGGAGGTTCCAGGCGGCGTCGATCTTGGGGCGTAGGACGGTGGTGAGGCGTTCGGGGGTGAGGGTGGTGAGGGTGGCGTCGTCGAGTACGCCGGCGCAGTGGATGACGGAGCCGAGGGGGTGCTCGTCGGGGATGGTGTCCAGGAGTTGGGTGAGGGCGTGGGGGTCGGTAGTGTCGCAGGCGGTGATGGTGATGTGGGCGCCGAGGTCGGTGAGTTCCTGGGCGAGGGTGCCGGCGCCTTCGGGTCCGCTGCGGCTGGTCAACAGGAGGTGGTCGACGCCGTGTCGGGTGACGAGGTGGCGGGCCAGCAGTGCGCCCAGGGCGCCGGTGCCGCCGGTGATCAGCACGGTCCGTCCCGGGGTGAACGTCGCCCCTTCCGCGCTGGTCCCCGCCGGCGTTCTGGCGATCCTGGGGACGAGGAACTGACCGTCGCACAGGGCCAGTTGGGGCTCTCCCGGGGCGGCAACCAGCGAGGGCGCCGAATCGTCCAGGTCGAGCAGGGTGAACCGGCCCGGGTGTTCGGACTGGGCGGAGCGGATCAGGCCCCAGAGTGCGGCGGTGGCCAGGTCGGGTGTGTCGGTGGAGACGGCGCCCCGGGTGAGCAACACCAGGCGGGCGTCGGTCTCCTCGCCGGTGAGGAACTCCTGGGCCAGGGCGAGGGTGCGGCGCAGCACGTCATGGGCGGCCTGGACGGGATCGGTGTCCGTCTGGGGCAGGCACCAGGCGGCGAACACCCCCGGCGCGACCGGCACCGGCCCGGCGCCGAGCGCCGGCACCTCCCAACCGGCCTCCGCCGCACCCGCCGGCAGCGCACGCCAGACGACCTCGTGCAGCGCGCCGTCCCGGTCGGTGGCCGGGGTGGGGGCGAACCGGTCGGGGCTGACGGCCCGCATCGCGAGGGAGTCGACCGAGAGGACGGGCGCGCCGTCCTGGTCGGTGACCAGCAGCGCGACGCTCTCCTGGCCCGACTTGGCCAGCCGGACCCGCAGCGCGCGGGCGCCGCCGGCATGCAGCGTCACCCCGCTCCACGCGAACGGCACCTGGAGCGTGCCGTCCGACTCCGTGTCGACGGCGGCCAGGGCGAGCGGGTGCAGCGCGGAGTCGAGCAGCGCCGGATGGACGCCATAGCCGCCGGGGCCCGTGCCGGCCGGCAGCTCGACCTCGGCATAGAGCGTGTCGCCGTCCCGCCAGGCCGCCCTGAGGCCCTGGAACGCCGGCCCGTAACGGAGCCCGGCCCCGGCCATCCAGGCGTAGAAGCCCTCGGTGTCCAACGCATGGGCCCCGGGCGGCGGCCAGGCCGCCGGGGCCGGCGCCACCTCCGCCGGCTCGTCGGCGGCCCCCAGCGTGCCCGTGACATGGCAGGTCCAGTCCGCATCCGGATCGGCGCCCTCGGGCCGTGCGTGGACGGCGAAGGTCCGCAGGCCCGCGTCGTTCGCCGGTCGCAGATGCACCCGTAGCTGGAGGGCGCCGCGCGGGGGCGGGGCCAGGAACGCGTGATGGGTCAGCTCCGCGACGCGGGTGCTGCCCACCCGGGCGGCGGCGTGCAGCAGCATGTCCAGGAACGCGACGCCCGGCAGCACGGGGGTGTCGAACACGGCGTGGTCGGGCACCCAGGCGGGATCGGCGGCGGCGATCCGTCCGGTGAGCAACAGGCCGCCGGAGTCGGGGAGTTCCACCGCCGTGGTGAGCAGCGGATGGCCGGTCGCGGTCAACCCGAGACCGTCGGCGCCACCGGTCGGCCTCGGCGTCCGAAGCCAGTAGCGCCGCTCCTGGAACGGATAGGTCGGCAGGTCGAGCACCGGAGCCGGGCCCGGGCCGAACACGCCCGCCCAGTCGACGGCGACCCCGTCCGCGTGCAGTCGGCCCAGGGCCGTCAACACCGCCCGTGGCTCCGCCCGGTCCCGGTGCAGGGTGGGCACCAGCGTGGCGGGTCGGGGCCCGGCGGCGAGGGCGGCGCGGGCCATGGGGGTGAGCACGGCGTCCGGGCCGAGCTCCAGACAACGGGTGACGCCCGACGCCTCAAGACGGGTGACGGTGTCGGCGAACCGCACCGTGGCGCGCACATGCTGCACCCAGTACTCCGGATCGGTCACCTCGCCGCCCGCCACCACGGGGATCCGTGGCGGTGCGTAGGCGATGCGGCCCGCCACCTCGCGGAACTCCGCCACCATCGGGTCCATCAGCGGCGAGTGGAACGCGTGGGACACGGTGAGCCGGTTGGTCCGACGTTCGCCCAGCCGCAGCAGCACGGCGTCGACCTCGTCCGCCACGCCCGAAATGACCACCGACGCCGGCCCGTTGACGGCGGCCAGACCCACCCCTGCCGTCAGCAGGGGGAGCACCTCCTCCTCGGTGGCCTCCACCGCGACCATGGCCCCGCCGCGCGGCAGGGCCCCCATCAACCGGCCCCTGGCGCGCACCAGCCGGGCGGCGTCCGGCAGCGAGAACACGCCCGCCACCTGGGCGGCGGCCAGCTCGCCGATCGAGTGGCCGGCGACGACGTCGGGCCGCACGCCCCAGGACGCGAACAGCCGGAACAGCGCCACCTCCACGGCGAAGATCGCCGGCTGGGTGAACTCGGTGCGCCCCAGCGCCTCCTCGTCGCCCCACATCACCGCCCGGACCTCGGGCCCCAGCAGCTCGCAGACCTCGTCGAGCGCCGCCGCGAACACCGGGAACGTCTCGGCCAACTCACGGCCCATGCCCAGGCGTTGACTGCCCTGACCGGTGAAGAGAAAGGCCGTCGCGCCGTCCCTGGCGGTGCCGCGCACCAGAGCGGAGGTCGGCTCGGCACGGGTGAGCGCCGTCAGCGCGGCGTCGAACTCCGCGCGGTCGGCCGCCACCACGACGGCGCGATGGGGGAGACGGGCCCGGCCCCTGGCCAGCGCGTGGCCGATCGCGCCGGGGGCGAGGCCCGGTTGGGACGCCAGCCCGGCGCGCAGCCGCGCGGCCTGCTCCCCGAGTGCCTCGGCCGAGGCGGCGGACAGCACCCAGGGCACGGGGTGGCCCGCCGGCGTGGGCGCGGCGGCGGGCTCCTCAGGCGCGGGCGGGGCCTCCAGGATCAGATGGGCATTGGTGCCGCTGATCCCGAAGGACGAGATCGCGGCGCGGCGCGGACGGCCCGTCTCCGGCCAGGCCCTGGCCTCGGTGAGCAGCCGGACGCCGCCCGCGTCCCAGTCGACACGCGGGCTCGGCTCGTCCACGTGCAGTGTCTTCGGCAGCGTGCCATGCCGGATGGCCTGCACCATCTTGATGACGCCGGCCACCCCGGCCGCCGCCTGGGCGTGGCCGATGTTCGACTTGAGGGAGCCGAGCCAGAGCGGTTCGTCGGGGGAGCGGCCCTGGCCGTAGGTGGCGAGCAGCGCCTGGGCCTCGATCGGGTCGCCGAGCGAGGTGCCGGTGCCATGCCCCTCGACCGCGTCCACCTGGTCGGGGCTCAGCCCGGCACCGGCCAACGCGGTCTGGATGACGCCCTGTTGGGCCGGCCCGTTGGGCGCGGTCAGCCCGTTGGACGCGCCGTCCTGGTTGATCGCCGAGCCGCGTACCACGGCCAGCACCGGGTGCCCGGCGCGGCGGGCGTCCGACAGCCGCTCCAGCAGCACCACGCCGGCGCCCTCACCCCAGGAGGTGCCGCCGGCCGAGGCGGCGAACGAACGGCAGCGGCCGTCGGGCGCCAACCCGCGCTGCTGCCCGAACTCCACGAACATCCCCGGCGTCGCCATCACCGTGACGCCGCCCGCCAGGGCCAGCGAGCACTCCCCGGCGCGCAGCGCCTGCGCCGCCTGGTGCAGCGCGACCAGCGACGACGAGCAGGCGGTGTCGACCGTCACCGCCGGGCCCTGGAGGCCGAAGGTGTAGGCGAGCCGCCCGGAGGCGACACTCGCCGTGGTGCCGGTGAGCAGATAGCCGCCGAGCCCCTCGTCGCCCTCGTGCAGCCGGGGGCCGTACTCCTGCGACATCGCGCCGACGAAGACGCCCGTGCCGCTGCCGCGCAGCCCGTCGGGGGCGATCCCGGCCCGCTCGAACGCCTCCCACGCGACCTGGAGCAGCAGCCGCTGCTGCGGGTCCATCGCGGTGGCCTCGCGCGGGCTGATGCCGAAGAACTCCGCGTCGAACGCGGCGACATCGTCGAGGAAGCCGCCATGGCGGGTGTAGGTCCGCCCCCGGACGCCGGGCTCGGGCGCGTACAGACCGTCGAGATCCCAGCCCCGGTCGTCCGGGAACGAGGAGATCGCGTCCACCCCGTCCTCCACCAGCCGCCACAGCTCCTCGGGCGAACCGACGCCGCCGGGGAACCGGCAGGCCATCCCGACGATCACGATCGGATCGTCGGCCACCGGCGCGGGCGGCGCCGTCGGAGCCGCCGGAATCCGCGACGGCTCCTCGCCCAGGGCCAGTTCGGCCAGCCTGTGGGCCAGCCGGGTCGGGCTGGGATGGTCGAAGACCAGGCTGTCGGGGAGCGCGAGCCCGGTGGCCTCGGCCAACTCCTGCCGCAGCTGCACCGCCAGCGTCGAGTCCAGGCCGAGATCGCGGAACGCCCGGTCGGCGTCCACGTCCTCCCAGGACAGATGCCCCAGCACCAACGCCGTGCGCAGCCGCACCAGTTCGAGCGCGGCCCTGGCCCGCCCCTCGGCCGCGAGCCCGGCGAACCGCTCCGGCCAGCTCGCGCGCTCGGATTCGACCGGTTCGGGCGCCGCCACCGGGGGCAGCGGCGCGCCGGACGCTGCCGTCGGTGCCACGGACTCGGGCCAGTGGCGGGCGCGTTGGAACGCGTAGGTGGGCAACGGCACCCGGTCCGGCGTCCGCCCGGCGAAGACACCCGACCAGTCCACCGGCACTCCGCGCACATGCAGCTCGGCCAGCGAGGTCAACAGGCGCGGCCAGGGCGCCGACTCGCGCCGCAGCGACCCCACGACCAGCGCCTCCGGCAGCGTCTCGCGCAGCCCCTGGGTGAGCACGGGGTGCGGGCTGACCTCGACGAACGTGCCGAACCCGGCGTCCGCCATGGCCCGGAGCGTCGCCTCGAAGAGCACCGGCTGCCGCAGGTTCGTATACCAGTAGTCGGCGTCCAGGCCGGCACCGTCCTGGGGCGTCCCGGTCACCGTCGAGTAGAACGTGGTCCCGCCCGCGCGCGGGGCCACCCCGCTCAGCTGCTCCAGCAGCGGCTCGCGGATGGCCTCCATGTGCGGCGAGTGCGAGGCGAAGTCCACGGCCGGCACCGCCTTGGCGCGCACCCCGTCCTCCTGGGCCCGCGCCACCACCTCGGCGACCGCGGCCGGGGTGCCGGCCACGACGGTGGTGCCGGGCCCGTTCACGGCGGCGACGCTCACCGCCTCGCCGAACGGGGCCAGATACCGGGCGACCTCGTCGGCCGGCAGCGGCACCGACGCCATCGCCCCGGTGCCCGCCAGCCGCCTGATGGTCCTGCTGCGCAGGCTGACGATCCGGGCCGCGTCCGCCAGGTCGAGCGCGCCGGCGATATGCGCCGCCGCGACCTCGCCCTGCGAATGCCCGACCACCGCGTCCGGGCGCACGCCCAGCGACTCCCACACCCGCGCCAGCGACACCATCACCACGAACAGGGTCGGTTGCAGCACATCCGCGCGGTCCAGGGGCGGCGCGTCGGGCGCGCCCGCCAGCACCTCGGCCAGCGACCACTCCACATGGGGGGAGAGCGCCGCCTCGCACGCGTCGACCGACGCCCGGAAGACCGCCGAGGTGGCCAGCAACTCCCGCGCCATGCCCGCCCATTGGGAGCCCTGTCCGGGGAAGACCAGCGCGATCCCGCCGTGTTCGCCGACGGTCCCGGTGACCAGCCCCGGGGCCGCCTCGCCCGCGCTCAGCGCCGCCAACTGGGCGTCGTGGTCGGGCCCTATGGCCACGGCGCGACGCTCGAAGTGGGTCCTGCCCATCGCCAACGACCAGCCGACGTCGAACGGGTCGGCGTCCGTTCCCCGGCGCTCGCGCAGCCGCCCGGCCTGCGCGCGCAGCGCCGCGTCCGTGCGCCCGGACACCGGCCAGGGGGTGAGCGGCACCGCCGGCCCACCCGCCGCCCCCGTCGGCGCCGTCACCTCGGGGGCCTCGGCGAGCACCAGATGGCAGTTGGTGCCGCCCACGCCGAACGAGCTGACCCCGGCGACCAGCGGCGCGTCCGGCCAGGGACCCGCCTCGGTCTGGACGCGTAGATTCAGCGACTCGACATCGATCTCCGGGTGCGGCGCCGCGTAGTTGAGGCTCGCCGGGATCTCCCGGTGCCGGAGGCTCAGCGCCGTCTTGATCAGTCCGACGATCCCCGCGGCGCCCTCCAGATGGCCCACGTTGGTCTTGGCCGAGCCGACGATCACCGGCGAACCCGCCGGGCGCGCCCGCCCGTAGACCGCGCCGACACCCGCCGCCTCCAGCGGATCCCCGGTCGGGGTGCCCGTCCCGTGCAACTCCACATAACGCACCAGCGCCGGGTCCACGCCCGCGTCCGCGCAGGCCCGCCGCACCACCTCGGCCTGGGCCTCGGCGCTGGGCACGGTCAAGCCCTCGGTGGCTCCGTCGTTGTTGACCGCGCCGCCCAGGATCACCCCGTACACCCGGTCCCCGTCGCGCACCGCGTGCGCCAGCGGCTTCAGCACCACCACCCCGCCGCCCTCGCCGCGCACATAGCCGTTGGCCCGCGCGTCGAAGGTGAAGCAGCGCCCGTCAGGGGACAACCCGCCGAACCTGCCGGCGACCTCGGCGCTCTCCGGCGCCAGGTTGAGCGCCACACCGCCGGCCAGCGCCAGCGTGCTCTCGCCCCGACGCAGGCTCTCCACCGCGAGATGCACGGCGACCAGCGACGACGACTGCGCCGAGTCCACCGTCAGGCTCGGCCCGCGCAGGCCCAGCGCGTACGACACCCGGTTGGCGATGACGCCCCGGTTGAGACCGGGCAGCGAGTGCTGGGTGACGGCGCCGCCGCGCGCCGCCAGCGCCGCGTAGTCGCCGGCCGTGGCGCCGACGACGACGCCGGTCGCGGTGCCGCGCAGCGTCCCGGGGACGATGCCCGCGTCCTCAAGGGCCTCCCAGGCCAGCTCGGCGAAGAGCCGCTGCTGGGGATCGATCGCCACCGCCTCGCGCGGCGAGATCCCGAAGAACCCGGCGTCGAACCGGTCCACCTCGTCGAGGAACCCGCCGTGCCGCAGGGCGGCGCGGTGCCGTTCCGGCGCGTCGGGCAGCAGCGCGTCCGCGTCCCAACGGCCGGGCGGCACCTCGGTGATCGCGCTGCGCCCGGCGCGCAGCAACTCCCAGAACGCGCCCCCGTCGGGGGCCTGCGGCAGGCGACACGACAGGCCGGTGATGGCGATGGCGTCGGTACCGTTCACAAGATCACTCGTCATGGCGCCGAGTGCCTCCCTCGTCGCGCGCGGAAAACGCCGCTGGCCGGCGTTCCGTCCCTGGAGGACGATCGTCGACGCCACCGCCCGGCCCCAGCTACCCGTAGAGCCCCCTAGGGCATCGGTTCAGCCCGGGCCGAGGTGGCCCGCCGCTCAGCGCATCGGCAGCAGCCGGGGGACGGCCCGGACGCAGATGACCATGCCGACCACCTCCACCAGCGTCTGGGTGACGACCACCACGGCCGCGATGGCGAACGCGTCGGGCAGCGCGAGGGCCAGCGGCAGGACGACCAGGGAGTTGCGGGTCGCCCCGGTGAACACGATGGCGCGGCCGGCCACGGGCTCCAGCCGGAAGAGCCGGGCGACGCCGACCCCGACCGGCGCCATCACCAGCAGGAACAGCACATAGAACGGCACCACGGCGGCCACGTCGGCGAGGCTCTCGTCCAGCTTGGGCACCTGGGAGGCGACCACGGTCAGCAGCGTCGCCGCCATCAGCGGCACCATCGCCGTGCCCAGCGCGTCCGCCGTCCGCCGCCCGACCGGGCGGCGGGCCGCCCATGCCTGGGTGAGCCAGGCCAGGGTCAGCGGAACGGCGATCAGCACCACGAACGCCTCGACAAACGGGCCCGCCTCGACGACATCCGCCAGCTCCGACCCCAGAAACAGGAAGAGGAAGCCGGGCAGCAGCAGCATCTGCGCGAGCAGCAGCAACGGGGTGGCGGCCAGCAGCCGCTGGCTGCTGCCGCCGGCCAGTCCGCAGAAGACGATCACATAGTCCACACAGGGGGCGAGCAGCACCAGCAGCACCCCGAGCCGCAGCGCCCGGTCGTCGGGCAGGAAGACGAACATCGCCGCGACCACCAGCGGCACGGCGACGAAGTTGACCACCAGCGCGGCGGCCAGGAACCGGCTGGCCCGCAGCGAGCGGACCAGCTCGGCGGCCGGCACCTGGAGGAAGGTCACATACAGCAGGGCGCCCAGCACCGGGTTGATGGCGTGCTCAAGCCCCGGGCCGGCGCCGGGGGCGGCCAGGCCCACCAGGGCGCCGGCCGCCAACGCCCCCACATAGACCGCGACCTGATGCCGCTCCATGCCGGCGACCAGACCGGCTGACGACGGTGCGGGTGACGACGACGATGATGACGGGGACGGGGACGGTGACGGGGACAAGGCGGGGCTCCTCAGGAGGGGACGGCGGGCAGCGGCCCCGAGGGCTCATGGCGCCGGGGTGTGGTGGCCGGCACGGCGGAGGGTTCGGCGAGTGGGGAGACCAGCGTCGTGCTCACGCCGCGACGTTAGACCTTCGGCCCGACCCGAACGTCGGCCGGGCCCCCCGCCGGAAGGGCGGACGGACGGCGCTCCGCGCCCCGGCGCGCTGCCCGCGGGGCCCGCCCCCGTCGGCATCACCCCGTTGGACAGGGCATACGCGCCGGGCACGGCTGCCTGGCCCTATGGTGGCGCCAGGGGCACACGAGCTACAGGCGGGCCAGCATGACGGACATCCCGATCGACTACGCGGCGGTCTTTCGGTCGTCTCCGGCGGCGATCGCCCTGCTCACCACCGATCTGCGGTTCGTCGACGCCAGCGACGTCTATCTGGAGGCGGCCGGCCGCACCAAGGACGAGGTGATCGGGCGCCTCGCCTACGAGGCGTTCCCCGACAACCCGGGCGACGAGCGGACCAGCGGCACCAACGACCTGCGGCAGTCCATGGAGCGGGTGCTGGCCACCCGGGAACGCGACGTCATGGCCGTCCAGCGGTACGACGTGGAGTGCGGGGAGCGCTCGGGGGAGTGGGCCGAACGCTACTGGAGCATCGTCAACACCCCCGTGCTGGGGCCCGACGGCGAGGTGGCGCTGCTGCTCAACCGGATCGAGGAGGTCACCGAGCTGGTCGAGGCGCGGGGCCGGGGGCATCCCCCCGAGGCCAGGGACCACGTTCGCCGGCTGGAGTCCGATCTCCTCGCCAGAGCGGGCGAGTTGCAGCATGTCAACGAGGAGCTGCGGGAGGCGCACGCCAGGTCGCGGCAGGTGGCGCTGGCGCTCCAGGAGGCGATGCTGCCCGCGCCCGACCTGCTGGTGCCCCGGGACTCGGCGGTGCGCTACCGGCCGGCCAGCGCGGTGATGAACGTGTGCGGCGACTGGTACGACCTGATCGACCTGGACGCCCACCGCACCTCGGTGGCCGTCGGCGACGTGGTCGGCCACGGCCTGGGGGCGGCCGGGGTGATGGGGCAGCTGCGCAGCGCGCTGAGCGCCCTGGCCCGGGTCGCCGCCGGGCCGGCCCAGGCACTGGAGGTGCTCGACCTCTACTCCCGCTCGGTCACCGGCGCGCAGTCCAGCACGGTGGTGAAGATCCACGTCGACTGGCGGGCCCAGGTCCTCACCTACAGCTGCGCGGGACATCTGCCGCCCCTGCTGGCCCGTGGGCGGGGCCGGGTGGAGTTCATGGACCGGGCGACCAACCCGCCGCTCGGCACGCTTCCGGAACGCGGCGGCGCGGTCGAGGCCGCGGTGTCGTTCGAGCACGGGGACGTGCTGGTGGTCTACACCGACGGGCTGGTGGAGCGGCGCGACGAGGACATCGACCAGGGGTTGGAGCGGCTCGCCACCTCGCTGGCCCGCCATCGGGACCGGCCCGCCGAGTCGCTGGCCGACACCCTGCTGGCCGACCTGCTGCCGGGCGACGACACCGAGGACGACACCGCGTTGGTCATCCTCCGCCTGTGAGGCGCCACCACTCGCCCAGCGCCGGACGGCCGAGGTGGTAGACCCCGCTAGCCCAGGATGCCCCGCTCGTAGGCCGTGGCGACGGCGGCGGCCCTGTCGTTCGCGTCGAGCTTGGCGTACAGATGGGCCAGATGCGTCTTGACGGTGGCCTCGCTGATGAAGAGCCGCCGCGCGATCTCCCGGTTCGGCGTGCCCTGGGCCACCAGCACGAGGACCTCGCGTTCCCTGGCGCTCAACGGCCGCCGTTCGGCGGGACCACCGGGATTTCTCACCTGGTGCATCAGCCGGGAGGCCACCGCCGGCGAGAGCACCGTGCGCCCCTCGGCCGAGGCCCGCACGGCGGCGAACAGCTCCTCGCGCGGCGCGTCCTTCAGCAGATAGCCGGTGGCGCCCGCCTCGATGGCGGGCAGGGTGTCGGCGTCGCTGTCGTAGGTGGTGAGCACCAGCACCCGGCACGGCAGCCCCCGCGCGGTCATCGCGGCGATCGCCTCCACGCCACCGCCGCCCGGCATCCGCAGGTCCATCAGCACCACATCGGGGCGGAGCCGCTGGGCCAGCTCGACCCCGGTGGGTCCGTCGGGGGCCTCGCCCAGCACGGTGAAACCCGGCGCCGAGCCGAGGATGCCGCGCAGCCCGTCCCGGACCACGGGATGGTCGTCCACGATCAGCACGGTGATCGCCGCCGCCGGCTCAGCCACGGCGCACCAGCGGGACCCTGGCCGAGACGGCGGTGCCGGCGCCCGGCTCCGTCTCGACGGCGACCCCGCCGGCGAGCCGCTCGGCGCGGGACCGCATGCCGCGCAGGCCGAAGCCGTGCCCCGGAGCCCGCCCCGTCGGCTCTCCCACCGGGTCCTGTGGGACGAACCCCCGGCCGTCGTCCCGCACGTCGAGGCTGACCTCGTCGTCCATGAAGGACAGCGTCACCCCCACCCGGGAGGCCGCCGCGTGGCGTTCCACATTGGTCAGCGCCTCCTGCGCGATGCGCAGCAGCGTGGCCGCCACCTCGGGGTGCAGCGGCTCGGCGGGACCGGTGACGGAGAACGCCGCCGGCACGCCCGCCGCCAGCGACCACGCGGCGGTCGTGTTCGCCAACGCGCGGGGCAGCGGGTCCTGTTCGAGGGCGACCGGGCCGAGGTCGTGCACGGAGCGGCGCGCCTCGGCCAGCGCGTCGCGGGCCAGGGTGGCGGCCCGCTCGATGCGCTGGTCCTTCTCCGCGGGGCCTGCGTCCGCCGTCGCCTCCAGCTGGGTGACGATGCCGGCCAGCCCCTGGGCCAGGGTGTCGTGGATCTCGGCGGCCAGCCGACGGCGTTCGTCCAGCACGCCGGCCTCCCTGGCCTGGAGCAGCAGCTGGGCGTGGAGGCCCGCGTTCTCGTCGAGCGTCTGGGCCAACCGGGCGTTGGCGCGGCCGAGTTCGGCGATGGTGGCCTCGTTGGCCCGGGTGCGTTCGGCGTCCTTGAGGGTGAAGCGGTGCAGGAACAGCACCAGCCCGATGTGCACGGCCAGCAGCGTGCCGAACAGCACCCAGCCCAGCCCTCCCGACGGGGGCAGCCCACCGGACTGGGAGCCGGCCATGGTCACCGCCGTGGCCATCAGGCCCAGCCACACCCGACGCGGCGGCAGCAGCCGGTGCGCGTCGAAGTAGCCGAGCGTGGCGTAGACGCCGAAGAGCGGGTTCAGCCAGGTCAGGGCCGCCGCCAGGGCGCCGCGCACGACGTAGTGGAACGTGCCGCCGGCCGCCCCGGGGCCGGCCAGGCGGCTCCGCAGCGTCCACCGGATCTGCTCGGCCAGAGCCAGCGCGCCCAACGGCCAGGCCAGCCGCTGCTCGCCGGGGGACATCAGCGCGTCCGCGCCGAGGAAGGAGAGCAGCGCGGCGAGCGCGAACAGCGGGTAGGGGGCCCAGTGGAAGAACGCCCGGCCGGTGTCCGCGTGCGGGCCGCCGCCGTCGTCCACCACGTTCTCGTCCCGCACGGCCGGCACCCTCCCGCTCATTCCCAGCGGAACCAACGGGCCGCCGCCGAGGTGGCCAGCACGGTCCAGGCCACCAGCACCCCAAGATACGGCCACCCCGGCCAGTTCCCCAGGGCCGCTTCGTCCAGGGCCAGCGCGGCGGCGCCGAACGGCGTCCAGGCCACCGCGTACTGCGCGGCGTCCGGCAGGGCCGGGATCGGCAGATAGACACCGGACGCGAAGAGCATCGGGAAGAACAGCGTCATGCCCAGCGCCTGCGCCGCCTTGACCGTGCGGGCCACGGCGCTGACCAGGGCGCCCGTCGCCAGTGCGGCCGGAACCGCCAGCAGCACCGTCAGCGTGTAGCCCACCGGCTCGCGCGGCATCGGCACGTCGAACGCCAACCGGCCCAGGGCCAGCACCAGCGCGGCGGTGGCCAGCACCGCCACGGCGTGCACCACGAGCTGGGCGGTGAGCAGCGCGCCGGGCCGCGCCGGGGTGGTGTGCAGCCGCCGCAGGATGCCGCGTTCGCGGTAGCCGCTGAGGACCACCGGCATCGACTGGAGAGCCGCCACGACCATCGACGCCAGCAGCGCCACCGACACGTAGACGTCGACCATCCGGCGGCCGTCGAAGTCCTCGTTCGCCTCGCGGAACCCGGGGACCAGGCCCAGCACTCCCAGCAGCAGCGGGGGGAAGAGCAGGATCCAGAACACGCTGCCGGGCTCGCGCCCGAAGAGCCGGGCCTCCGTCCGCAGCAGCGCCGTCGACGCGCTCATCGCCGCTCCTCCGTCTTCCCGCCCGGCGGGAACGTGTCGTCGGTCAGCGCCAGATAGGCGTCGTCGAGGGTGGACTCGGTGACCCGCAGCTGCCCGGCGGTGATCCCGCGGCGCGCCAGCAGCGAGAAGAGCGCGGGCGAGGTCTCCTCGCCGCCGCGCACCTCGATCCGGCCGCCCCGGTCGTCCTCCCGCCCGGTGCCGTCGACGCCGACCGCGCCGGGCAGCGCCGCCAGCTCCGCCGACTCGGCGGCGTCCGGCACCCTGGACGGGACGAAGGTGATGGTGACGGTGCCGGGCCGGCCACGGATCAGCCCGGTCGGGCTGTCCACCGCGCTGACCCGGCCCCCGTCGATGACGGCGACGCGGTCGCAGAGCCGCTGCGCCTCCTCCATCACATGGGTGACCAGCACCACGGTGACGCCCGCGTCCCTGATCTCCTCGACCAACTCCCAGGTGGCGCGGCGGGCGTGCGGGTCCAGCCCGGTCGTCAGCTCGTCGAGCACCACCACGCGCGGGTCGCCCAGCAGCGCCAGCGCGATGAACAGCCGCTGCCGCTGGCCGCCGGAGAGCGCCGCGAAGCGGACCTTGAGCCGGTCGGCGAGGCCGAGCCGCTCGGCGAGCGTCCGCCAGTCGGCGGGGCGCCGGTAGAAGGCGCTGTGCAGTTCCAGGGCCTCCCGGACGGTGAGCTTCGCCTGGAGCTCGCTGGACTGGAGCTGGACGCCGAGGACTTCGGTGACCTCCCGGTGCCGGGCGACCGGGTCGAGCCCCGCCACCCGCACCCGCCCGCCGTCCGGCACCCGCAGGCCCGCCACACATTCGACGGTCGTCGTCTTCCCCGCTCCGTTGGGGCCGAGGATGCCGAAGACCTCCCCCTCGGCGACGGCGAAGCTGACCCCGTCCACGACGGCGCGGCCGTCGTAGACCTTCCGCAGCCCGTCGACTTCGATGATCGTCATGGGGTCGAGCCTCTCCCCGGCGACCGGCGTGGCACATCCCCCGATCGGCCAGGGCCGCCATCGGCCGATCGGCCGATGGCGACCGCCGTCCGCGCCCGCCCTACGGCGCGCCCGCCTCGTCCAGCCGGCGCAGCTCCTCGGCGTCCAGCAGCCGTGAGCGGATGAGGAACCGCACGCCCTCGGGGGCCTCCAACGAGAAGCCGCCGCCCCGGCCCGGCACCACGTCGACCGTGAGATGGGTGTGCCGCCACCGCTCGAACTGGCTGGCCGACATCCAGAATTCCACCGGGCGCGGCACGCCGGCGACCTCCAGCGCGCCGAGCAGCACATCGGCGGCACCGGTCCTGAACTCGCCCACCGGGAAGCACATGGGGGAACTGCCGTCGCAACAGCCGCCCGACTGGTGGAACATCAACGCGCCGTGCTCCTCGTGGAGCCGGGCCAGCAGCGCAGCCGCCTCGGGCGTCACCGCCACCCGCACCGGCCCGCTGTCCGTCGCTGTCATCTGTGGTCGCCTCCGGTCAGAACAGGCCGATGGTCTTCGGGGAGTAGCTCACCAGCAGGTTCTTCGTCTGCTGATAGTGATCCAGCATCATCTTGTGGTTCTCCCTGCCGATCCCCGACTGCTTGTAGCCGCCGAACGCCGCGTGCGCCGGATAGGCGTGGTAGCAGTTGGTCCATACCCGGCCCGCCTGGATGGCCCGGCCCGCCCGGTAGGCGGTCGCGCCGTCCCTCGTCCACACCCCGGCGCCCAGGCCGTAGAGCGTGTCGTTGGCGATCCGGACCGCGTCGTCGAAGCCGTCGAACGAGGTGACGGCGACGACCGGGCCGAAGATCTCCTCCTGGAAGACCCGCATCCCGTTCTCGCCTTCGAGGATCGTGGGCCGCACGTAGTACCCCTCGGCCAACTCTCCCTCCAGCCGGACGCGTTCACCGCCGATGAGCACCTTGGCGCCCTCCTGCCGACCGATGTCGAGATAGGAGAGGATCTTCTCCAACTGGTCGTTGGACGCCTGCGCCCCGATCATGGTGTCCGTGTCCAGCGGGTGCCCGTGCGCGATGCGGCTGGTGCGTTCCACCGCCGCCTCCAGGAACTCCCCGTAGTGGCCGCTCCCGATCAGCGCCCTGGACGGACAGGTGCAGACCTCGCCCTGGTTGAGGGCGAAGAGCGCGAACCCCTCCAGCGCCTTCTCGTAGAAGTCGTCCCGCGCCGCGGAGACGTCGTCGAAGAACAGGTTGGGGCTCTTGCCGCCGAGCTCCAGGGTGACCGGGTTGAGGTTCTCGCTGGCGTACTGCATGATCAGCCGGCCCGTGGTGGTCTCGCCGGTGAACGCGACCTTCGCCACCCTGGGGCTGCTCGCCAGCGGCTTCCCCGCCTCGACGCCGAAGCCGTTGACGACGTTGAGCACCCCGGGCGGCAGCAGCTCCCCGACCAGGCTCAGCCAGTAGTGGATCGACGCCGGCGTCTGCTCGGCCGGCTTGAGCACCACCGCGTTGCCGGCCGCCAACGCCGGGGCGACCTTCCAGATCGCCATCAGGATCGGGAAGTTCCACGGGATGATCTGCGCCACCACGCCCAGCGGCTCGGGGAAGTGGTAGGCCACCGTGTCCGCGTCCAGCTCGGCCAGGCCGCCCTCCTGGGCGCGGATGGCCGAGGCGAAGTAGCGGAGATGGTCGACGGCCAACGGGAGGTCGGCGGCCAGGGTCTCCCTGACCGGCTTGCCGTTGTCCCAACTCTCCGCCACCGCGAGCTCGGTGAGGTGCTCCGCCATCCGGTCGGCGATCCGGTTCAGCGTCAGCGCCCGCTCGGCCGGCGGGGTCCGCCCCCAGCCGGGCGCCGCGGCGTGCGCCGCGTCCAGCGCCGCCTCCACGTCCTCGGCGGTGCCCCTGGCGACCTCGGTGAACGGTCGCCCCGTCACCGGGCTGGGATTCTCGAAGTACCGGCCGCGCGCCGGCGGGACATAGGCGCCACCGATCCAGTGGTCGTAGCGCGCCTCGAACGCCATCAGCGCGCCGTCGGTTCCCGGGTTGGCGTAGCGGGTCATGGCCGCACCCCTCTCACTCCGTCCCCCCGCTCGCCGCTGAGCGGGGTTTCGCGCACCGTAGGGGAACGAACGTTGCGGCCACGTTGCGGCGGCCGATCCCCACGGCTCCCTCGCGCGACCCGCCGCCGCGCCCTACATTGGTCGGGGGCGCGCGGCCCGCCGCTCCGCACCAGCCTCGAATCGAGGGTCGGTGATGACGTTCGGCCATGTGGCACTGCCGCCAGGGGCTGACCCGGCGGGGCTTCGACGCGCGGTGGCCACCGCGCACGAGGCGTTTCTCACCACCGGCTGGCCCACGGGCCCGCTGCGCGGCGTGGTCCGCGACTCCTGGCAGCGGTCCCGAATCCTGGGCGTCGACCCGGACGCCGCCGCCCCGCCCGACCACATCGCCGGGGCCGAACTGCGGGCGTACCGGCGGGAACACCCGCTGGCCGCCGTGCTGCCCGTGATCCGCCGGCTGCTGGTGGAGACGGCGCGGGAGGACGACCAGGTCGCCGCCGTGGGCGACCGGAGCGGCCGGCTGCTGTGGGTCGAGGGCTCCCCGGCGCTGCTCGCCCGCGCCGAGCGCATCGGCTTCGCCGAGGGCGCCAACTGGGCCGAGGGCGCCGCCGGCACCAACGCGCCCGGCACCGCGCTCGCCCTCGGCCAACCCGTCCAGATCTATGCCAGCGAGCACTTCAACCGTTCGGTACAGCCGTGGAGTTGTGCCGCCGTGCCGGTGCGCGACCCGGCGAGCGGCGCGGTGCTCGGCGTGCTGGACCTGACCGGCGGCGACCATATCGCGGCGCCGCACGCGCTCTCCCTGGTCCGCGCCACCGTCGCCGCCGTGGAGGCGGAGCTGCGGCTGCTGCGGGTGCCGGGCGCCGCGCCGCCTCCCGAGGGCGCGCCGGCCAGACTTGAGGTGCTGGGCCGTGACCAGGCCGCGTTCAGCTGGGCCGGCGGCCGGTGCGAGCTGAGCCCGCGCCACTCGGAGATCCTCTGCCTGCTGGCGCGCCGGCCCGGTGGACTGACGGCCGAGGCGCTGGCGGCCCAACTGCGCGCCGACGAGGCGGCTCCGGTCACGGTCCGCGCCGAACTGTCCAGGATTCGCCGGCTGTTGGGTCCTGGCCTGGTGGCGTCCCGGCCCTACCGGCTGACGGTGCCGGTCAGCGTGGACGCCGACGAGGTCGGGGAGCTGATCGCCCAGGGCGCGCTGCGCCGGGCCCTGGACCGCTACCGTGGCCCGCTGCTGCCGCGCTCCGAGGCGCCGGGCGTCGTCGAGGCGCGCACCGATCTCGAGTGCGCGCTGCGCGCGGTGCTCCGCGAACGGGCCGACGCCGAGCTGCTGGTGGCGTGGACGGCCAGGCCGGAGCACGCCGACGATGTCGAGATGCTCCAGGCCGCCAGGGACGCCCTGCCGCCTGGCTCCCCGCGCGCCCTGCTGCTGGACGCCCGACTCCGGCGCGCCCTCTGGTAGTTCACGCCCGCCGCGCCGGCGGGGGGAACGGGCGCGCCTCGTCCGCGGTCATCGGGGCGCCGACCCGTTCCCCGTGCAGCAGCTGGGCCAACACCTCGGCGCCCCTGACCACGCGCGGTCCAGGACGGTTGAAGTACGCGGGGCCGTCGAGCACCCAGACGCGCCCGGCCCGCACGGCCGGCAGCTCCTCCCACCCCGGCAGGCCCGTCAACAGCTCGGTCTCCCGCAGGGTCCGCTCGGGCGGGAAGCCGCAGGGCAGCACCAGCAGCACCTCGGGTGCCGCGGCCCGCACCGCGTCCCAGGTCATCGGGCCGGTGTGCTCGCCAGGGCCGGCGAGCAGCGGATCGCCGCCGGCGGCCGTGATCTGTTCGGGAACCCAGTGCCCGGCCGGCCAGAGCGGGTCGAGCCACTCCACGGCCACGGTCCCTGGCCGCGCCCGGCCCGCGACCGCCGCCCTGACGGCGTCGAGCCGGTCCGTCAGCTCGCCGCGCCGCCGCTCGGCCGCCGCCCGCACGCCGAGCAGCTCGCCTACGGTGACCAGGTTCTCCAACACGTCGGCCAACGTGCGGGGTTCCAGGCTCAGCACCCGGGCCTCCGCGTCCAGGAGCCGGACGGCCCGGCTCACCCGCGCGTAGGAGACCGCGCACACGTCGCACAGGTCCTGGGTGAGCAGCACATCGGGGCGCAGCGCCCCGAGCGCCTCGGTGTCGAGGGTGTAGAGGGACGACCCCGAGTGCGCCGAGCCGCCGACGGCGTCCGAGATCTCCCGGCTGCTGAGCGTCTCCTGGTCGAGATCGGCACGGGTCACCACCGGCACCCCGGCGACCGCTTCGGCCGGCCAGTCGCACTCGTGCGTCCGACCCACCAGCCGTGCGGCGAGCCCGAGTTCGGCGACGATGTCGGTGGCGGCCGGAAGCAGCGAGACGATGCGCATCCCGCGACTCTAGTGTCGCCCCGCCCTTCAGGGCCGTCAGGTCCCGTCGGCTGGCCTGAGGTTCTTGAGGATCTGGCTGCTGTCCGGGCTCTGCCACAGCGCGGGGAAGGCGTACAGGTCGTCCTCGGCGGGCCAGCCGGTGAACTTCTCCGACTGCCAGACGCTGACCGTGCCGTTCAACAGGACCGGGATATAGGGCATGTCCCGTTCGACGGTGGTCTGGATGACGTCGAGGTGCGGTTGGCGCGCCCGCTCGTCGGTCGGGTCGAGATGGCTCAGCTCCTCGACCGCCCGCTCCACGTCGGCGTCGACATAGCGGGCGAAGTTGGTGTTCGCGGTCTCGCCGACCGGTGCGGTGTTGATCTCCGAGAAGAAGTAGGTGTACTGCCAGTACGGGTCGGCGGTCGGCCCCGGGGAGAGCGAGTCGATGATCAGCTCGTAGTCGCCCCGGCTCTTGGCGTCGGACCACTCGTTCCAGGAGGACTGGTCAACCGTCAACTCGATGCCGGCCTCGGCCAGTTGCTCGGTGAGCGTCTGGAGCGTGGCGATGTAGTCCGTCCACCCGGAGACCACCCGGACGCTGATCGCGAGCCGTTCGCCGTCCTTCTCGTAGACGTCGCCGTCGCGCTGCCAGCCGGCCGCCTCCAGGATCGCGGTGGCCTGGTCGACGTCGGACTCCATGGGCGTGACCTGGTTCTCCAGGTCCGCCGAGACATAGTCGCGTTCCGGCAGGCCGAAGCCGGGCGACATCGGGGCGCCGATGTTCTGGAAGGCCAGCGCGTTGATGTGGTCGCGGTGCATCGCGTGGAAGATCGCCTGCCGCACGGCCGGGTCGGTCTGCGGGCCGCTACAGCCCAGCTCCTCGCTGGCGCAGGCGCCCAGCACCACCTGGAAGGTGTTGGCGACCAGCGCCGAGTAGCCGGGGTAGACCTCCTCGACCCGGTCGAGGCTGGGCACCGGGCTGGTCAGCCAGTCGACCTCGCCGGCGCTGAGGGCGTCGGCCCCCGCCTGGTTGCCGGAGAGCGCCACCGACCTGACGGTCCGCACGGCGGGTTCGCCGTCCCAGTGGTTCGGGTTGGCGTTCAGGATGAATGCCTGCGGCTTGAACTCGCCGAGGGTGTAGGCACCGGTGCCGACCGGCTCCGTCATGGTGTCGGTGGACGGGTCCTCGACGTCGCTCCAGATGTGTTCGGGAACGATCCAGGTCCGGCCGAGCAGGTTGGCGACGTTCATATAGGCCGGCGCGTCGAAGGCGACCGTGACCCGGGTGGGGTCGACGACGGTGGTCTCGCCGTCGAAGCCGATGCTGTTGATCGCGTCGTGCTCGCGCAGCATGTCGAAGGTGAACTTCACGTCGTCGGCGGTGAACTCCTCGCCGTCGGACCACTCCACGCCCTCACGGAGCGAGATCGACAGCTCCGTGCCGTCCTCGTTCCAGTCGTACGCGGTGCCCAGCAGCGGGACCGGGTCCTCCTGGCGCGCGGTGTTCAGGAAGAACAGCGGCTCGAAGATGGTGCCCGCGCCCTCCAGCTTGGTGGGGGAGTACGGGTTGAAGTTCGCCTGGAAGTCGGTCGAGGCGCCGCTGAACACGACGAGGGTGTCGGTCCCGCTCGCGCCGTCGCCGCCCCCGCTCGAAGAGCCGCCGCCGCATCCGGCGACCAGCAGGGCGCAGAGCGCCCCGCCCGCTGTGGCCGCACGGACGCGGCGCGATCTGAGACCTGGGGACATGTCGCTCCCTCTCTCGGGACGCCCCTGAGCGGGGCGTTGGGCGAGCCGCCCGGGCCGGGATTCTTGGCGCTCGGCGGTGCGGGGTCAACAGCCGTGACAGGCCGCCGCGTAGACCGTTGCAAAAACGAAACTGTCTGAACAGCTTCCAACAGGTTTCCGCCCATTGATTCCGATGCAACAGCATCTTGGGCGGCTCGGCGGGCGACAGGCGCTCTGGACAGCCCATCTGGGGCCGCATAGGTTTTGAGGGAAAGCCAACATCGCTGTGCGCCACTGCCACTGCCACTGCCACTGTCACCGTCACCGTCACCGCCACCGGCAGGACCCGCGCATGTCCACCGCGCCGGAAGAGGAAGAACATGCACCACCGGCCCCATGGCCAAGCGCCCTTCTCCGCCCTGCCGTACCACGAGAACCCCAACCCGGCCCCCGGCACGCTCCCCGCCCGCGGCTGGTGGGCCACATCGGACGCCGCCCGCCACTCCCTCAACGGCGACTGGGACTTCCGCCTCGCCCCGACCGCCGAGGGCACCGGGCCCACGTTCCCAAGTGACGACCCGTCCGTCACCGCCGGATGGGACCGGATCACCGTCCCCGGCCACTGGGTGCTCCAGGGCCACGGCGCCCCCGCCTACACCGGCGTCGCCTACCTCTTCCCCGTGGACCCGCCCCGGCTGCCCGACGAGAACCCGACCGGGGACCACCGCCGGGTCTTCGACCTTCCCGCCGACTGGCCGGCCGGCGGCGAGAGCGTGCTGCGCTTCGACGGTGTCGACTCCTGCGCCAGGGTCTGGCTCAACGGCACCGAGCTCGGCACCTTCCAGGGCAGCCGGCTCCCGCACGAGTTCGCCGTCGGCCACCTGCTGCGCCCTAGCGGCAACGTGCTCGCCGTCCGGGTCCACCAGTGGTCGGCCGGCAGCTACCTGGAGGACCAGGACATGTGGTGGCTCCCCGGCATCTTCCGGGACGTCACCCTGCTCCACCGCCCCGACGGCGCGCCCACCGACTACTTCGCGCACGCCGGCTACGACCACACCACCGGGCTCGGCACGCTCCGCGTCGCGTGCGACGTGCCGGGCCGCGTCCTCGTGCCCGAGCTGGGCCTCGACCTCGCCACCGGCGAGGAGGCGGGCGTGCCCGTCGAGCCGTGGTCCGCCGAGGTCCCCAGGCTCTACGCGGGCGAGCTGGTCACCGAGGGGGAGCGGATTCCGCTGCGCCTCGGCTTCCGCACCGTGCGGATCGAGGACGGGCTGCTGAAGGTCAACGGCCGGCGGGTGCTCTTCCGCGGGGTGAACCGGCACGACTTCCACCCGGAGACCGGGCGCGCCGTGGACCTGGAGACGATGCGCCGGGACCTGGTGCTGATGAAGCGCCACAACATCAACGCCGTGCGCACCAGCCACTATCCGCCGCAGCCGGCGCTCCTCGACCTCTGCGACGAACTCGGCCTGTGGGTCATCGACGAGGGCGACCTGGAGACCCACGGCTTCTGCTGGATGCCCGGCTGGCGGGGCAACCCGGTGGCCGACGCACGCTGGAACCCGGCCCTGCTCGACCGGGCCGAACGGATGGTGGAACGGGACAAGAACCACCCCTCGGTGGTCATCTGGTCGCTGGGCAACGAGTGCGGCAGGGGCGAGGGGCTGTCCGTCATGGCCGCCTGGATCCGGGACCGCGACCCGTCACGCCCGGTGCACTACGAGAACGACGCCGACTACCCGGACAGCGACATCTACTCCCGGATGTACGCGCCGCACGCCGAGGTGGAGCGGATCGGCCGCCGCGAGGAGGAGCCGCTGGCCGATCCGGAACGGGACGCACACCGTCGTTCGCTGCCCTTCCTCCAGGTCGAGTACGCCCACGCGATGGGCAACGGACCCGGCGGACTCGCCGACTACCAGCGGCTGTTCGAGACCTACGAACGACTCCAGGGCGGCTTCGTCTGGGAGTGGATCGACCACGGCCTCGCCACCCGCACCGAGGACGGGCGGCCCTACTTCGGCTACGGCGGCGACTTCGGCGAGGAGGTGCACGACGGCAACTTCGTCTGCGACGGACTGCTGCTGCCCGACCGCACCCCGACCCCGGGGCTGCTGGAGTACAAGAAGGTCATCGAGCCGGTCCGGATCGCCGGCAACGCGGCCGGTGGCACGGTGACCATCCGCAACGGCCACGACTTCGCCGACCTCGGCCACCTCGCCTTCACCTGGAGCTACGCCGTCGAAGGGCAGGAGATCGCGCGCGGCGACCTCCCCGTCCCACCGCTGGCACCCGGCGAGCTGACCGAGCTGGCGCTGCCCCGGGCGCCGGCCGAAGCCCCGGCCGGCGAGGCGGTCTGGACGGTGCGTGCTCGGCTGGCGGCGGCCACCGCCTGGGCGGAGGCCGGACACGAGGTGGCCTGGGGCCAGTTGACCGCGGTGCCCAGGCCGGCGCCGACCCCGGCGCGCGGCCCGCTGGTCGCGCCTCGCCTGGAGGGCGAGCGGATCGTGCTCGGCCCGGCGACCTTCGACGCCAGGAGCGGCCGGCTCACCGCCCTCGCCGGGCTGCCCCTGACCGAGGGCCCCCGGCTGGACGTCTTCCGCGCCCCGACCGACAACGACCGGGGCATGCACTGGGAGAAGGACGCCCAGATCAGCGTGGAGTGGGAGCGGCACGGGCTGCACCGGATGCGGCACCGCACGAACGCCGTGGAGCTGGCCTCGGACGCCCTGACGGTGCGCACCAGGGTCGCCCCGCTCTCCCTCGATCCGGCCCTGGTCACCGTCTACCGCTGGACCGCCGACGCCGAGGACGCGCTGCGGCTGACCGTCTCCGTCCGGCCGGCGGGCACCTGGTCGTGCCCGCTGCCCAGGCTCGGCGTCCGCCTCGGCCTGCCGGCCGCGTTCGGCCACGCCACCTGGTACGGCGGCGGCCCCGACGAGTCCTACCCCGACACCGGGGAGGCGTCCAGGCTGGGCCGGTTCACCGCGCCCGTGGACGAGCTGCGGACGGACTACGTCCGCCCACAGGAGAACGGCGCCCGCTCCGACGTGCGGTGGGCCGAACTCGCCACGGACGACGGCGTGGGGCTGCGGGTCGAGGCCGGCGACCGGCCGTTCTGGTTCACCGCACGCCGCTGGACCAGCGAACAGCTCGCAGCCGCCGAGCACACGGTCGACCTCACCCCTGGCGACACGGTCTGGGTCAACCTCGACCACGCGCAGCACGGCATCGGCAGCCAGTCCTGCGGTCCCGCCCCGCTGCCCCAGTACCATCTGACGGTCGCCCCGGCCGAGTTCGGCTTCCTCTTCCGCGTCACCGGAGGAGCGTGACGAGCCTGGACGAGCCACCCCGCCGCCCCAGCTGGCCGGCGGGGCCTCAGGCCGCGTCGATGGCCATCACCACGGCCTTGGGCTCGGTGAAGAACTCCCGGCTGAAGTTGCCGCCCTCGCGCCCCACACCCGAGTCCCCGACGCCGCCGAAGGGGGCCCGCAGATCGCGGACGAAGAAGCAGTTGGCCCACACCGTGCCGGCCTTCAGCGCGGCGGCGACGCGGTGCGCCCGGGAGAGGTTCTCCGTGAACACCATGGCGTTCAGCCCGTAGGGCGTCCCGTTGGCCGCGGCCACGGCCTCCGCCTCGGTGTCGAAGGGCGTGATCACCACGACCGGGCCGAAGATCTCCTCCCGGCAGACCCGGGCGGTGGGCGGCGCGTCGGTGATCACGGTGGGGCGCACCGTCCATCCGTCGCCGAGACCGCCGGTCGCCACCGTGCCGCCGTCCGCCGGCACCCCCTCCAGATAGGAGCGGACCTTCCGGAAGTGCTCCTCGGAGGCCAGCGGGCCGAGTTGGGTGGCCCGGTCCTTGGGGTCGCCGATGACGAGGGCCTCGGCGGCCTCGGTGAAGCGCGCCAGGAACTCGGCGTGGACCTCGCGCTGCACATAGAGCCGGCTGCCGGCCAGACAGACCTGGCCCGCGTTGCTGAAGATGGCCTTGATCGACCAGGCGACGGCCGACTCCAGATCCGCGTCGGCGAAGACCAGGTTGGCGCCCTTGCCGCCCAACTCCAGGCTGACCGGGGTCAGGTTGGCCGCGGCTGCCCTGGCGATGGCGCGCCCGGTGCCCGACTCGCCGGTGAACGTGATGCGGTCCACCCGGGGGTCGGTGGTCAACGCCTCGCCCGCCGATTCGGGGCCGAAGCCGTTGACCACGTTGAGCACGCCGGGCGGCATACCGGCCTCGACGGCCAGCCGGGCGAGGAGGGCGGCGGAGGCCGGGGTGTCCTCGGCGGGCTTGAGCACCACCGTGTTGCCCCAGGCCAGCGCCGGGGCGATCTTCCAGGTCTCCAGCATCAGGGGGAAGTTCCACGGCGCGATCGCGGCGACCACACCGGCCGCCTCGAAGCGGCTGTAGGCGTGGTGGCCGCTGTCCATCGGCAGCGCGTCGCCCGCCGAGAGCCGGGCGTGGTCGGCGAAGAACCGGAAGTTCAGCGCCGAACGGGGCACGTCCTTGGCGGTGCTGTCCGCTATCGGCTTGCCCATGTCGGTGGTGTCGGCCATGGCCAGCTCGTCGCGGCGTTCGTCGATCAGGTCGGCGAGCCGGTGCAGGATCGCGCCGCGTTCGGCGAAGCCCATCCGGGGCCAGGGCCCCTCGTCGAACGCGCGGCGGGCCGCGCCCACGGCAGCGCCGGCCTCCTCGGCCCCGCCGAGCGCGACCTCGGCCCAGGGCTGCCGGGTCCAGGGGTCGACGGTGGGGAAGCGGGCACCGGAGCGCGACTCGGTCTCCCGGCCGTCAATGAGGTGTGGGATGAGATCCATGGTCCTTGTTTCTCTTTTCCTCGATGGTCACGTCTCCGGCGGCCCAGTGCGCGGCGGGCACTTCGCGGAGGATGACGCGGACGGTGGCCCGTGGCGCGCCGATGGTCTCCTCGACCGCGTCGGTGACGCGGGTGATCAGGGCGCGGAGCTGCTCGGGGGGCCGGCCCTCAACGAGCGTCACTTCGACCAGGGGCATGGGTGTGGCTCCTCTCCGGTGCGCGCTCGTCGGCGGGCGGGGTGGCGCCGGCGAGGAGCGCCGCCGCCTCGTCGGTGGGGACGATCTCGGCGAAGACGGTGCCCATCAGGCGCAGGCTGGCCAGGTGCAGGTCCTCGAAGTAGCCCGCCACGGCGTCGCCGGCCACCACCGCGCGCAGATCGCGGAAGAAGGCGTCCCGGACGGTGGACTCGACACAGAAGTCCGTCCGCACGCCGGCCAGCACCAGGGTGCCGACGCCCAAGTCGCCGAGCAGCTCGTCCAGCGCGGTCCGGTGGAACGCGCTGAAGCGGGACTTGACCACCGTGTGGTCGCCGGGCGCCACGACCAGGCCGTCCAGCAAGGCGGCGCCCCAGGTGCCGCGGCGCAGTCCCGCCGAGCGCAGGAACGGGCTGCGTTCCGCGAGCAGGCCCACGCTGTCGTCGTCGGGCCACTCCATCCGCACCCAGATGACCGGTCGGCCGTGGGAACGGGCCGCCGCCGTCAGGGTGTTGACGCGCTCCACCAGTGCGTCGGGGTCGGTCACCCGCAGTCCGGCGGCGGCGAAGACACCCTCGGGATGGCAGTAGTCGTTCTGGATGTCGATCAGCAGCAGCGCGCTGTCCTGGCCGGTCGTCATGTGGCCTCCCGGCGGGCGACGGTGAGTGCGGTGTGGGCGTTCTGCGCCGCTTCCAGCCGGGCGGCGTCGCCGGCGGCGATGGCCTCCACCAGCTCCCGGTGCACGGCGGGCCCCGCGGGGTTGCCGCAGGCCGGTTCGTCGGCGGTGACCCCGCGCAGCCGGCTCTCCACGAACTCCAGCAGCGAGACATAGGTGTGCCGCAGGATCTGGTTGGGGGTGATCTCCGCGATCCGCAGGTGCAGCGCCCAGTTGGCGGTCAGATAGCCGGCGGCGGACAGCCCCTCGGCCGCCATCGCCTCGGCCAGCCGCCGCAGATCGGCCAGGTCGGCCTCGGTGCGGTGGCGCATCGCCTCCTGGGCCACCAGCGGCTCCAGGGTGTCGCGCACCACCAGGCAGTCCGACACCGAGACGGAGTCGCCGCTGAGTTCGAGCATCTTGCGCCCCAGGCGGACCAGGGCGGGCGGCGAGGCGACGAAGAGTCCGCCCTTCACCCCGGGGCGTACCGAGATGGTGCCTCGGGAGACCAGCAGCCGCACCGACTCGTTGAAGGTCGCGGCGGCCACGTCGAACTCGCGGCGCAGGTTCTCCTTGGTGCCGAGCCGGTGGCCGCTGGCGAGGGACTGCTCCGCGATGCGGGCCTCGATCCGTTTGGCGACCGCCTCCGCCCGGGAGGACCGGCGCAGCTCGTCCGTTGCTTCCTCGGTGCTCATGTCTGGGGTCCTTCGGCTGGAGGGGATGGGGCCGCCGCGAGACTAGCGAGCGTCTGACGGCCCGGCACATCCGCCGGTTCGGGGGCGGGGGAGGGGGCGGGGGAAAGCGCCAGGGCGGGCAGCAGCCTTGCCGCGTTGCCGCCCAGGATCGCGGCCTCCTCGCCGGGGCCGAGCCCCATCCGCCGCACCGTCTCCAGCGGCCGGTGGTCGACCAGGTCGAACGGTGTGTCGGTGCCCAGCAGCACGTTGCGCGCGGTCACGTCCTCCACCAGCCGGCCCAGCGCCCTGGTGTCGAACACGGCGGTGTCGTACAGCAGTCGGCGCAGGTAGTCGGTGGGCGGCCGGCTGACGACCCGCGCCACCGGCTTGCGGTGCCAGCCCAGGTCGAGACGGGCCCCGACGGCCGGGGCGCAGCCGCCGCCGTGGGCCAGGCACAGGGCGAGGTCGTGCCGGTCCAGGACGCCGCCGAAGATCAGCCGGGAGGCGGCCAGCGCCGTCTCCACCGGATAGCCCAGGAGCTGCACCAGGTGGTAGTCGGAGAGCCGGTCGCGGGCCGAGACCCGGCTGGGGTGCAGCAAGGTGAAGCAGCGGCGTTCGGCCAGGGCCCGCCACAGCTCCTCGTTGACCGGGTCGTCCAGTTCGCGCCGGCCGCCGAAGGTGCCCATGGTGGCGCCGGCCAGCCCGAGCACGTCCAGGCAGCGGGCCAGTTCGTCGGCGGCGCCCGCGATCCCGACCGGCACGGTGGCCAGCCCCGAGAGCCTGCCGCCCGAGCCGGCGACGAACTCGGCCAGCGCGTCGTTGGAACGCCGGGTGATGTCGAGAACCAGCCGTTCGTCGTCCGACTCGGAGGCGAACAGGAACGGGGGAGCGGCGACCACCTGGTGGTCGACGCCGGAGGCCGTCAGCTGCGCCAGCCGCCGTTCCATGTCGTACTGCTCGGGGGCCAGCGGCACGGGGGCGCCCGGGGGCAGCCCGCACAGGGCCTGATCCAGTGTCAGGACGTGGTCCCCGATGCCCGACAGGTCGGCGAGCCCCTCCCGTTCCAGCTGGCGCAGGAAGGGCAGCGGCATGGCGTGGGTGTGGATGTCGACGACCGGCGCGGTGCCGGGTGTCGCCGCACCCGTCGAGCGGTCACTCACCTCGATCCGCCATGTACTTCTCGTACTCGTCCCCGAGCAGGGAGCGGATCAGGGCGGTGGCGGCCTCGGAGGTGCCGGCCTTCTCGCCGGTGCCGTAGATCAGCCGGGCGAGTTGGGAGAGCAGGTAGGGGTGCAGGCCCAGCGCGTAGAGCCGCCGGAAGTCCCGGCCGGCTATCGCGGTGCGCTCCTCGTCGGTGAGCGGGTAGGCGGCCAGCACCTCCGCCTCCGACGTCTCGAAGCGGGTGCGCAGCTCACGGTCCCACTTCAGCTCCTGGACAAGGTCGTTGGTCCGCAGGAGCGGGTTGAAATGGTCGAGCGCCATGGGGTTCGTCCTTCCGGGTGAGAGCGGGCGTCAGGAGAGGTGCCACTGGACGGCGCCGACGCCGCAACGCCACTGGTCGACCGCCGCGTAGCCGAGGGAGGTGCAGGGGCGCGGGCCGATCGCGCCCATCACGACGATCCAGGAGAGGAGTTCGGCGGTGCCCCCGGAGCCGGCCTGCTCCATGCGGTCGAACGTGGCCTCGGCCAGCACCCGGGAGTGGTCCCCCGCCTCCATCAGATCGAGCCACCAGCGGTCGAACTTCTCGTCTATCTCCAGGTATCGGGGGCCGCCCGGCTCGTGGCTGAGCCCGCCGGAGCCCAGCAGCCCCACCCGCAGGCCCTCGGGCAGCCGGGTGCGGATGGCGTCGCCGATGGCCTCGCCGAAGGTGTAGCAGGCCCGCTCGTCCGGGACGGGCGGCACCGTGCAGTTCTGGAGCACCGGGACGACGGCCACCCCGGTGGAGACCAGATCGGCCATCGCGGTCGGCACCGAGAGGTTGTCGTCGAACCTGAGGTTCGCCGTCTCGGCCCGGACGGCGAGCGGGCTGTCCCTGACCGCCTCGAACAGGGTGCCGGCGACCTCGGGCGCGCCGGGCAGGGTGTAGTCGTCCACCCGCAGCCAGGGCTTGAACCACTCGTCGGGTCCTGTGTGTCGGGGCGCGAGGCCGAAGGTGAAGTCCGCGTAGTCGCTCACCTTCGCGTTGGCCACATGGTCGTTGCCGATGACGAGCAGCACATCCGTGCGCGAGGCGACGACCGCCTCGTGGATGGCGTCATAGGCCCGCCGGACGACGCGGCGGTCGGCTTCGGGGGCCTTGTCGAACCAGCCGGTGAGTCCGGGGGTGTGGCTCGCGGCCAGGGCCAGACTGATCTCTGCCATCTCTCCTCCGCTGCTCCTGAGTTGAAAACCAGTGTAATGATTACATTGATTGTAGGGGGTGGGTCGGGAATGCCGTCAGCCTCGGTGACCCTGGCTCCGCAACCGGGCCTCGATGGCGTCGGCCGCCAGCTCGGCGCCGGTCCGCAGGGTCTCCTGCCCCTCCTCCCGGCCGGCCGAGGCGGGATCGCCTAGGTAGCCGAGCGGGGTGGTGCGCCGCGCCTCGTCGTATCCGCGCCGCCACACGGCCAGTTGGTCGGGCCCAAGCCCGGTCGGGGCCAGCTGGGCCCGGACGTCCTCGCGGACGAGCCCTGGGTGCGCGTGCATCATCAGCGAGGTCTCCCACCGTCCGGCGTGCACGTCGACCTCCCCGGAACCGCTGGTGGGAGAGGGCGGCGGGGAGGCGTGCCGGGTCAGACAGGGATCGTCGGGATCCAGGCCGAGCCGCTCGGCCAACTCGGGCTCCAGCACGAAGCTGATGTCGATGCCCGAGCGCGCGCGCCCGGCCCGCACCCCCGCGTGCACCGTCCGGTTGTGCAGCGCGTCGCCGTGCCCGGAGAAGCAGAAGACATGCCCGAACCCGTCCCTCGCCATTCCCGCGAGGAGATCGGCCATCACCTGTTCCATCAGCTCGGGCCGGACCCCCCAGGACGCCGGGAAGCTGCCGGAGACCACGTTGACGCCCCAGTAGTAGGCGGGCACGATCAGCGCCTCGACGTCCCGCTCGGCCAGCAGCCGTCTCACCTCGCGCAGCCGGGCGCTCGGCACATAGACGTCGGTGCCGGTCGGCAGGTGCGGCCCGTGCTGCTCGACCACCCCGAACGCCCACAGCAGGACGGCGCCCCGCCTGGCCGCCGCCTCCACCTCGTACCAGGTCAGCTCGGCCAGGGTGTCGGCGAGGACATCCGGACGCGGCGCCGGCGCGCCGGCCGGCCCCGCGCTCACGCGCCGGCCCCTTCCGCCGCCGCCTCGGCGTGGAACGTCTTGGCACGCTGCACCTGGCCGTAGACCCGCGCGCGCAACTCGGTGAAGCGCGGCAGCGACCGGGTCGTCAGCTGCTCCCGCTCCTCGGGCAGGTCGACCACGACATCCTCCATGACCACCGTCGGAGAGGCGGAGAGCACCAGGACCCGCTGCCCCAGATAGACGGCCTCGTCGATGTCATGGGTGACGAAGAGCACCGTCATGCCCAGCTCACGCCACAACGACCGGGTCAGATCCTCCAGTTCGGCCCTGGTCTGGGCGTCGACCGCCGCGAACGGCTCGTCCATCAGCAGCACGGCCGGTTCGTAGGCGATGGCGCGGGCGATGGCCACCCGCTGCTGCATGCCGCCGGACAACTGCCAGGGATAGGCGTCCGGCACATCCCTCAGACCCACCGACTCCAGGGAGCGCGCCACCAGTTCGGCACGGCGGCCCCTGGCGACGCCCTTCTGCCGCAGTGGCAGATCGACGTTCCCCTCGACCGTCATCCAGGGGAAGAGGCTGCGCCCGTACTCCTGGAAGACGACCGCCATGTCCGGCGGCGGGCCCTGCACCGGCTGGCCGCCGAGCCGCACCTCGCCCGAGGTGGGCGCCAGCAGGCCGGCGACGCACTTCAGCAGCGTCGTCTTGCCGGCCCCCGAAGGGCCGACGATGCACGCCAGATCGCCGGCGCCGACCCGGAACGTCAGATCGCGCACGGCCTCGACGGTCCGGCCCGACCCCTGGTAGATCTTCCGCACGGCCCGGACATCGAGCAGGCCGGATTCCGCGGTCGCGGCGGACGCGCTGTCGTTGCTGCTCACTTCTCTCCTCTTTGGGACTGGCGGAGGCCGCGGTGCCACCGCAGGACGCGGGACTCGAAAAGGCCGAAGAGCAGGGAGAGGCCGAACCCCAGCAGGCCGAGCAGGAGGATCCCGCTCCACATCTCGGGGATGGCGAAACTCCGCTGGAACTGGACGATGGCGAACCCGAGTCCGCTGGAGCTGGCGAACATCTCGCCGATCACCATCAGGATGATCGAGATCGACAGCGCCTGCCGCATGCCCGCCACGATCTGCGGGCTGGCCGCGGGCAGCACCAGCCGTCGCAGCCTCGCCGGCCCCGCGAGCCCGTAGCAGCGGGCGGTGTCGGCGAGCACGTCGTCGATCGCCCGGACCCCCTCCACCGTGTTGAGCAGCACCGGCCAGACGGCTCCGGTGATGATCACCACGATCTTCATGGTGTCGCCGATGCCGCTGAACAGCATCAGCACCGGGATCAACACCGGCGGCGGAACGGCGCGGAAGAACTCCAACACCGGTTCCAGCAGGGCCCGCAGTCGACGCCGGGAGCCCAGCAGCACACCGAGCCCCACACCGATGACCACCGCGCCCAGATAGCCGGCCAGCAGACGGCCCAGGCTGGGCAGGATGTCGTCCACGAACCGGTCGGAGAACCAGGTCTCGCGGAACGCCGACAGGATCTCGTCCAGCGTCGGGTAGTAGAAGTTGGTGCTGCGGGCCGCGAGCAGCCACCACAGCCCGATCAGCACCGCCGGCAGCCCGAGTTGGAAGAGCAGCGCCTTGGCGCCGCCGCGCAGCGCTCTCATGTCGCGGCCTCCGTCCGCACCGAGGTGTGCCAGGACAGGACGCGCCGCTCCAGGACGCGCGCCAGCACGTTGACGCAGACCCCCAGCGCGCCCGTCACCAGGACCAGGGCGTACATCCTGGCGACCGCGTTGCTCGACTGGGCGCGGGCGATCTCGCTGCCCAACCCCGGGCTGCCGATGATCAGTTCCGAGCTGACGGCCAGGATCAGCGCCACCGAGGCGGACAGCCGCAGGCCCGTCATGAGGTAGGGGAGGGCGGTCGGCCACACCACGTACCGCAGCCGCGCCCAGGGGGTGAACCCGTAGCTGGCCGCCGTGTCCCTGGCCACCGGATCGACGTCCCGCACCCCGGCGAGGGTCTGGAGCAGCACCGGCCAGAGGGCGGCGTAGACCACCAGCAGCAGTGTCGACTCAAGCCCGGTGCCGTAGACCAGGACGGCCAGCGGGATCAGCGCGACCGAGGGGATCGGCCGCAGGAACTCGATGGTGGAGGCGGTGATCCTGCGCAGCAGGTCGAAGCTCCCGATCAGCAGCCCCAGGAGCACCCCGAGCGCGGAGGCGATGGCCAGCCCGTAGGCCCAGCCCCGCAGGGTGTCCAGGAGCGCGGTCCAGAAGGCGCTCTCCCCCGCCTCCTCGGCGAGCGCGCCGATCATGTCGCTGAACGGCGGCAGATAGTCGGCGGAGACCACGCCGACGCGCGGCAGCGCCTCCAGCAGGCCGGCGAACAGGAGGACGCCCAGCACGCCGAAGACCGCGTCGGGCAGCGACCCGAGCCACGAGCGAAGGCCCCCGGCGCGGGGCACGGCCGGTTCTGCGGCGGGGGCGGCCGGGGGGTCGGGCGGCCGGGCCGCCACGGGCGGCGGCGCGGCCGGCCGCCCGGCGCCGCTGCGTTGCTGAGTACTCACATCATCTCCGACGGGTCGGGCTCGGGCCTGTCTCTCGGGGGCGGACGCTCAGTCGCCGAGCAGGCGATCCAGCGGGTCCAGGTTCTCGATCAGGCCGGCGTCGACGCTGAGTCGGGCCAGCCGCTCGATCTCGTCCCGGTCGGTCGTCGGGTCCCAACCCGGCAGCGTGACCGCCTCGCTGATGCCGTCCTCCAGGTCCAGATAGGTGTTGAGCGCGGCCCGCGCCTCGTCGGGGTGCTCCTCGGCGTAGCGCAGGGACTCCTCAAGGGCCGCCTGGAAACGCTCGACGACCTCGGGGTTCTGGGCCGCGTAGGACTCGGAGGCGAACCATCCGGCGAACGGCAGCTGGTCGCCCATGGCGGCGTAGCTGACGGGCAGCGCGTGGCCGCCCTGCTCCTCGGTGACGGTGATGAACGGCTCGCTCATCATGGCCGCGTCCACATCGCCCGAGGCCAGCGCCGCCGGCATGTTGGGGATGGGCACCTCGACCAGGGTGACGTCGTCGCGCTCCAGGCCGCCGGCCTCCAGGGTGGAGCGCACGGCCACCTCGTTGATGCCGAGCAGCGTGTTCACGGCGATCGTCGTACCGCGCAGGTCGTCGACCTCGGTGATGCCGGGGTCGGTCGTCATCAGTTGGCCGGAGCCGTCGTCCATCGGGTCGTCGGAGGCGCGGGCGCCGACGGAGATCAGTTCCACCGGCACGTTCTCGCTCTTGGCGATCAGCAGGCTGACGAGGTTGGAGTATCCGAACTGGTAGTCCCCGCTGATCACGGCCGGCACGATCGCCGCGCCGCCCTGCGACTCCTGGAGGGTGAGGTCCAGATCGCGATCGGCGAAGAAGCCCTGCTCGATGCCGAGTCTGATCGGGGCGATGTCGATGATCGGGATCACTCCGAGGGTGATCTCGTCCGGACCCGAGCCGGAGCCGGAGTCGGTGCCGCCTCCGTCCGAGCCGCAGGCGGTCAGCGAGGTGAGGGCGAGGGCGGCGGTGGCCGCGACCGCGGCGAGTCCTTTGGGGCGACAGGAAAACGGCATGCCAGACACTCCATGTTCCGGGAAAGACGCTGCTGATGACCGCCCTGGGGCGACGGCGATGGATGGTGCGGGCCGCCAGTGGACGCGACGACGCGCCCGAGGCGGGAACCAGGCCGCGGCGCCGAGACGCGGAGCGGACCGTGGGCGGGGCCGGCGGGGCGGCCCCGAGGTAGGCGGGGAACGTGGGTCGGGGAGGCGGCCTCGGAGGGGTGTCCTCAGCGCTTCCCGGTCAGCGCCAGGCTGCCCAACGTGGTGAACGCGGCGGAGATCGTCCGGCCGGGTTCGACGAATACGGCGTCGGTGAGTCCGCCGGTGAGCACGGTCCACCCCGCCTCGATGGCCAGCCCCCGGCGGGCCAGGTCGTTGGCGGCGAGGGCGAGCGCCTGGGCGGGATGGCCCTGGACGGCCGAGCCCGTCGCGGTGTCCACCAGGTCGCCGTCGACGGAGAGTTGGCAGATCTCGCCGACCAGATCGAGCCCGTCGGGGGCGAAGGACTCGGCGGAGACGGTGAAGCGGCAGGACGAGGCGTTGTCGGCGACGACATCCGGCAGGGCGAAGCTGAAGTCCCGGTAGCGGCTGTCGATGACCTCGAACCCGGCGTGCACCGTGGCCACCGCGTCCAGCGCCTGCTCCACCGTCACCTCGGGGCCGGCCAGCCGGCGGCCCATGGTGAAGACGATCTCCGGCTCCACCCGGGGGTGGATCATCTCGTCCATCCTGACCGGTTCGCCGACCGGCAGCACCATCGCGTCGGTGAGCCACCCGGTGAGCGGGGAGTCGATGCCCATCCGGCGCTGCTTGGCCTCGGAGGTGAGCCCCAGCTTGACGCCGACCACCCGCTCCCCGGCCCGCTGCTTGCGGGCGAGCAGCGCGTCCTGGGCCCGATAGGCCGTCTCCAGGTCAAGTCCCGGCCACCGGTCGGTGATCCGGCCGCCGTCCGTGCGCTCCCGCTCTCGGCGCAGCAGCTCGTCGACGGTGCTCTCGATGGTCCACTCACTCATGCGGGGATGTCCTTCCGGCTATCGAGAGTATGGAACAGGAAATCACTGTAATCAATACATTCATAGCGATGGGGTGGAACGACTATCGGCCCAACGCGCCGCCAGGTCAAGGGCGATGTCGGTGATCATGTCCTCCTGGCCGCCGACGAGGCCCCGTCGGCCGACCTCGACCAGGATCGACCTGGTGTCCAGGCCGTACCGGGCGGCGGCGGCCTCCGCGTGCCGCAGAAAGCTGGAGTAGACGCCCGCGTAGCCGAGGGTGAGGGTCTCCCGGTCCACCCGCACCTCCCGGTCCTGGAGGGGCCGCACCAGGTCGTCCGCCGCGTCCATCAGCGGGAACAGCTCACAGCCGTGGTCCCAGCCCATCAGGTCGGCGGTCGCGACGAACGCCTCCAGCGGGCAGTTCCCCGCCCCGGCGCCCTGGCCCGCCAGCGAGGCGTCGACCCGGGTGACCCCCGTCTCCACGGCGACCACGGTGTTCGCCACGCCCAGGCCCAGGTTGTGGTGGGCGTGGATGCCCAACTCGGTCGCCGGGTCGAGCACGTCGCGGTAGGCGCGCAGCCGGTCGCGGACGCCGTCCATGGTGAGCCGGCCGCCGGAGTCCGTCACATAGACGCAGGCCGCGCCGTAGGACTCCATCAGCTTGGCCTGCCGGGCCAGTTCGGCCGGTTCGGCCAGGTGCGACATCATCAGGAACCCCGCCACGTCCATGCCCAACTCGCGGGCCGCGGCGATGTGCTGGGCCGAGACATCGGCCTCGGTGCAGTGGGTGGCCACCCGCACCGAGCGGATGCCGAGCGCGTGGGCCCGCCTGAGATCGCCGACCGTGCCGATGCCGGGCAGCAGCAGCGTGGTGGGAACGGCGCGGTGGGTCGCGCCGACGACCGCCTCGATCCACTCCCAGTCGGTGTGGGCGCCCACCCCGTAGGTGATGCTGGAGCCCGAGAGGCCGTCGCCGTGGGCGATCTCGATGGCCGCGACACCGGCGCCGTCCAGGGCGGCGGCGATGGTCCGCGCCTGCCCCGTGGTGTAGCGGTGCCGCAGGGCGTGCATGCCGTCCCGCAGGGTGACGTCCTGGACATAGAGCGCGGGCCCGGCCGTCCTGGGGGTCCCTTCGTCGGTCATCGGGGGTCCGCCTCACGGGAGTTGGCGTGCGTGGCCATGCGCTCGGCGGTGCGCAGCGCGGCCGAGGTCATGATGTCGAGGTTCCCGGCGTACGCCGGCAGGTAGTGGGCGGCGCCCTCCACCTCCAGGAAGACCGAGACCTTGGTGGCGTCGCCGCCGGCCGCTGGCAGCAGCCCGCGCAGCGGGTCGTCGGGGGCCACGGACTCGAACTGCACGTCCTGCTTGAGCCGGTAGCCGGGCACATAGCCGCGGACCCGCGCCACCATCGCCGCCACCGAGGCGCCGACGGCCTCCCGGTCGGCGTCGGAGACCAGGCAGTGCACGGTGTCACGCATGATCAGCGGTGGTTCGGCCGGGTTGAGGACGATCACCGCCTTGCCGCGCGCCGCGCCGCCCACCCGCTCGATGGCGGCGGCTGTGGTCTCGGTGAACTCGTCGATGTTCGCCCGGGTGCCAGGGCCGGCCGAGCGGGAGGCGATGGAGGCCACGATCTCGGCGTAGTGCACGGGGGTGACGGCCGAGACGGCGGCCACGACGGGGATGGTGGCCTGCCCACCGCAGGTGACCATGTTGACGTTGGGCGCGTCGAGATGGGCGTCCCCGTTGACCGGGGGCACCAGATAGGGGCCGAGCGCGGCCGGGGTCAGGTCCACCACCGTCCTGCCGTGGTTCCGCAGTACCTCGTCGTGGTGCCGGTGGGCGCCGGCGGACGTCGCGTCGAAGACCAGCCGCACATCGGCGAACTCGTCCAGGGCGACCAGTCCTTCGACGCCGTCGTGCGTGGTGGCGACCTTCAGACGCCGGGCGCGGGCGAGGCCGTCGGAGTCCGGGTCGATGCCGGCCATCGCCACCATCTCCAGGGTCTCGGAGAGCCGCAGCACCTTGATCATCAGATCGGTGCCGATGTTCCCCGATCCGATGACCGCGACCCCGGTGCGCGCGGCGGGGGAGTGGGCGCTCATCGCCGGCCCCCCTCAGCGCCGGACTCCCCGACGCCGGACCCTTGGGCGCCGAACGAGACCCGGACCGCGCCGAGCGAGGAGATCCGCGCCTCGAAGGAGTCGCCCGGCGCTGCGGGGACCATCGGCCCCAGGGCGCCGGTGAGCACGATGTCGCCGGCACGCAGCGCGTCACCCGCCCCGGACAGCACGGACGCCAGCCAGGCGGCGGAGTTGAGCGGGCTGCCCAGGCAGTCGGCGCCGCTCCCGGTGGAGACCTCGGCGCCGCCCCGGGTCAGCGTCATCCGCACCCCGCGCAGATCGAGGCCGGTCAGCGGGACGGGGGTGCCGCCCAGCACGAACAGTCCGCTGGAGGCGTTGTCGGCGACGGTGTCGGCGAAGGTGATGTCCCAGCCGGCGATCCGGCTGTCGACGATCTCCAGCGCCGGCAGGGCGAAGTCGACGGCCCGCAGCACATCCGCGACCGTGCACGCGGCGTGCGGCAGATCCCGGCCGAGCACCAGGGCGACCTCGGCCTCCACCTTGGGCTGGAGCAGCCGGCCGGCCGGGACCAGCCCGCCGTCCGGCACCGCCATATCGGCGAACAGGGCGCCGAAGTCCGGCTGATCGACGCCGAGTTGCCGCTGGACGGCGGGGGAGGTGAGCCCGATCTTGCGCCCGACGATCCGCCGCCCGGCGGCGAGCCCACGGGCGGTGCCCAGACGTTGCACGGCATACGCGGTCTCGGCGTCGCCACCCGCGAGAAGCGTGCGCACGGGAGGGCAGGGGACGCCGCTGCGGGCCGCCTCGGCGAGGAGGTCGGCGGCCCGCGCCACGGCCGGGTCCCCTCCGTCCTCGGGGGCTGGCGCCACGGGCGGCGGCGTCGGGGGGTGGGACATGGAGGCGTTCCTTCCGCTGGGACGGACGATGCCCCCGGTATAGACGTGGCCTCCGAGGTCGGGCAAGCTTCGTTCCGTGACACGGAACGAAGAGCGCAGCAGCATGCTGGAGAAGTCAGCTTTCCTGCTGGAATGCTTTCTGCCGACCGGGGGGCCGTTTCGTCTGACGGAACTCGCCAACCGCACGGGGCTGCCCAAGGCGACGGTCCATCGGCTGGCCGCCGACCTGATGGCCATCGGCTGGTTGGAGCGTTCCGGCACCCACTACCAACTCGGCGGCAAGCTCTTCGAGTTGGGCGCCCGTGTGCCACGGCGCCGCGCGCTGCGGGAGGCCGCGCTGCCGTTCCTCCAGGACCTGTTCGAGGCCACCAGGGAGACGGTGCACCTCGGCGTGCGGGAGGGCCACGAGGTGGTGTACGTGGAACGCATCCACGGGCATGACGTGCTGCCCCTGCCGTCCCGGATCGGCGGCAGCCTCCCGCTGACCTGCACGGGCGTGGGCAAGGCGCTACTCGCCTTCTCCAGCGCCGAGTTGGCCGAAGAGGTGTTCGCCGCGCCGCTGCCGGGGCTGACGCCCCACTCGATCACCGACCCGGTCCGGCTGCGCACCGCGGTCGAGCAGGCCCAGGCCGCCGGCCTGGCCTACGAGGAGCAGGAGGCGGCGCTCGGCGTCAGCTGCATAGCCGCCCCGGTCTTCGGCTCGGGCGGCGCCGTCGCCGCCCTCTCGGTCGCCGTTCCCAGGGCCCGTTTCCGCCCGGCCCAGCTCGCCCCGGCGGTGCGCACCGCGGCCCTCGGCCTGTCCCGGGTGCTGCGCGGCGGCTGAACGGGCCGACCCCCTGTGCGTCCCGGGCGTCGGCCGATCCGGCACACTCGCACCACGACGACCGCCATGCGCCACCCAGGAGCCGCCGCCATGCCCCTCCTCCACCACCTCGGCCGCACCCTGCCGTTGGTCGCCGCCCCGATGGCGGGCGGCCCCAGCACCCCGGACCTCGTCCTGGCCACCGCCCGCGCCGGTGGCCTCGGCTTCCTCGCCGCCGGCTACCGGACCCCGGACGACCTCGCCGCCCAGCTCGCCGCCGTCCGCCCGGCGGGGCTCCCGTTCGGCGTCAACCTCTTCGCGCCCAACCCGGTGCCCGTCCCCGAGGACGCGTACCGGGCCTACGCCGAGCTGCTGCGCCCCGAGGCGCGGCGCCACGGGGTGAGCCTCACCCCGTCGCCGGTCAACGAGGACGACGACCACTGGGCCGCCAAGATCGAGCTGCTGCGCGCCGATCCGGTGCCGGTCGTCTCCTTCACCTTCGGCCTGCCCGAGCCCGGCGTGGTGGCGGCGCTGCGGGCGGCCGGCAGCACCGTGCTCCAGACGGTCACCTCGCCCGCCGAGGCCCGCGCCGCCGCCGAGGTCGGCGTCGAGGGCCTCGTCGTCCAGGCCACCGCCGCCGGCGGTCACTCCGCCACCCTCACCCCCGGGCGGCCCCTCGCCGGGACACCGTTGCCCGATCTCCTCGCCGCCGTCCGCCGGGCGACGCCGCTCCCGCTGATCGCCACCGGCGGTCTTGCCACCCCGGCCGACGTCGCCACCGCGCTCCGCGCCGGAGCCGAGGCGGCGGCGGTCGGCACCGTGCTGCTGCGCACCGACGAGAGCGGCGCCTCGGCGCCCCACCGGGCCGCGCTCGCCGACCCGGCGTTCACCGGGACCGTGCTCACCCGCGCCTTCACCGGCCGCCCGGCCCGCGCCCTGCGCAACCGCTTCACCGAGCGCTACGGCCAGGCCGCGCCGCTCGGCTATCCCGCCCTGCACCACCTCACCGCCCCGCTGCGCCGGGCCGCCGCCGGGGCGGGCGACACCGACCTGATCCATCTGTGGGCGGGCACCGGCCACCGCCAGGCGCGCGCGGAGCCGATCGCCCACACCCTGACCCGCCTGGCCGCCGACCTCTGACCGCCGACCGCCCGCGGTCCCGTACGCTCCGGCCGGGAGGTAGGCTGGGACACGGAAGTGGTTGAACATTCAAGAACATTCAAGGGTGTTCCAGGATGTTCCGAGGATTCAGTCGAGGCGTTAGGAGAGGTTCCCGTGTCGCTCGCACCTCACCCGGGACGGATGCCCGCGCTCTACCTTTCCCACGGCGCTCCGCCGCTGGCGGACGACGCGCTCTGGCCGGACCAGCTCGCCGCCTGGTCAGGGGCGCTGGCCAGGCCCACGGCGATCCTGATGGTCTCCGCGCACTGGGAGGAGGCTCCGCTGGCCCTGGGCGCCACCCGCCCGACGCCGCTGGTCTACGACTTCTGGGGCTTCCCCGAACGCTACTACCAGGTGCGCTACGCCCCGCCCGGTGCCCCCGAACTGGCAGCCGACATCCGGAAGTTGCTCCGTTCCCCCGGGATGCCGGTACAGGACGTGCCGGAGCGGGGGCTCGACCACGGGGCCTACGTCCCGCTGGTGGAGATGTACCCGGAGGCCGATGTGCCGGTCCTCCAGATCTCCCTGCCCACCCTCGACCCGGAACGGCTGATGGACGTCGGCCGCCGCCTCGCGCCGCTGCGCGACCAGGGCGTCCTGATCATCGGCTCCGGCTTCTTCACCCACAACCTCGCCGCGCTCAAGGAGGGCGGCATCCCCTCCTGGTCCGCCGACTTCGACGACTGGGGGCGCCGCGCGCTCGACGCCGGAGACGCCGACGCGCTGCTCGACTTCGCCCACGCGTCCCCCTCGGGGACGCTGGCGCACCCGCGCACCGAACACTTCGCGCCGCTCTTCGTCACGATGGGCGCGGCCGAAGCCGCGGGCGAACTGACCACCCAACGCAGCGTCATCGACGGCTTCTGGATGGGACTGGCCAAGCGGTCGGTCCAGTTCGGCTGACCGCCGTGCCCACCACCGCTGAGCGCCGCGCCACCGTGCTGGTCATCGGCGCCGGCCAGGCCGGCCTCTCGGCCGGATACCACCTGAGGCGACGTGGCTTCGCCAGCGCCCTGACCGACCCGGGGGCGGCCCGCACCTTCGTGATGCTGGACGCGGAGGGCGGCGCCGGCGGCGCCTGGCGGCACCGCTGGGAGTCGCTGCGGATGGCGACGGTCAACGGGATCTTCGACCTGCCGAGCTTCCCCCAGCCGCCGATCGACCCCGACGAGGCGAGCCGCGCCGCCGTGCCCCGCTACTTCGAGGACTTCGAGCGCACCGCCGGGCTGCCGATCCTCCGCCCCGTCACGGTCACCGCCGTCACCCGCGCCGACGCCGACCCGCACGGCGAGCTGCTGGTCGCCTCCTCCACGGGACGCTGGCGCGCCGGGGCGATCGTCAACGCCACCGGCACCTGGACCAACCCGGTGCGCCCCTACTACCCGGGCCAGGAGACCTTCGAGGGCCGGCAGTTGCACACCCGCGACTACGTGTCGGCCGACGAGTTGGCCGGGCGGCGCGTCGCGGTGGTGGGCGGCGGGATCTCCGCCGTCCAGCAGCTGGAGGAGATCTCCCGGGTGGCCACCACCCTCTGGTACACCCGCCGCGAACCGGTCTTCCTCGACGGCGACTTCCGCCCCGAGGAGGAGGGCAGGCGGACCATCGAACGGGTCAGCGCCGACGTGGCGGCGGGCAACCCCACCGGCAGCGTCGTCTCCTACACGGGCCTGGGCTGGACGTCCTACGCCGTCGCGGCCAAGGAGCGGGGCGCCCTGCGGCGGCGCCCCATGTTCACCTCGATCGAACCCCTCGGCGTCCGCGAGGCCGACGGCTCGTTCACCGCGCTCGACGCCATCCTGTGGGCCACCGGCTTCAAGGCCGCACTGCGGCACCTGGACCCGCTGGGGCTGCGCAACGCGCGCGGCGGCATCGCGATGCGCGGCACCCGGGTCGCGGCCGAGCCGCGCGTCCATCTGATCGGCTTCGGTCCCTCCCAGTCCACCGTCGGCGCCAACCGCGCCGGCCGCGAGGCGGCCAGGGAGCTGACCGCGGCCCTCTAGACCAGGCCCCCGCCTACAGCCAGCGGGGCAGGTCCGGGAGCGGCCCCGCCACGTCGAGCCGCCTGGCACCCCGTCCGGTCAGCCACCGGACCAGATCGCTCATCCGGCCGCTGACCGCGGGGCCCACGCCCCCGTCGCCCCCGGGCCGGGCCGCCCGGTCGGTCGGCACCAGGGCCGGCGGCGCCGCCTCGCCGCGCCGCCGCCAGGCGGCCAGCACATCGTCCGCCAGCCGGTCCAGCAGGTCGGGCGGCAGATCGGCGAACCGGGCGCCGCCGCCCAGGTCCACGGCGTGCACCCACACCTCACGGGTCCGCATCCACGCCGTCTCCCGCGCCGGAACGGTACGGCCCTGGGCCGTCACCACCTCCGCGTCCCAGGCCGCGTCCGGCAGATCCCGCCACTCCACGTCGAGATGCGTCTCGGAGTGCGCGAACAGGGAGCGCAGCGCCCGCGCCGGGAGCGAGGCGCCGAGCGCGATCTCCCGGGCCCGCTGGTCGGCCGAGGCGTACATCGGCCGCTCGACGCCCGTCCTGCTCCACTCGCAGAGCCGGGTCAGGGCGCGCGCGTTGTATCCGACATGGGCCACCAGCGCGGCGCGGCTCCACCCCGGCAGCCGGCTGGGGCCCGCCAGATCCCGGTCGGTCAGCCCGTCAAGCGCGCGGGCGAAGAACGCCGTGCCGGCCCTGGCCCAGGCCAGCTCCGTGGCCGGCGCGTTCGGCGCGTCGTAGCGGGCGCCCGCGCCCTGCCTGGCCCGCAGCGCGGCGCGGGCCTCGGCCAGATCGCCGCCCGTCATGTCCGGGACACCACGGGTTCGGCCGTGGCGTCGAGGGGGAGGGCCTCGGCCACCACCCGGTTGGTGAGGGTGCCGATCCCCTCGACCGTGGTGGTGAGGATCTGCCCCGGCGTCAGATAGCGGGCCGGCTTGCGGGCGTGGCCCACACCGCCAGGGGTGCCGGTGGCGATCACGTCGCCGGGGCGCAGCGTCATCACGGTCGACAGGTAGGAGATCAGCTCGGCGGGGCCGAACACCAGATCGTCCGTGGTGGTGCGCTGCACCTCCACGCCGTCGACGGCGGTCACCAGCGCGCCGCCGAGGGCGAACTCGTCGGGGGTGACCAGCACCGGGCCGAACGGGGTGCTCGACTCGAAGGACTTGCCCGGCAGCCACTGGAGCGTGCGGTACTGCCAGTCCCGCATGGTCACGTCGTTGAGGACCGCGTAGCCGGCGATGGCGGCCTGGGCCGTCGCCGCGTCGGCGCGCCGCACCGTCTCGCCGACCACCACGGCCAACTCGCCCTCCCAGTCCACCTGCTGGGACTCCGGCGGGATGACGACCGGGTCGCGCGGGCCGACCAGCGCCTCCGGGTACTTGCTGAAGACGGTGGGGGCGGTGGGCAGCTCCCGGCCCATCTCCAGGATGTGCGTGCGGTAGTTGAGCCCGACGCAGAGGATCTTCCCCGGCCGGGGCACCACGGGTGCCAGCGGGACATCGGCCCAGGCGTGGACGGGCCCGTCGGCGGTGCGGGCGGACGCGAGGCCGCCGGCCGCCAGCAGGGCGCCGACGTCCGGGTACCCGAGCTCGGTCGCGGTGTCCCCGGTCACGCGGGCCGCTGCGGTGCCGCCCTGCGGCAGTCGGATGGTGGCCAACCTCATCGGTCGTCTCCCTCGATATGGGTGCGGGCGAAGTGCAGGCGCTCCATGATCGGAGCGTCGGAGAAGCGGAACAGGTCGAAGCCGGTCTCGGCCTGGAGCGAGAACGGGACCCAGGACGGCACCACGAACAGGTCGCCGGTGCCGAGATCGTGCGGGGTGCCGTCCAGCAGGACGCGGCCCCTGCCGTCGAACACCTGGAAGACGCTGGAGCCGACCTCCCGGCGGGTGGCGGTCGCGACTCCCGGGCGCAGCCGGTGGAACTCGGCCCTGATGGTGGGCATCACATCGCCACCGGTGGTCGGGTTGACATACCGGACCGCGGCGTGGCCCTGCTCCACGGTGGCCGGCTGCCCCTCCTCCTCAAGCAGCAGCTGCTCGTTCAACGCCCGGTCCGTGTGCTCCCAGCGGTAGGCGCCGATGGGCGAGGAGACGGTGTTCCTGAGGCCGGAGAGCGGACGCAACCCGGGGTGGCACCAGAGGCGTTCGCCACGGGAGAAGTTGGGCGTGGCGTAGTCGGTGACCCGGTCCGAGCCGAACTCGAAGAAGCCGACGTCGGTGTAGTGGGAGAAGGGGATGTCCAGGCCGTCGAGCCATGCCATCGGCTGGTCGGTCTCGTTGTGGTGGCCGTGGAAGTGCCAGCCGGGGGTGAGCAGGAAGTCGCCCCGGCTCATCCGGACGGGGTCCCCGTCGACGACCGTCCACACGCCCTCGCCCTCCACCACGAAGCGGAACGCGTTCTGGGAGTGCCGGTGTTCGGGCGCGGTCTCGCGCGCGCCGAGGTACTGGATGGCGGCCCAGAGGGTGGGGGTGGCGTAGGCGCTGGGGGCGAGCCCGGGGTTGGCCAGCGCGATCGCGCGGCGTTCCCCGCCCCGGCCGACCGGCACCAGATCGCCGGCCCGCCTGGCCAGCGGGTACAGCGCGTTCCAGCGCCACACATGGGCCTCGGCCCTGGGCGCGGGGTGCATCGGCATCAGATCGCCGAGCTGGGTCCACAGCGGAACCAGGTTCGCCGAGGCGAAGTCCCGGTAGAGCTGGTCGAGTTCAGGACTGTCGCCCGCTGTCATGGCATTGGCGACCGAACCGTGTCCCGCGGGTGGTTCGTCGACGGTCATCGGGTCGCTCCCTTCGTCAGGTCGTTCGGCTCGTCGGGGCGGTGGCCCCGCTTGGCCTTCTGCACCAGTTCATGGACATGGGTGCGCAGTTCGGCGAACCTCGGCAGGTTGCGGGTGCCCAACTGCTCGCGCTCGTTCGGCAGATCGACGGTGACGTCCTCCATGATCACGGTGGGCCGTCCGGAGAGGACCAGCACCCGCTGGCCCAGATAGATGGCCTCGTCGATGTCATGGGTGACGAACAGCAGCGTGATCCCCAGCCGGTGCCACAGCTGCCGGACCAGATCCTCCAGATCGGCCCTGGTCTGGGCGTCGACGGCGGCGAACGGCTCGTCCATCAGCAGGATGTCCGGCTCGTAGGCCACCGCGCGGGCGATGGCGACGCGCTGCTGCATCCCGCCGGACAGCTGCCACGGGTAGGAGTTCGGCACGTCGGCCAGGCCGACGGCCTCAAGGGACTCGTCGACCAGGCGGCGCCGCTCCGCCTTGCCCAAGCCCTTCTCCCGCAGCGGCAGATCGACGTTCCCGGCCACCGTCAGCCAGGGGAACAGGCTGCGGGCGTAGTCCTGGAAGACGACGGCCATGCCCTCGGGCGGGCCCGAGATGGCCGTGTCCTCCAGCGCGACGTCGCCCCGCGTCGGGGGCAGCAGTCCGGCGATACAGCGCAGCAGGGTGGTCTTGCCCGCCCCCGAGGGGCCGACGATGCACACCATCTCGCCGTCGCTGACGGAGAAGGTGAGATCGCGGATCGCCTCGGTCGAGCCGGCGGAGGACTCGTACACCTTGTTCAGGCCCGACACCCGCAACAGGTCGGCGCGGACGGGGGGACGGTCGGTGCGTGGGGTGTCGACGGTCATCAGGAACCTCCTCGTTGCGACTGGCGCTGTCCCCGGTACCAGGCCAGAACGACGCGTTCGACGGCACGGAAGAGCAGGGACAGCAGGACACCGACCAGTCCGAGCAGCAGGATTCCCGTCCACATCTGCGGCAGGGAGAAGCTGCGCTGGAACTGGATGATGGTGAAGCCGAGCCCGTTGTTGGCGGCGAACATCTCGGAGATCACCATCAGGATGATCGCGATGGACAGCGCCTGGCGGGCTCCGGTGAAGATCTGCGGGCTGGCGCCCCGCAGGATCACGGTCCGCAGCCGGGTCACCGGGCGCAGCCGGTACGTGCGGGCGGTGTCCCGCAGCAGCGGGTCGATGCCGCGCACACCCTCCACCGTGTTGAGCAGGATCGGCCACAGCGCCCCGGTGGCGATCACCACGATCTTCATCGTGGTGCCGATGCCGAAGAACAGCATCAGGACGGGCACCATCACCGGCGGCGGGATGGCGCGGAAGAACTCCAACACCGGCTCGACGAACGCCCGCAGCCGCGCCGACGATCCGATCGGCACGCCGAGGGCGATCCCGAGCACCAGGGCCAGCGCGTAGCCGGCGCTCAGCCGCCCGAGCGAGGGCAGCAGCTCGCTGGTGATCCGGCCCTCGAACCAGGTGGGTCCGAACACCTCCAGGATCTCGCGCAGCGGCGGGAAGTAGAAGCTGTTGAAGTCCTCCGACACCACCCACCACACGGCGACCACCACCGCCGGCAGGCCCAGGGTGACGAGCAGCGAACGGCCCAGGGCCAGCGCGCCCCGGCCGGCGCCCCGCCGACGGCGCGTGGCCGACCTGGCGGAACGCGTGGGTATGACGGCGGTCATGAGGCGGACTCCTGTCGCACGGAGGGGTGCCAACGCAGCAGACGGCGTTCCACCAGGCGCGCCAGGAGGTTGACGGCGACGCCCAACAGGCCGGTGACGATGATCAGGGCGTACATGGAGGCCACCGCGCCCGAGGTCTGCGCCACGGCGATCAGCCGGCCGATGCCGTCCGTGCCGATGATCAACTCGCCGGTCACGGTGAGGATCAGCGCCACGCTCGCGGCCAGCCGGAAGCCGACCACCGCGTACGGCAGCGTGGTCGGCCACGCCAGCCGGGTGGCCGTGGTGAGCCGCCGGAACCGGTAGGACCTGGCGGTGTCCCTGGCGACGGGGTCGATGTCCCTGACCCCGGCCAGCACCTGGAGCAGCACCTGCCAGAAGCTGGCGTAGATCACCAGCAGCAGGGTGGCCTCCCGGCCGGTGCCGTACAGCAGCACGGCCAGCGGGATCAGCGCGACCGAGGGGATCGGACGCAGGAACTCGATCAGGGAGGCGGTGGTCTCCCGCAGCCACCCGACCGAGCCGATCACCATGCCCAGCAGGGTGCCGGCCAGCACGGCGATCGAAAGGCCGATGCCCCAGGTGGTCAGGGTCTCGCCGAGCGCCCGCCAGAAGTCGGCGGTGCCCACCCGGTCGGACAGCGCGGACACCATCTCCGAGAACGGCGGCATGAAACGGGAGTTGACCAGGCCCACGCGGGGCAGCAGCTCGACGACGGCGGCCAGGGTGGCCACGCCGCCGAGTCCGAGCAGCCCTCGGTGCGGCGGACGCGCGGGGCGCCCGCGCCGGACGGCGCCCGTCGGGCGGGCCGGCGCCGGATCTGCGACGGTCGTGGTCATGGGCGGCGCCCGCTTCCCTCGACCGGGTACGGATGGTGGGTGGCACTCGGCTCAGCCATCACGATTCACCCCTTCTCTCCAATGTCTTCAGCTTCTTCTCCGCCACCGGCCGACCAGCGCGTCGGTGGCGACGGCCCTTCCGAAGCTCCGCTCGACGACCGCGACCGAGGCCGCGTGCTCCGCCTCGGTGTAGGCGGCACACGCGTCCTCGACCAGCGTCGCCAGATAGTCGTGGTCGACCGCCGAGCGCAGCGAACTCTCCACGCACACGTCCGTGGTGACGCCGCAGAACAGCAGCGAACGCCGCCCGTGGCCCGCGAGGCGCTCCACGAAGCCGGGCCCGGTGAACGCGCTGTAGCGGTGCTTGACCGCGACCCACTCGCCCGGCCGTGGCGCCACCCGGTAGAACTCGGCGCCCCAGCCCCCGCGCCGACAGTTCGGCCCGGCCGGCTCGAACCCGGGGCCGATGCCGGGGGCGAGGCGGTGCCGCCAGGCGGCCGAGTCGAGACCGGGGCCGTGCTCGGTGCGGACGAAGACCACGGGGACGTCGGCCCCGCGGGCCGCGTCGACCAGCACCTCGATCCGGTCGACGGCCCGGTGTACGGCGGTCAGGTCCCGGCCGGCGGCGGCCATGGTGCCCGCCGGATGACAGAAGTCGTTCTGCACGTCGACCACCACGAGCAGCGCGTCCTCGGGCGCCTCGCGCACCACGGTCGTCTCGGTCGTCTCGGTCGTCGTCTCGGTCGTCGTCTCGGTCATGGTGAAGTCCGCGCCCGCTCAGCGGCCGAGGAGGGCGTCGAGGTCGATCTCGTCATCGACGAATCCGCTCCTCACCATCCGGTCCGCCAGGAACTCCAGCGAGGCCACGTCCACCTCGCTGTGGAAGCCCGGCAGGATCATGGCGTCGGCGATGGCCGGTTCGAGCTCCTCGATCTCGGGGAGGGCCTGCCGGAACGCGTCCGGGTCCTCGGTGACCAGCTCGGCGGTGTCGGCGATCGCGGCCTGGAAGGCGGCCACCGCCTCGGGGTCGCGCTCCGCGAAGTCCTGGGTGGTGAGGTAGGAGCCGATCTGAAGGCCCTCCATGGACTCGACATAGGGCCACAGCACGGGCGTCAGCCCGTCGTTGACGCCCATCGTCAGGAACGGCTCGATGACCCAGGCCGCGTCGATCTGCCCGTTGGCCAGCGCCGGCAGCATGTCGGGGAAGCCCAGCTCGACGAACTCGACCCCCGAGGTGTCGACGCCGCGCTCCTCAAGCGCCGCCTCGATGGTGATGTCGCCGATGTTCTCCAGCGTGTTCACCGCGATGGAGGCGCCGGCCAGGTCATCCGCCGCCTCGATGCCCGACCCCTCGGCGGCCAGCACCGCCGAGAAGTCGGCCGTCGGGTCGTCGGTGGCGAAGGTACCGGGCGCGATCATCCGCAGCGGCAGGCCGCGCTCCGCCGCCAGCAGGCCGCTGACGACGTTGGACCCCGCGATGTCCAGGTTGCCGCCGACCAGCGCGGGTATCGCCGCCGCGCCGCCGGCCGAGGCGTCGATCCGCAGCTCGATGCCGTGCTCCTCGAAGACGCCCTGCTGCACGCCGAACCGCAGGAACGCCGAGGGAACGCCGTCCGTCTCGCCGATCCTGATGACGCCGCCGGAGCCCTCCCCCTCGCCTCCCGAGGCGTCCGGCCCCGTCGAGGCGCCGCAGGCGCCCACGCAGAGCAGCACGCCGGCGGCCACCGCCGTTCGTAGGGTGTGGTGTCTCATCGTTGTCTCCTTCCTTCCGGGCCGTCCCGAGCCCTGGCGCGGCGGCCGTCCGTGGACGGGCCGCGCGGCGCCTCATGGCAGGAGCGTGTCCAGGTCGATTCCGTCTTGGTCGAACAGGCCCCACCGGCCGCCGGGTTCGGCGTGCCATGTCACGGAGGCCAGGCGGTACCGCCGTCCCGCCCGGTCTCGCGGGCGAGGGGAGGTCCCCCCAGGTGCACGGTGGAGGAGGCGATGGCCATGGGTGCCCCCGGTCACGACCGTGGCTCTCCCTCCGGGGAGACCCGAGCCGGTACGGCCCACGACCGCTGTGTCGTTCACCGTGGAGCACCTCCAACGTCACGCACCGCGATGGGCTGGTGCGGGTCCAAGCAACATAAGTGCGCCACGACACCTCGGGGGTTTCTGCCATCAGGATTCTTCTATGACGAATCTGGCTTTCCGCCAGCCGGTCGCCGGGGTGCGGAGCCGTAGTCTCAGAAGCCGATCTACTGCTGCAACAGCTGAGATCCCGGGCCGGACGGGGACAATCCGTCCGTTCCGCAAGGAAGAATCAGGATCAGCAGACGAGCCTGGCAGGCCACTCCCCGCCGCGAGCGGGCGGGTGGCGACGTCACCGGCCACGCACCCCCCAGAAGGGGAAACGGTCACCCCCTGTGGTGGCCCCCACGGCGCGCGGCACGGACGACCGCCACCGTGGTCGTGACCAAGAAAGGCAAAGCCCATGAACGTTCTCGTGGTCGGCGCGGGCATCGGGGGACTCACCCTCGCCCTCGAACTCCATCAGGCCGGCATCCCCTGCCGCGTCCTGGAGGCGGCGCCGCGGATCCAGCCGATCGGCGCCGGCATCAACCTGCTGCCGCACGCGGTGCGCGACCTCGCCCGGCTCGACATCGCCGAAAGCCTGGAGGCCACCGGGGTCGAGACCCGCGAGTCGGTCTTCTTCAACCGCTTCGGCCAGCTCGTCTACCGCGAGCCGGTCGGCCGGCACGCGGGCTACGCGCAGCCCCAGATATCCATCCACCGGGGCGACGCACAGCTGGGCCTGCTGGCCGCCGTCCGCGAACGGCTCGGCGAGGGGGCCGTCGAGCTGGGCCGGCGCGTCACCGCCGTCGCCGACCGGGAGGACCACGTCGCGGTCACCGTGACGGACGCGACCACCGGCGCCACCGGCACCGAGCGCGCCGACGTCGTCATCGCCTGCGACGGCATCCACTCGGCGGTCCGCGCGCAGTTCTACCCCGACGAGGGCACCCCCCGGTACTCCGGCGTCACCATGTGGCGCGGCGTCACCCCCTGGCCGGCGTTCCTCACCGGCGCCAGCATGGTGCGCGCCGGCTGGCTCGCCTCGGGGAAGATGGTCATCTACCCGGTCAGGGACCGCGCCGACCAGGCGGGCAACCAGCTGGTCAACTGGGTCGCCGAGGTGGAACGCCCCCAGCGGGTCAGCCGCGACTGGAACCGCTCGGGGCGCCTGGCCGACTTCATCGACGTCTTCGCCGACTGGCGCTTCGACTGGCTCGATGTGCCGGGCCTGATCCGGGGGGCCGACACCATCCTGGAGTACCCGATGGTCGACCAGGACCCGCTGCCGCGCTGGACCTTCGGCGCCGTCACCCTCCTCGGCGACGCCGCCCACCCCATGGTGCCCCGGGGCTCCAACGGCGCCGGACAGGCCGTCCTCGACGCCCACGCCCTGCGCCTGGCACTGGAGAACAACCCCGGCGACCCCCGCGCCGCGCTGCGCCACTACGAGGCCGAACGGCTGCCGGCCACCACCTCCGTGGTCAGGACCAACCGGATCAGGCCGCCGGATACGATCCTCAAGGAGGTCTACGAGCGCACCGGCGACCGTCCCTTCGACCGCATCGAGGACGTCATCAGCACCGAGGAGATGGCGGCGATCTCGGACGGCTACAAGAAGGTCGCCGCCTATGACAAGGACCTCGTCAACCGACAGGAGTGACGTGTCAGCCACGCCAGGACGCCCCCCTTCCGTCGAGGGGTCACCCCCCTCGCACGGCGCGGGGGACGGCACCGCCGAGGATGCCCCGCCGCCCTACAGCCTCACCTCGGTGGACAACGCCCTGCGGCTGATCCACGCCCTGGGGGAGCACGGCGAACTCCGCGTCTACGAGGCCGCCGACCTGCTCGGCGTCGCCCGGTCGACCGCCCACCGGCTGCTGTCCACGCTCACCTTCCGCGGCTTCGCCACCCGCGCCGGCGGCCACGTCTACCGCCCGGGACCCGCGCTGGCGGACGCGGGACTGCGCGCCCTGGGCCGCCTCGACCTGCGGCAGGTGGCCAAACCCCATCTCAGGGCGCTCTCCGAGGACACCGGGGAGACGGTGCACCTGGTGGTGCTTGAGGGCAACGGGGCCCGCTTCGTCGACGGGGTGGAGAGCGCCCAGCCGCTGCGGGTCGGGCTGCGGATCGGCATGGTCCTGCCGGCCCACTCCACCTCGGCTGGCAAGGCCATCCTCGCCGCCCTCCCGCCCGAGCAGGTCCGCTCCCTCTACCCGCGCGGGGTGCAGACCCTCACCGGCCGCACCCTGGCCAGCCTGGAGGACATCGAACGACATCTCGCCACCGTCGCCCGCGTCGGCTACGCCACCAACCACGGGGAGAGCGCCGAGGACGTGTCGGCCGTCGGCGTCGTGATCCGCGACCACACCCGGGCGCCGATCGCCGCCATCGCCGTCGCCGCCCCGTCCGAGCGGCTGCTGCGCCCCCGCATCCCGCTGATCGCCATCCGGATGCACCGCGCCGGCCTCGCGATCAGCGGGGACTACGTCAGCCCCCGCTGATCCGGCGCCGCCCCGAGGACCCGGTCGAGGTAGGGGTTGGCGAAGGTGCCGGCCGGGTCGAGGCGGTCGCGGACGGCCCGGAAGTCGTCGAAGCGCGGGTAGCGCCCGCGCAGGGTGTCGGCGGCGAGCCAGTGGAGCTTGCCCCAGTGCGGCCGGCCGCCCACCGCGTCGGCGATGGCGGCGACGGCGCGGAAGTACCGCTCGTACGGCAACCGGTGGTACTGGTGCACCGCCACATAGGCCGTGTCGCGCCGGTAGGCCGTGGAGAGCCAGACGTCGTCGGCCGGCGCGAAGCGCACCTCCACCGGGAACGCGATCCGCTCGCCGCTGTCCGCCACCCAGCGGTGGATCGCCCGCACCACCTCCGTCACCGACTCCCTGGGGACGGCGTACTCCATCTCGCGGAAGACGACGCGGCGCGGGGAGACGAACACGCGGTGCGACTCCTGGGTGTAGGCGCGCGCCGAAAGCGCCCGGCCGCTGAGCGCGTTGAGCCGGGGTATCGCCCGTGGCGCCGCCGAGCCCAGCCGACAGACCGCCTCGAAGAGGGTGTTGGAGAGGAACTCGTCGTCGAACCAGGCCCGCGCCCGGCCCAGCGGACGGGGCCGCTCGCCCTCGGCGAGCCGGTTGTTGCGCTTGGTGAGGGCGAGATCGGTGTGCGGGAACCAGTAGAACTCGAAGTGCTCGTTCCGCTCCAGGAGTTCGTCGAGGCCGCCGAGGACGTCCGACAGCCGCATGGGCCCCTCGGCGGCGTGCAGCACGAAGGCGGGCTCGCACTGGAGGGTGACGCTCGCGATCACCCCGAGGGCGCCGAGGCCGACGCGGGCGGCGGCGAACACGTCGGGCCGCTCGTCCGCCGAGCACCGCACGACCGAGCCGTCGGCGAGGACGAGCCGGAGCGCCCGCACCTGCGCCGCCAGGCCGCCCGAACGGGCCCCGGTGCCATGCGTGCCGGTGGAGATGGCGCCCGACACCGTCTGCCGGTCGATGTCGCCGAGGTTGGTCATGGCCAGGCCGTGTGCCGCCAGCACGGTGTTCAGCCGGTGCAGCGGCATACCCGACTCGACGGTGACCAGCCCGGAGCGGGTGTCCACGTCGATCGGGGCGTCCAGCGCGTCCATCCGCAGCAGCACCCCGTCGGTGACGGCCACCCCGGTGAACGAGTGGCCGCTGCCCACCGCCTTGACGCGCAGCCCCTCGCCGACGGCCCGCCGGACGGCCAGCGACAACTCCTCGACCGTGGCCGGGTGTTCCACCCGCGCCGGGCGCGCGCTCGCCGTCCCCGACCAGTTCCGCCACCCGGTCGCAGCCGTCATCTCCCGCTCCTCCTTGAGGTTCCGCGCCGCACCACGGGTTCCCCCTGGCGGCGACACCGTTACGGTGGTCGGCATCCGGCCGACCGTCGCCGGTGCACGGCCAGGACCGGAGGCCCGGATGAGCGCACCCGCCACTATGCCGCAGGGGGCCGTCGGCGACGAGACCCACGAACGGCTGGAACGCGCCACGGCCGCCTTCGAACCGCCGTTCGCGGTCGTGGACCTGACCGCCTACGACGCCAACGCCGCCGACCTCGCCCGCCGGGCGCTCGGCAAGCCGATCCGGGTGGCGAGCAAATCGCTGCGCTGCCGCGCCCTGACCGAACGCGTCCTGGCCCGGCGCGGCTTCCGGGGCGCCCTCGCCTTCACCCTGCCGGAGGCCCTCTGGCTCGCCTCCGACCACGAGGATGTGGTGGTCGGCTACCCCACGGCCGACCGCGCCGCCCTGCGACGCCTCGCCGGGGACGAACTGCTCGCCCGCCGGGTGACGTTGATGGTCGACTCGGTCGAACACCTCGACTTCCTGCGGGAGGCCGCCCGCCCCACCCCGAACCTTCCGCTGCGTCTCTGTCTGGAACTCGACGCGTCGCTACGCCTGTTCGGCGACCGACTGCACATCGGGGCGCGCCGTTCCCCCGTCCACACCCCCGCCTCGGCCCTGTCGCTGGCCCGCGCGGTGGCAGACCGCCCCGAGTTCCGGCTCGTCGGGCTGATGGCCTACGAGTCGCAGACGGCAGGCGTCGGGGACGCCCCGCCCGGATCCCCGCTGCGCGGCCTCGCCGTGCGGGCGATGCAGCGCGCGTCCGCCACGGAGCTGCGCGAACGCCGCGCCGCGGTGGTGGCCGCCGTCCGCGCGGTCGCCGACCTCGAGTTCGTGAACGGCGGCGGCACGGGCAGCCTGGAGCGCACCGCGGCCGAGCCGGCGGTGACGGAGGTGGCCGCCGGCTCGGGCCTCTACGGCCCCGCCCTCTTCGACGGCTACCGCGCGTTCCGGCCGCGCCCGGCGGCCTACTTCGCGCTGCCCGTGGTGCGCCGGCCCGCCCCCGATGTCGCCACGGTGCTCGGCGGCGGCTGGACCGCGTCGGGGCCGCCCGGCCCCGACCGGCTGCCGCTGCCGGTGTTCCCCGCCGGCCTGCGCTTCCGCGCCATGGAGGGCGCCGGCGAGGTCCAGTCCCCCTTGCTGGGCCCCGCCGCCCGACGGTTGCGGATCGGCGACCGCGTCTGGTTCCGCCACGCCAAGGCGGGCGAACTGGCCGAACACGTCGACGCGTTCCACCTGGTCGACGACGACCGGATCGTCGCCGAAGCCCCCACCTACCGCGGCGAGGACCAGGCGTTCCTGTGACGTCGGGGTGAGGGCCACGCCGGCGGCGGCCTGGCCCTCACCCCCGGGAGGATCAGCGGGGCTCCTCGTCGAGGGCCTTTCCGGTCTCGTCGCGCAGGAGCGCGACGTAGTCCTCGGTCCAGGACGCGATCGTCTCCCGGTCCCAGAGGTCGGCCGAGTACTCCACGGCGCCCTTCAGGATGTCGTCGGTCGGGCTCAGTATCATGATGAACTCCGCCCGGGACGCGGCCGGGGCGATGTCGTCGACCAGGGCGGTCACCCCGGGGAGGTCCATCCCGGTGTCCAGCGAACTCTCGTAGGCCAGGCCGAACGGCAGGGCGTCCGGCATCTCCACGCCCCGGCGTTCCCGCATGAACGGTGCCACCCGGCGCGGCGGCATGGCGTGCTCCATGCCCCGCAGGACGGAGCCGCCGACCCGGTCGGTCAACGCGGTGAACGAGCCCGTCCTGGCGTCGCGCACCCGCAGGGCGAAGCCGCTGGCGGTGCAGCCCACCAGCGACTCGAACGCGTGGTTGACGCGTCCCGCGTAGGAGATGTTCAGCAGCACCTCGGAGCGCTCCGCCTTCTCGGCCAGCAGCCGGCCGAGCGCAGCGGCCGTCACCACGAAGGGCGTGGTCCTTCGGCGGGCGGCCAGCCGTTCCACCTGTGAGCGGACCTCGGCGGGGACGGTGAACTCGACCACCCCGCCCTGGCCGCTCAGGGCCTTGGGCCTGGGCCGGTCCAGGGGCAGGTCCACCGCGAAGGGCGCGTCGACCAGCTCGTCCAGCCAGAACTCCGTGCGGCGCTCACCGGTCGCCCGGATATGTTCGGCCTGCCAGCGCGCGTACTCCACCTGCTGGGGAGGCTCGGGCGGCAGGCCGTGGTCCGCCGTCCCCGCGAGGGCCGCGCGGTAGAGCGCGGCGAGGTCCTTCAGCAGCACCGTCAGGCCCCAGCCGTCGCAGGTGCAGTGGTGCAGGACCAGCAGCAGCACCCACTCCTCGGCGCCGACGCGCAGCAGCGAGGGCGCGAGGACATCCCCCGCGAACGGGTCGAGCGGGGTGTCCGCCGCCTTCAACGCGAGGCGGCGCACCAGCGCGTCCCGCTCCGCCGCCGGCCGCGAGGTCAGGTCCCGGACGGGCAGCTCCAGGGGGATCGGCTCCAGCACCTCCTGCCGCCAGGAGTCGGCGTCGGCCCGCACCAGGCGGGTGCGCAGCGACTCATGACGTGCCGTCACCCCGTCCAGCGCGGCGCGGAGCGCCTCGGGGTCCAACGCGCCGGTGAGGGTGATCCGCAGGGCCACGTTGAGGACCTGGGGCCTGGAGTGCCGGGAGTGGATGGTGGCGAACCTGGTCTGCTGCTCGGTGACCGGGCCCCGGCGCACCACCCTCCTGGCGGCTGGGCTCCCGGAGGCGCCGCCGGTCAGGAACTCCGTCACCGCCCGCAGCGTGGGCTCCTGGTAGAGGTGGGAGAGCGGGTACTCGACGCCCCACTCCTCCCGGAAGCGGTTCACCAGCCGCATCACGGTGATCGAGTGCCCACCCAGATCGAAGAGGGAGGCGTCCTGATCGACCTCCGACGGTTCGAGATCGAACTCGGCCGCCCACAACTCCCGCAGCCGCGCGCCCCGTTCCGGTGAGTGAGCCTCGGCTTCGGGAGCCGGGGCGTCGTCGGGGGAGACGCGGAGGTCGGCCGGTGGCAGCCGCTCCCGGTCCAGCTTGCCGTTGGCCGTCAGGGGGAGTTCGGCGAGGACGCCCCAGGCGCGCGGCACCATGTACTCCGGCAGCCGGTCGGCCAGTTGGCGCGCCAGCCGGCCCGCCCAGGCCCGTCGTCCACCGTTGCCGACGGGGGTCACCGGGACCACATGGGCGTCGAGGACGGTCTCGCCGCTCTCCCGGCGCCGGCCCACCACGGCCGCCCGGCGCACCCCGTCCAGCCGGCCGAGGAGCTGGGCCACCTCCTCCGGCTCCACCCGGAACCCACGGATCTTGACCTGGTCGTCGACCCGGCCCACAAAGGCGAGTCGCCCGTCCGTGGTCCAGCGCACCAGATCGCCCGTCCGGTAGTAACGGGCCCCGGCATCGATGGTGAAGTGCCCCTCGGTGAGGTCGGGGCGGTGCAGATAGCCGGCCGTCACCCCGGGGCCCGACACCAGCAGTTCGCCCACCGCGCCCACCCGCACCGGCTTCTCCGAGTCGTCCACCACCCGCAGGCGCACGTTGTCGACCGGACGGCCGAGCGCGATCACCTCCTCGTCCCCCTCTGTGGGCGGCGCCACCGTCCCGGCCAGGCAGAGCACCGTCACCTCGGTCGGACCGTAGACGTTGACCGTCTCGTACACGGCCTCGGCCCGGGGCCGCACCCGCATCGTCTCGCCGCCCAACAGCAGGTGGCGCAGAGGTGGTTGGTCCGCCGCCGGCAGCCGCAGCAGCTGCTCGCCCAGCGCCGTCGGCAGGATGCTGAAGGCGATGTCCCGCTCCCCGTACCAGCGGGCCAGGGCGCGCGGGTCCCTGCGGACCGCCTCCCCGGCCACCACCAGCGTGCCGCCCGCCGTCAACGCCGGCCAGATCTCCAGCAGGGAGGCGTCGAAGCTCTGCCCGCAGACCACGGCGCTCCGGTCCCCGGCCGTGAAGGCGAAGCGCTCGTGCTGCCAGGCGCAGAGGTCGACGAGGCTCCGGTGGGTGAGCGGCACGCCCTTGGGCACCCCGGTGCTGCCCGAGGTGTAGACGACACAGGCGGGGGCTCCGCCGCCCGTCCCGGCCGGTGCCTCGGCGTCCCCCGCCGGGGCGGGCGCGTCCGGCGCCAGCACCGCCACGGACGCGGGCAGCCGCAGCGCGGCGGCGCCGGCCAGGTCGCTGATCACCGTGTGGGCCCGGCTCTCCTCGATCACCCGCGCGGCGCGGGCGGCGCCGAGCGACGGGTCGAGCGGCACATAGGCCGCGCCCGCCTTCAGCACCGCGAGCAGCGCCACCACCAGGTCGGCTGAGCGGGGCAGCCACACGGCGACCACCCCGCCGGGCCGCCGCCCGAGCGCGGCGGCGAGCCGTTCGGCCCGTTCGTCCAACTCCCCGTAGGTCAGCGCCGTGTCGTCGGCCAGCACCGCCGGCTGCCCGGGTCGCTGGGCCGCCAGCCGGGCGAACCAGGCGTGGACGGTGGTGTCGGCGACCGGCCGCACCGGGCCCAGCTCCCAGCTCTCCGGCACCTCGTCGCCCTCGGCCACCGCCGTGGGCGCCGGTCGGGGAAGCCGGGAGAGCGGGGTGTCGGGCGCGGCCGTCGCGGCGGCCAGCAGATCGCGGAAGACCGCGAAGAACCCGTCGACGGTGCCGGGGTCGAACAGGTCGGCGTTGTACTCCAGATGGCAGCGGACGCCGTCAGGACCGTCCGTGAAGTAGACCGTCAGATCCGTCAGCGCCTTGTCGGGGCCCGCGTCCAGCGGGACGGCCTCGACGCCGGGGAGGTCGAAGCGGAACGGCTCCGCCGACTGGAACTCCGCACAGGTCTGGAAGACCGGCGTCCGGTCCGTCCCGCGCGGGGGCGCGAGCGCGCGCACCACCCGCTCGAACGGCGTCCCCGCGTGGTCGTAGGCGTCCAGCGCGGTCCCGCGCACCCGCTCAAGCAGCGCCGCGAACCCGGGGTCGCCGGAGAGGTCGACGCGCAGGGCGACGGTGTTGACGAAGAAGCCGACGAGGTCCTCCGCCTCCCTCGGCCGCTCCGACACGGGCACGCCGACGATCACCTCGTCCTGCCCCGTGACCCGGCGCAGCATCGCCGCCCAGCCGGCCAGCAGGGCCATAAACGGGGTGGCCCGCTGGCGCCGCGCCAACTCCCTTATCGCCCGCGACAGTTCGGGATCGAGGGCGTGGAAGGTCGCACGGCCGTCCGAGGTCATCCGCGCGGGCCTGGGCCGGTCCGTAGGCAGCGCGAGGACGGGCAGGTCCCCGCCGAGGGCGCGCGTCCAGTGCTCCAGATCCCGTGCGCCGGCGGCGCTCTCGCCGGCGGCCCGCCGCTCCCGCGCGTAGTCGGCGTAACTGAGGGTGAGGGCGGGGAGCCGGGCGGGCGTGCCGTCGTGTTCCGCCCGGTAGAACGCGGAGAGGTCCCGGCTCAGTACGGTGGCGGACGCCGCGTCGACGGCGATGTGGTGGAAGGACAGGACCAGCGTGTGTTCATCGGTCCCCGTGCGCACCAGGCGGCTGACGAACAACGGGCCACGTTCCAGGTCGAAGCGGCGGGCGCTCTCCGTCGCGAGCGCCTCCCGGACGGTCTCCTCCGGCTGCCCGGTGCCGTCCACCACCGCGAAGTCGGGATCGACCGCGTCCGTCACCCGTTGCACGGCCGACTCGCCCGCGGGGTGGTAGACGGTGCGCAGCCCCTCGTGCCGTGCGATCAGCCGGCGCAGCGCCGCGTGCAGTGCCCCGGTGTCCAGGGCGCCGCGCAGCCGGATCGCCTTCACCTCGTTGTAGGCGGTGCGTCCGGGGAGCAACCGCTCCAGGAACCAGATCCGTTCCTGGCCGGGCGAAAGGGGGGCGTCGGCGCCGGGCGCGGGCGTGGGCGCGGGCCGGTCCAGGTCCCGGTGTCGGCGGCGCAGCTCGTCCAACCGGGGGAGTCCCGCCCGCAGTTGCTCCGGGGTGACGCCGAAGTCCACCAGCGCGACGATCTCGTCGGCACCCGCGTCGGCCACCGCCTGGGCCACCGCGAGGGCCGAGTCCACGTCGCCGATCAGGGCCCGCTGGTCGCAGTAGCGGCCATAGGCCCGCCGGAACACCACATCCAGATCGTCCTCGCTCAGCGACCGCAGATCCGTCGTCAGCCCCAGGCTGTTGGTGACGCCGCTGAACAGGGCGAGCGAGGCCCGCATGTAGCGGGCCATCGGCTGGTACGCCTCGGCGCGGGCGGTGTCGTGGTCCTCGCCCAGATAGGTGTGCAGCAGGACGGCCACCCGCCCGGCGGCCGGATCCAACCCGTGCCGCGCCCGGGCGGCCCGGTAGCGCGCGATGTTCTCCCTGAGCTGGTCGACGGACTGGGTCATCAGGTTGGTGACGATCCCCAGATCGTGCTCGGCGGCGCCCTCATACGACTTCGGGTTGCCGACCACCGCCGTGTAGCAGGGCGGCAGCGGCTGGACGGGGCGCGGGAAGAGCCGGATCTCGCGCTCGCCGTCCCCCGTCCTGCGACGCAGCGCGTCGCCCCGCCACAGGGCCCGCACCTGCTCCAACTGCTCGTACAGCTCCTCCTTGTGCCGCCCGAAGCGGTCGGGGAAGAAGACGAAGTCGTCGGCGTTCCAGCCGCTGGCGACCCCGAGGCCGATCCGCCCGTCGGAGAGGTTGTCCACCATGGACCACTCCTCCGCCACCCGGATCGGGTCGTGCAGCGGGAGGACCACCGAGCCGGCGTTGAGCCGGATCCGCTCGGTCTCGCGGGACAGCGCCGCCGCCAGCACGGCGGGGTTGGGGAAGAGGCCGCCGAACGAGTTGAAGTGGCGCTCGGGCATCCACAGCGAGCTGAAGTCGTGCCGGTCCCCGAACCGGGCGGCCTCCATGAGGAGTTCGTAGCGCCCCTCCTCGGCCTCGTTCTCCGGATAGTCGCCGAAGAAGTAGAGCCCGAGGTCCGCGCGGCGCTGCTTCACCACCGGGGCCGTCGCACGTGGGACCGGGGCGGCGGCTGGCCGGGCCGGCGTCACGCGGTCGGTGGGGAAGAAGCCGCCGGCCCTGAGATCCCGCAGCGACCCCCGAACGGCGTCGGCGATCCGCTCGACATCGCCGTCGGTGTGCGCGGTGGACAGGAAGAAGTTGCGCCACTCCCAGACATGCACCCCGCGCAACATCAGGTGGTAGTAGAGGAGTTCCAGGTCGGCGTGGTGCTCGAAGCGGAACTGCGAGCCGAACCAGCGCATCCGCAGCGGGAACTCCTCGGCCTCGAAGAAGCCGTTGAGCGAGGTGGCCAGCTCCGCCGTGCGGGCGTTGAGCCGCTCCTGAAGCCCCGGGCCCCGCTCCTTCAGATGGGTGAGGACGGCGCGGGCCGCCGTCATCGACACCGGGTGCTGGAGGTAGGTGCCGCCGAAGAACGTGGTGTCGGCCGGCGGGACGCTGTCGTCGCCGTAGGTCCAGTACCCGCCGTCGACCCCGTCCAGGATGTCGGCGCGGCCGGCGATCGCGCCGACGGGGAACCCGCCGCCGATGAGCTTGCCGTAGGTGGCCAGGTCCGGGGTGACGCCATACAGCTCCTGCGCGCCCCGCAGCGCCGGGCGGAACCCCGTCAGCATCTCGTCGAACAACAGGACGATGCCGTGCCGGCTGGTCAGTTCGCGCAGCCGGCGCACGAACTCCACGGGCTGGAGCGAGGGGTTGCGGCTCTGCACCGGTTCGACGATGACCGCCGCGATCCGCTCGGCGTCCCCTTCGATCGCGTGCAGCGCCTCCTCGCTGCCGTAGGTGAGCACGGTCAGCTCGGCGACGGCGCTCTGGGGGATGCCCCGGGAGACGGGGACGGTCCGCTCCTCGGTGCCCCGGCCGGCGACGCGACCCAGCACCTGGTCGGCGTGGCCGTGGTAGGCGCCCTGGAAGGTGACGATCCGGTCGCGCCCGGTGGCGGCGCGGGCGAGCCGGATCGCCGCCGCGTTCGCCTCCGTACCGGAGTTGGCGAAGGCCACCCGCTCCAACCCGGTCAGCTCGGTGAGCAGTTCGGCGGCCTCGCCGGTCTCGACGCTTCGGGGGCCGAGCCGGATGCCCCGGGAGAGGTGTTCGCGCACGGCCTCCTGGACGAAGTCCGGTTCATGGCCGAAGAGAAGCACTCCGAAACCCATGGTGATATCGGTGTAGACATTGCCGTCGATGTCCTCGATCCGGGCGCCCGCGGCCCGTTCGGCCGCCACCGGGTAGAGCATCTCCTTGGTCGACCCGCGGAAGCCGACCACGGCCCTGCTGTCGGCGAGCCGCCGCCGGTGGCGCTGGGCGAGCCGCTTGGAGGCGGCGGTCCTCGCGGTGTAGCGGCGCACCAGGTCGTCCAGATGCTCCTGTTGGCGGCGGGGCGAGGAGGGGCGCACCATGCCGCTGCCGGGGGCGACCTCCACGCGCGGGCCGTGGGCGCGCGGCGGCCCGGACGCCTCGGGCCGGGTGGTCTCCAACTGCTCCGTGATGCGCCGCGCGAGGCCGGCCATGGCCGCCAGATCCCGGTCCAGCGCGGCGGTGAGGCTCTCCTGGTCGCTCACCGGCCCACCCCTTCGTCCTGACCGGCGTTCGCCGCCGTGTTCTGGAGCGCGAGCAACTGGCTGAGCTGGGTCATCATCTGGACCTGGATCTGCGACATCTGCTGGACGCGAAGCGCCAGTTCGCGCAGCTCCTGCCGGGTGACCAGCGCGGCACCCTCGGCGGCGTCGGCGGCGTCAACCGCGTGAACGGCGTCGACGGCGTCAACGGCGGCCGGCGCGGGTGGGACGGGCGGCGCGGGTGGGACGTCCGGGGCCGCCGGCAGCCGGGTGGCGATGAGGCCGGCGAGGAGCCGAGGGGTGCCCGTCTCCTCGAACAGCTCCCGCATCGTGACCCTGACCTGGTGCTCCTGCTCGATCTCCCGGAGCACATTGATCATCAGGAGGGAGTCGGCGCCGAGTTCGAAGAAGGTGGCGTCCGCCGGCACCGAGGCGGGGTCCTCGCCCAGGCTTCGGGCGAGCACGCCCAGGATGCCCTCCAGAACGGGCCCGCCTCCCCCCGCCGGCCCTGCCTCCGCCGCCGGTGCTGGCCATCCGAGGGGCGCGGTCGTGGTGCTGTCCGTCGTCATGGTGCGTTCCAATCTCGCCGTTGCGGGGGGTGCCGGGGGAGCGGGGGGCCTGGGTGGGGCCCCGATCCAGTGGGAACGGTGTTGGAAGCGGTAGCCGGGCAGCGGGACGCGCCGCCCTCCGGTGCCGGCCAGGAACGGTTCCCAGCGGACGTCGGCCCCCGCGCGGTGCAGGGCCGCCGCCGCGCCGAAGAGCGCGGTCAGCCTCGCGCCCCGGCGCAGCGAGGGGATCGCCCGCGCGCCGGGCGGCAGGGCGCCCCTGGCCAGATTGCTGAGCGTGCTGCCGGGGCCGATCTCCAGCAGGACGACCCGCCGCCCGTCGACGACGGTGCGCAACGCCTCGTCGTAGCGCACCGGTTGGCGGGCGTGGCGGATCAGGTGGTCCCGGTCGGGAAACCATCCCGGCGGACGGCGCCGGCCGTCGACGGCGCTGATGAACGGGACGCGTGCCGGCGTGAACGGCGTCTTCTCCAGCGCCGTGCCGAACGGGTCGAGCATCGGCTCCACCAGGGCGGTGTGGAACGCCCGGTCGACGGCGAGCGGTTGGTGCGGCAGGCCGCGTTCGTCGAGCCCGGCGCGGAGCCGGTCCACGTCGGCCACCGGACCGGCCAGGACATGGGAGTTCGCGCCGTTGGCCACGGCCAGCTCAAGACCCGGCTCCGTGGCGGCCAGCGCCAGGGCCGCTTCCCTCTCCACCGCCACCGCCACCATCGCGCCCGGCGGGCAGAGCTCCCGCGTCAACCGCCCCCGGGCCATGACGAGTTCGAGGCCGTCCGCGAGGGAGAGCGAGCCGGCCGCGTACAGTGCCGCGTACTCGCCGACGCTGTGGCCCGTCACGGCCGCCGGGGTGATGCCCGCCTCGGCCCAGAGCCGGACCAGGGCGCACTGCAGGGCGAAGAGCGCCGGCTGACCGATCTCCGGCGGCCAGGTCGCCGGCGGTCCCTCGCCCGTCAGCAGACCGGTCAGCAACGGCGCGCCCGTGCTCCGGCGGTGCTGTTCCTCGCAGGCGTCGAGCACCTCCCGCACCACGGCGAACCGCCCGTACAGCTCCGCCGCCGCTCCCGGGTGGAGGGAGCCCTGCCCGGTGAACTGGAAGACGATTTCCGGGGGCCCGTCCATGGGCTCATCCGGCGGAGGGGGGCCGGCGAGCCAGCCGTCGAGGGCGTCGGCCAACGCCGCCGGCGTGCCGCCGCGCACGGCGATCCGGTGCCGGCCGTGGGAGCGGCCGAGAGCCGTGGTCGTGACGAGGTCGGCCAGCGGCAGCTCCGTCCGGACGCGTAACGCGTCGCGCAGCGCACGGGCGTTGTCGGCGAGCGCCTCCCGGCAGCTCGCCGAGACCAGCAGCACATCGGGCGGGGCGTGCGAGGCGACGCGGGGCGCGGGGGCGGGCGCCTGTTCGAGGATCAGATGCACATTGGTGCCGCCCACCCCGAGCGAGGTGAGCCCCGCCCGCCGGGGTGTCCCGGTCGCCGGCCACGGCCGGGGGGAGCGGGGCACATAGAACGGGCTGTTCTCCAGCTCCAGCAGCGGGTTGGGCTCGGCGAACCCGGCGATCGGCGGGAGCACCCCGTGCTGGAGCACCAGCAGCGCCTTGAGCAGCCCGGCCAGACCCGAGGCCGCGTCCAGATGCCCGATGTTGGCCTTGACCGCGCCCAGGGCGCAGTAGCCGGTGCGGTCGGTGTCCTCCCGGTATGCCGCGGTGGCCCCCGCCAGCTCGATGGGGTCGCCCTTGAGCGTGCCGGTGCCATGGGTCTCCAGATAGCCGATGGTGTCGGCATGGACGCCCGCGTGGTCCAACGCCCGCCGGATCGCGGTCTGTTGACCCCGTGCGCTGGGCGCGGCGAACGCCTTCTTGTCGGCCCCGTCGTTGCCGATGCCCCAGCCCCTGATGACGCCGTGCACGGTGTCCCCGTCGGCGAGCGCGCGATCGAGCCGCTTCAGCGCCACGGCGATCACGCCGGTGCCGCCGACGGTTCCGTTCGCGCTCGCGTCGAAGGCGCGGAGCCGGCCGGTCCTGGAGAGGATCGAGCCCTTGACATGGTGGTATCCGAGGACCTGCGGCACATGGACGGCGACCGCGCCCGCGAGGGCGATGTCGCAGTCGCCCATCAGCAGCGACTGGGCGGCCAGTTGCACCCCCACCAGCGAACTGGAGCACGCCGTCTGCACGTTGACGGCCGGGCCGGTCAGATCGAGGCGGTAGGCGACCCGCGTCGCGTTGAAGTCGGTGAGGTTGCCCACCAGCACCTGGAGGCCCGCCAGCCAGTCGCCGACGTCCTCGTTCGGCAGCACGTTGTTCTGCAGATACGTCTGCAACTGGTACAGGTGGTAGCCGGTGCTGGCGAAGACCCCGATCCGGCCGCCGTCCCGCTCGTCCGGGTGCCCGGCGTTCTCCAGGGCGTGTTGGGCACATTCGAGGAACAGGCGCTGCTGCGGGTCCGTCAGCGCGGCCTCCCGCGCCGTCATCCCGAAGTGCCGGGCGTCGAAGCCGTCGATACCGTCCAGGACGGCGGAGGCGCCGACGAAGTCCTCGCGCCGGTACAGCTCCTCCGGCACGCCCGCCGCGCTCAGCTCGGCCTCCGTGAACCGCGTGAAACCGTCCTCGCCCGCTTGGACGAGGCGCCACAGCTCCTCCGGTGTATCGGCGCCTGGCAGCCGAAAGGCCGTCCCGATCACGGCGATCCGCGGGTCCTTCCCCTCGCCGCCCATCAGCCGCTCCCCTCCCGGACGGTGCCGGTGTCCCGCTCGGGTCTCCCTGGCTCCTCAGGTTCCTCCCGCCGCTGCCGGGGTCTTCGGACCACCAGCACCACCAGCAGGGCGAGACACAGGACGATGGCGAGGCCGTGCAGTGAGGCGACCACCGTCAGCGGGGAGAAGGCCTCCAACAGCGAACCGCTGACCAGCATGCCGAGCCCGAAGCCGGCGTTCTCGGCGGAGGCGGAGAGCCCGAAGAGCCGTCCCCGCTGCTCGTCGGGGACGGCCTGGAGCCGGGACACATAGATGACCTCGGTGACGCCGTCGGCCGCGCCGGCGATGAGCGCGACGGCGAGCGTGGGCACGGTGGGCAGCCCGCTGAACACGACGATGAACGCCGCCGACATGACGATGGAGCCGATCGCGAACGCCCGCTCGCCCGGGGTGCGCCCGCTCCGCGAGGTGTAACGGACGAGCACCTGCTGGGCGATGATGACCCCGGCCGCCCAGACCGCCCAGAACTGGCTGATGAACGTGGCCGGATGATCCGGGTCCAGCACACTGGAGTACACCGGCAGCGCGACATTGTGCGACGAGGAGCCGAGGCCGTCCACCGCCCGCAGCGCGATCATCGCCATCAGCACCGGCGCGGTGGCCAGCAGCAGCCGCACGGACCAACGCGCCGCGTCCGCCGCCTCGTCGGCGTCCCCGTCCTTCCTCGCCAGCGCCCTGGTGCGGATCGGCAGCGCCAGCAGGATCGAGGCGGACACCACGAACGTGCTCACGTTCAGGGCGAACGCCGCCGAGTAGCCGAGCTGCGCCACCACGACGCCGGCAGAGGAGAAGCCCGCGATCATGGCGAACGAACGGCCGGTGACCAGCCAGCTGTTGGCCCGCGTCCGGTGCTCGGCCCCCACGATCTCCGGGATGCTGCTGCGCAGGGCCACCTGGGAGAGCGTCGAGCAACTCCCGGTCACCACGGCGAGTCCGTACAGCAGGACGACCCGGCTCGCGTCCGGTGCCAGCAGCAGCACCAGCAGCGCGACGGCCTGGCAGAGATCGGCGCCGACGATCAGCCGCTTGCGGTCGTACGCCGAGACGAGACGCCCGGCGACGAAGCCCGCACCCACGCTCGTGCCCAGCCGCACCGCCATGAAGAGCCCGGCGGCCAGCGCGCTCCCCGTGACGTCGTAGACGAAGACGTTCAGCGCCACCATGTTCAGATAACTGCCGTACGCGGATATGCCGTTGCCGAGCACGAGCAGCCTGAAGTGCTTCATCCGCCCCCCTTCCTGGACCACAGGAGAGGGCGCACGGATCGCCGCCGCTCCCGCCCCGACCCCCATGTGTACCTGCCAACTCGGTCAAGCCTTCCCCACCCGCCGAGGGCTTCACACCAGCCACACCGTGATCGTGCGCAACGGCCACGGGAACCCGCGGGTTCCCGTGGCCGTCGGGAGGGCCGGGCCCGGTGTCAGCCGGACATCGCGGTGAGCGTCCGGTCCAGGGCCTCGACCGCGCGCTCCTCCGGGAGCGGGGCCCTCGCATAGCCGTCGACGACTGAGCCACTGATCGTGATCTGGACGATGTCGGGGCCCACCCGGTAGCGGGCCTGGAGCGTCTGGAGCTCCCCGTCCGGGTCCAGCCGCACGGCCACGAAGCCGTCGTCGCCCGAGGGCAGGGCGTGGAACCTGGTGCTCTCGTTCTGCGAATCGGACTCCAGCAGTCCGTCCAGTATCCCGGCCGTGACATGGTCGGGCCGCTCCCGGTCCACCGCCTCCCAGACGATGACGGCCAGGGTGAGCCATTCCTCGCCGTCCCGGTCGGCGGACGACGACATTTCCGAGCTGTAGCCGCAGCCGAATTGCCGGACCTCGGCGTTGAGTTCCCCCGCTTCCCCCGTCGGCTCCAACCGCACCGGCCAGGTCGGCTTCAGGGCGTCCGTCAGCGCGGTGCACCGGTCGGTGACCTCCGCCGTCAGCGAGGGGTTGTCGTAGGTGCCGAGCCCCGGGTGCCGCTCGGCGGCGAGCGGGGTCAACAGCGCCTCCCCCGGGGCGTCCTCGCCGGCCAGGACGGTCACGATGGCGGCGAGCTCCGCCAGTCCGTCCTCCTCGGCGAGCGCCGTCCGCTCCGCGCCGTCCCGTTGCCGCCCCCCTCCCAATGTCAGTTCGAAGGTGGTGTCGCCGGACCGGAAGGCCGCACTGGTCTCCGCGCGGGACCCGGACTCGTCGGTGATATGGACGGCCCACCCCTCCTCACCGGCTGGGAACGCGTACAGCGGCCCCGGGGTCTCGGGACTGTCCCGCTCACGCCGCAACTCGGCGCTCCGCAGAAGGCTCGCGTACTGGTCGGCCGCCGCCTCGCCCTGGTGCACGGAGAGTTCCAGGTCGAGGAGATGGAAGTCGTCCGAGAGCCGACTGGCCACCGAGGACTCCCACCCGCAGAACAGGTTCTCCTCCCCGTACCTCCTCAGCAGGTACTGGCGATGCGTCAGGACGGCCGTGACGCCGTCACAGAACCCAGGACCGTCCGGGGCGCCCAGGGCCTCCACGTCAGGGAACGGCAGCTCCGCCAGGTCGGGGTGCGGGGTGAGGGCGGTCGCCTCCCCGTCGTCCCTGGTGAGAAACCAGCCACCGGCCGCGAGGACGGCGAGCAGCAGCCCGACGACGATCACCGCCCTCCTCCGCCGCCCTCCGGCGGAGCTGGTGGGCGGCACGGACGGTGGCACGGACGGCGGCACGGGCAGGTTCTGGTACGGGCCGGACACGGCGGTCTCCCCCTGGAACTCGGCTGTCAACTCATCGATGGCGAACGCGATTCGTGATCAGTCCGACATGGCCTCCAGCACCAGTCGCAGGGTCTCGACCATGGTCTCCTCGGGGACGACCGTGTAGGCGGCGTCGTCGTGGTAGGCGGTGATCTCGATGGTCACCAGGTCGTCGCCCGCGAGGTGGCTGGCCTGTAGGAAGGAACGCCCTCGGAAGGTGTCGTCCTCCCGGGTGACCAGATAGCCCCGGGAACCGGCGGCCGGCGCGTAGAGCTGGGTGCCGGGCCTTTCCAACTGGTCCGCCAAATGCCCGTTGAGCAGGACTTCAGGGGGCCGCCGCCCCTCCTGATCGGTCCGTTCGACACGGATGGACACCCGCATGATCTCGTCGGTGCTGCTCGCCTCGTGCACCCCGTCCTCGGGCTCGAACAGGCAGCCGAACTCAACGATGAGCGCGTCCGTCTCGACCGGGTCGCCTCCGCTCTCGAACCGCACGGGCCGCTCCGCCTCCAATACCTCCGTCAGCGCGGCACACCGGTCGGGGTCCGCCAGCGGCAGCGTCAGGTCGCCGAACCTGCCGAGCCCCGGGTACGCGTCGCCCGCGAAGCGGTTGATCATCGGATCGCTCGGGACGCCCTCGCCGCCGAGCGCGGTCACGATGCCGGAGACCTCGGCCAGCCCACTCGCCTCGGAGAACATGTCGAACGGTTCGCCTTGCTGGAGCTGCCACCCGCTGACGGCCAGGTGGTAGGTCGTGTTCCCCGATCGGAAGGCCGCCTGGACCTGGCCCCCGGGGCGGTGCCGGTCGCTCCCGTGGCGGACCCATCCGGCGTCGCCGACCGGGAAGGCGTGCAGCGGGCCGAAGGCGACCGGCAGGTCCGACGAGCGTTGCTGGTCGGCGCTCCGCAGCAGCTCCTCGTAGCGGTCGTGGGCGGTGTCGCCCTGGACGGCGAAGAGGGTGGCGAACAGCTCGTAGGAGCCGTCCTCGGTCCTGCTGGCGATCGGGGTGCCATAGGTGCAGGCGATGCCGTCCCTGCTCTCCTCGGCCTCCAGGAACAGGTAGTTGCGCTCCGCCATCGTCTCGGTGACGGCGGCGCAGAACGCCTCCGGGCCCTCCGCGTAGTTCAGCGCCTCGGCATCGGGGAACGCCAGCTCGGGCAGCTCCAGTTCGGTGTCCAGGACGACGTCCGCGCTCTCCTCCCGGCTGAGTAACCAGGTACCGCCGGAACCGGCCAGGAAGGCCAGCAGCACCCCGATGACGAACGGTACCCACCGTCTGGCCCGGCGCCCCGGCGCCGCCGTCCCGTCCGGCGCCGGTTGGCGGTCCTCTTCGCTTGACACCCTTGGATCCCCCCGAACAACACTGCTGCGCACCGCGCTTGGCGCGGGTGCCGAACAGGCCGTGAGACGGGGCGGACCCGCTTGCCGGTTCCATCCGGGGCCGGGGAGTCCGCTTGTTGCCGTCAGCCGGCGCCTACGCCGCCGGGTACCCCGCTCCCCGCGCCAGCCGGACGCGCGTGCCGGCCGCGGTCCGCCGAGCGGTCGCGGCGGCGGTGCGGGCCATGGCGGCCGACGCCCCGGTGTGGCGGTCAGGGTCGAGCAGGGCCGCGACGGTGCCCGCGTCGAGCCTGGCCACGATCCGGGGATCGGCCGCCAGCAGCTCGCGGAAGGAACGTCCCTCCGAGGCCGCCGCCTGCGCCGCCTGGTAGACGACGTGATGCGCCTCCTGCCGGCCCATCAACCGGCCCAGCTCCAGCATCAGCGCCTCCGCGCCGATCATGCCGTCGGACAGGTCGATGTTCTCCCGCATCCGGCGCGGATTCAGTCGCAGCCCCGAGACGATCACATCGAGCCGCTCCAGGCTGTCACCGGTCAGGACACAGGCGCGGGCCAACGTCGCGAACATCGCGGTGGGGGAGTGGTCGGCCTCGTGCTCGTTGTGCATCGCCTCAAGGGCCAGCGGCACCAGGGACCGGATCTCCGCCGTGATGCTCAGCACGTCCTGGGAGAGCTGCGGGTTGCGCTTCTGCGGCATCGTGGAGCTGCCGACCGTCCCGAGGGGGACCGGCTCCTCCGCCTCGCCGAGCTCGGTCGACATCAGCGCGTAGACCTCCCGCGCGATCCGTCCGCAGCTGCCGGCCAGCAGCCCGAGCACACAGACGAACTCGGCGAGATGGTCGGTCACCGCGCGGGACGGGACGGCCATCGGCGTCAGGCCGAGACGGTCGGCCACCGCCGCCTGGAGCTGCGGCCCGTGGTCGCCGAACGACGCGAACGTGCCCGCCGCTCCGCCGAGGATCGCCATGGTCAGCCGAGGGCGCGACTGCCACAGGCGCTCGACATGCCGGTCGATCTCGTCGATCCAACTCGCCACCTTCAGACCGAAGGTGATCGGCACGGCGTGCTGTCCATGAGTGCGGCCCGCCATGGGGAGGTCGGCGCCGCGCTCGGCGAGGTCGGCCAGCGAGCCCAGCACCCGGGCGAGCGTGCCGAGCAGCAGACCGTGCGCGTCGCGCAGCACCAGCACATCCCCGGTCTGGGTGATGTTCTGCGTGGTCGCCCCCCAGTGCACCCAGCCGCCGTGCGGATCACCCACGGCCCTGCCGAGCTCCGTGATGAGCGGCATCAACGGATGGCTCATCCGCACCACGTCCGCGCGAACCCGGTCGAGGTCCAGCCTCTCGAGATGGCAGGCGTCGACGATGGCGGTCGCCGCCTCGGCGGGGATCAGCCCCGCCGTGGCCTGGCAGTGGGCCAGCGCCGCCTCCACCTCAAGCCACCGCTGCCACCGCCGCTCCGTGTCGAACAGCTCGGCCAGCCCGCTCGCCGGTACTCGTCCTGCCGTGAAACGGCACGTCATGCGTATTCCGCCTTAGTCAACTGCGTGGTCGATGGGTGTCCCGCGGGCCTGTCGTCAGCCCGTCGGAGCCGCCGTCAGGGAGGCGGTGGTGGCCGCCGAGCCGCGCTTGCCGCGCCGCCCGGACTCGATCCGGTTCGAGACCGCCAGCACCAGGAAGATGAGGACGATCTGGAACGTGCCATAGGCCGCGGCCGTGCCGAACTCCGAGGAGTAGATGCGGTTGTAGATCTCCACGGAGATCGGGGCGTAGCCGGCCGGGTAGATCACCACGGAGGCCACGTACTCCCCGACGCCGTCCACGAACGCCAGCAGCGCACCGGCGATCACCCCCTTCGCGACCAGCGGGAAGGTGATCGTCCGCAGCACCCGCAGCGGCGAGGCCCCCAGGTTCCTGGCCGCCTCCTCAAGGGAGGGGTCGATCTGGTCGAGGGACGCCGACGTGGAGCGGAACACCAGCGGCACATACCGCACGAAGTACGCCACCGGAAGGATCAGCAGGGTGCCGACCAGCGGCAGACCCAGGTTGGTGACGGACGGTTCGTTGAAGCCCTGCACCAGGTTGACGCCGATCACCGTGCCGGGCAGCGCCCACGGCAACATGATCATGATGTCCAGCACGGTCCTGCCCCGCGTGGGCCACCGGGCGATCACCCAGGCCGCGGCGGCACCGATCAGAATCGCACCACAGGTGGCCAACAAGCTCATCTGCACGCTGACCGAGATCGGCAGCAGGCTGTCGCGTTCGGAGAAGATCCGCTGGAAGTTGTCAAAGGTGTAGTCGGGCGGCAGCACCTGCGTGGTCCAGGCCCCGTCCACGGAGAACGACACCAGGACGATGACCAGCACCGGCGCCATCAGGATCAGGCTCAGCACCGCGCTCCCCAGGAACGCCGCGAACCGCGCGGGCCCCCGGCTCACGGCCCGGTCCCGCTGCACCCCGCGCGACATGCTGTGGTGGCTGCGGCGGCCCTGGTACCAGCGCATCGCGACCAGGAACATGATCGACACCAGGGAGAGCACCGTGACCTGGGTGGCGGCGAGTTCGCTGTCGCCCGAGGTCCTGGTGGAGACGATCCGCATGGTGAGGGTGCCCACGTCGTACAGCTGGGGAGCGGTGAACGAGGCCATCGACATCATGAACGTCAACAGCGCGCCTGAGACCAGCGCCGGCGTCAACATCGGCAGGAGCACCGTGCACCACACCCGTGCCCGGCCCGCCCCGAGGTTGGCCGCCGCCGACTCCAACGACGAGTCGAGCCCGGCCAGGCCCGCCCGCACCGTCAGATAGAAGAAGGGGTACATCGTGAAGGTGTGGACGACGAGCACCCCCGCCACGCCGCTCACCGCCACAGAGGCGGGCGCGATGCCGAACCACGAGTCCAGGGTGCGCGGCACGATGCCCGTCTCGCTGTACAGCAGGACGAACGAGACGGCGCCGATCAGCGGCGGCAGCGCCATCGGCAGGATGGCGAAGATCTCCAGCGCACGTCGCCCAGGGAAGTCGAAGCGCGACAGCAGCACCGCCAGCAGCGTGCCGATGACCCCGCAGGTGACCACGGAGCCAAGGGAGATCCCGATCGACATCAGCAGCGCGTCGCGGGTGGCACCGGAGAGAAAGGAGCCGTAGTTCTCCCCGGGACCCTCGCCACTGAGGCTCGTCACGGCCGTCGCGGCCATGGGCACCACCACGAACAGCAGCAGCACGAAGACCACGGGCGCGGCGAGCACATAGACGAAGCGGTCGCTCGCGGCGGAGATCCGCCGAGGGCGCCGCCGGCCCGAACCGGCCGGGCGGGGCGGGGAGTCGGGCGTGCGGGGGGAGGAGTCGACGGTCGTCACGCGGTCACCAGCCAGGCCCTGGTCGCCTCGCACGCGAGGGAGACCTCGTCACCCGGACGAGGACCGGCGGACTGGTCGGGGATGGTGACATGGACCGTGTGCGCACCGACGGTCACGTCATAGGAGCTGGTGGCACCGTTGAACTCCCGACTCGCCACGGTGCCGCGCAGCACCCCCGCGTCGGCGGGGACGAAGCGCAGGGTCTCGGGGCGCAGGGAGACGGATGTGCGGTCGCCGACGGCCAGTTCCAGATCGTCGCGGCGGGACACCTTCACCCCCGAACCGCCCGGCAGCGCGACCGTGACCCCCTCTTCGCCCACCGCCGTGACCTCGGCCGGCAGCACGTTGCTGCGCCCGATGAAGCGGGCCACGAACGCGGTCGCCGGACGGTGGTAGATCTCCTGCGGGGTGTCCACCTGGTGCACCCGGCCCGCGTCGAGCACCGCGATGCGATCGCTCATGGCCATCGCCTCGGCCTGGTCGTGGGTCACATAGACCCCCGTGATGCCCGCGTCGCCCTGCACCCGCCGGATCTGGGCGCGGGTCTCCTCCCGCAGCTGGGCGTCGAGGTTGGAGAGCGGCTCGTCCAACAGGAGCACCGAGGGGGACACCACGACGGCCCTGGCCAGCGCGACGCGCTGCTGTTGGCCGCCGGACAGCTCGTTGATCCGCCGGTCCTGGTACCCCGTCAGCCCGACATCGGCCAACGCCCGCGCCACCCGGTCCGCCTTCTCCTGCTTGCCGACCCTGCGGACGGTCAGCCCGTAGGCCACGTTCTGCGCCACCGACAGGTGCGGGAAGAGCGCGTAGTTCTGGAACACCATGCTGGTGTCCCGCTTGTTGGGCGGTATCCGGGTCAGGTCGCGGTCGCCGAACAACACCCGCCCGCTGGACGGTTGGACGAAGCCGGCGATGATCCGCAGCATCGTCGACTTGCCGCAACCCGACGGGCCGAGGAGGGTGAAGAACTCACCCGCGCCGATGGTCAGGTCCATGGAGATCGGTGGGGAATCCTCCCCGTACACCTTGGTGACATGGTCGAGTCGGACGGGAATCATGCGTGCTCCGGGGTGCGTGTGACGACGTGTGCGCGTCGGGAAACCGATGAACCGTTGTCTGTCTGTGCCGGTGCCGGCCCTGGGGGGACGGGCGCGGGGAGCGGCGGCTTCGAGCGGGCGGGCGGCCAAGGCCCGTGGCGGGGCGCCGGCCTCATCAGCCCCGGCCCTGGATGTTCTCGGCCCAGTACGCGAACCACTCGTCCTGATGGCGGTTGATCTCCGTCCAGTCCACGGGCATCTCCGTGACATCGAGGTCGTCCAGCCACTGGGGTGTGCGCTCCAGCGGAATGGTGGGGTACTGGAAGGAGTTGTCGGCCAGGCCCTGCTGTACATCCGGGCTCATCAGGAAGCGGAGAAACTCGTCGGCGCCCTCGCTGTTGGGACCGCCACGGATCTTCCCCACCCCGTCCAGGAGCATCGGGGCGCCCGAGGCGGGGATCACCGGCTCCATCGACATGCCGAGGTCGCGCTGGACCAGCGTGTCCTGGAGGTTCCAGACGCTGATCGCCGCCTCCTGGCGGTTCACCCGCAGATAGAGGTCGGTGGGATTGGCCGTGTACGCCTTGGTGTTGGCGTCCAGCTGCCGCAGCCACTCGTAGCCGGGGCCCGGGTCGCCGTCGGGCTGCCCCAGGCGCCAGATCATCGCGCAGAGGATGCCGCGCATCGTGCCGGAGGACGCCACGTCACGGATGAGGATGTTGTTCCGGTGCTCGGGGCGGATCAGATCGTCCCAGTCCCTCGGCGCCTGGTCAGGGGTGAGCATCTCGGGGTTGTAGAAGATCATCTGGACCACGCGCATCTCGCCGAGCCACAGGTCGTCCTCGCCCCTGAACTCCGCCGGGATCCCCTCGACGACATCCCCGGCGGTGCGGGTCAACAGCTCCTCGGCCACGGCCTGTTCGAACTGCTGCGGGGTGCCGCCCCACCAGATGTCGGCCTGGGGCCTGGCCTTCTCGGCGCCGATCCTGGCGACCACCTCCTGAGCGCCCATCGTGAGGATGCGCACCTTGCCCCGCCAGTGCGGGTGGCTCTCCTCGAACGCGGCGATGACCCCATCGGTGATGGCCTCGGGCCTGGCGGCGTAGATGGTCAGGTTGTCCCCTGAAGAGGCCATGAGGTCGAGGCCGCATCCGGCAAGCGGCAGACTCACCAGACCGCCTGAGGCGAGCCTCAGCCATGTACGACGATTCATTGCTGCTCCCTCGCAGACATTCGACACCACATGCTAGATCGATCTAGCAGTAACGGTCTGTGGTGCTAGATCGATCTAGCAAGTCGACAGAATGAAATACTTCACCCTCGGTGATGTCAAGAGGTGTGACATCCGCAGGACTCGCGGACGGCGAGCTCCGGCGCGGAGCGGTGCACGACGGGGGCGGCGTACGGGTCCGTCATCCGGTCGAGCAGCAGGCGGGCCGCGCGTTGCCCCAGGCGGCGGCCGTGTACGGCGACGCTGGTCAGCGGCGGCTCCCACAGGGCGGCCCCGGGGATGTCGTCGTATCCGATCACCCGCACCCCCTCGCCGCCGTCGCGTTCGCGCAGCGCCCGGTAGAGGCCGAAGGCGACGGAGTCGCTGTGGCACACCACGCCGTCGGGCAACTCCCCGCGCTCCAGCAGCTCGCGCCCGGCCGCCAGGCCGCCGCCACCACTGGTCTCGCTGGGCAGGTCGATCAACTCCTCGACGCGGCCCGAGGCGTCCGCCGCCCGGCGTACCCCCGACAGCCGCTCGTGCCGCGACAGCATCCACGCGGGACCGCCCAGATACGCCAGCCGCCGGCAGCCGTGCCGCTCGATGAGGTGCGCCCCCGCGAGCTCGCCCCCGCGAACGTCGTCGGTGCCGACAAAGCTGGTCCGCGCGCCCTCGACATAGCGGGTGACGAAGACATGGCCGAGGCCGCTCGCCGTCAGGCGGTCGGTGAGCGCGGGGTCCGTACCGCTGGCCGGGACCATCGCGAGACCGGCGATCTTGTGCTCCTGGAGGGCGGCGAGGGCCTCGTCCTGTTGCGTGGCGTCATCGCGGGTGACCGTCAGCAGCGGCAGGTAGCCGGCCTGCCGGAACTCGGCCTCCAGGCCCAGGATGACCTCGGCGAGGTTGGGGTTGCCGATGTTGGTCACCACGACGCCGACGACCCGTGCGTGACGGGTGCGCAGCGAGGCGGCGACCTGGTCGTAGATGTAGCCGAGCTCGGCCATGGACGCGAGGACCCGCTCCCGTGTCCGGGGCGAGACCCGGCCCGTGCCCCGGAGCACCAGCGACGCCGTCGCCCGCGACACACCCGCGTGCGCGGCGACATCCCGCAGCGTAACCTTCTCGCTCACCCGCCAGATACTACTGCCGCGACGACACTCCGTGACGCACTGGCCGCCGCTCCCGCACGGACTTCCGGCCGGGAGGGCGCTGGTGGTGACGCGGTGTCACCGGCCGTCGGTGCGCGGCCCTCTCGTCCGGTGTGCCGCGCGCGGGTCCCTCCGCGGGGGCAGCGGTTCCGCCACCAGGCATGTACGTCGGTGCGGGCGTCCTCCACCGGGCTCCAGTGGTCAGTTCTATGGTCAGTCCCATGTCCCAACGCAGGCGTGGTGCCAACCGTTCGTCGAACCCCTACCGATTCGGCCCCGATGTCATCCGGCGCTGGGAGAAGCGGCTGACGGTGATCATCCTCGTCGGCTTCGGGGTGGGCGCTGCGTTGGCGCTGTCGGGTCTTGGCCTCGGCGGGATCCTCGACGGCGATGTCGCGGAAGAGGACCCGCGGTGGAACCTGGTGTGGGGGCTGTTGATCGCCGGGGTGGCGGTGGCCGGTCTCGCCGTTCTCGTTCCGCTGCTGATCGGTTGCCTGATGGGCGGGCTCGCGATCCACCGGTTCGGCTGGATTCCTGGGCTGCTGACCTTTGTCGGCATTTTGGGCACGGCGGCCGGTCTGGCGCTGGAGGACGACCGGTTGGGCCCGTTCGCCGGCTGGCTCGCCCCGGCCGGGATCGCGGCACTGGTCGCGGGGGTGCTGGGGTTCTTCCTCGTCGGCTGTCTGGCGAGGGTCCCCATGCGGGGCCCGACAGGCCGGGCCGACCTGCTGCGCAAGCGGTAGGCGTCGGCGTCGCTCAGAGGCTCCGATCATGGACCCGCTGTCAAGGTGGTGTGAACCCAGGAGTACACTGGGCAGTCCGAGGACGCCGGCCTGTTTGCCGCCGGCCACCGCGCGTGTGCCCTCCCCGCCGCATGAGGGAGCGATCGTTACGGCCTCGAAACCCCACAATGTGCATCTTATGCGGCGCACATGTAAGGGTAGACGGCGTCGCCGGGCCCGCCGGTCACCGGTTCTGAGAGCCCGCGACGCCACCGCCCCGGCGTGTGATGCGTGAGGTGCGGCTGTCCATGACCCCGACCCAGGAGCATCGTGCCCGTCATAGAAGCGACAGGCCTGACCAAGATTTTCGGCCGTAAGCCACGGCGTGGTGTGCGCATGCTGGCTGAGGGCGCCGACCGCGATCAGCTGCGCCGGGAGGGGTTGACCGCAGCGGTCATCGACGCCACGTTCAACGTTCAGCCCGGCGAGATCTTCGTCGTCATGGGCCTGTCAGGCTCTGGCAAGTCGACCCTGATCCGCATGATCAACGGTCTGCTGGAGCCGACGGACGGCACCCTGCGGATCGACGGCGAGGATGTCACCCATCTCTCCCCGGCCGGACTGCGGGAGGTGCGGCGCAACAAGGTGAGCATGGTGTTCCAGCACTTCGCCCTGCTGCCGCACCGCACCGTGGGCGAGAACGCCGCCTACGCCCTCCAGCTGCGCGGGGTGAACAAGGCCGACCGGCAGAAGACCGCCGATGAGGCCCTCGCCATGGTGGGGCTCAAGGGCTGGGGCGGCTATATGCCCTCCGAGCTGTCCGGCGGCATGCGCCAGCGGGTCGGTCTCGCCCGCGCCCTGGCCGCCGGCACCGACATCATGCTCATGGACGAGGCGTTCAGCGCGCTCGACCCGTTGATCCGCAAGGAGATGCAGGACCAGCTGCTCGAACTGCAGTCCGAGCTCGGCAAGACGATCCTGTTCATCACCCACGACCTCAACGAGGCCATGCGTCTCGGCGAGCGGATCGCGATGATGCGCGACGGGCGGATCGTCCAGGTCGGCAGCGCCGAGGAGATCCTCAACGAGCCGGCCAACGACTACGTCTCCCAGTTCGTGGCCGACGTGGACCGGACCCGGGTGCTCACCGCGGGCGTGGTGATGGAGCGGCCGGTCGCCGTGGTCAAGCCCAACACCGGCCCCAAGGCCGCACACCGCCTGATGCGCGAGCACCAGACCCAGGCGCTGCTCGTGGTCAGCAACGACCGCCGGGTGCAGGGCGTGGTCTGGGAGGAGGACGTCGCCGACGCCGTGCGCGCGGGCTCGGAGACCCTGCCGCTCCAGCGGGACGGAGTCGCCCGGGTCAGCCCCGACGACTTCCTCGCCGACCTGTTCCAGCACGCGGCGGCCAACCGCGCGCCGCTGGCCGTGGTGAACGAGGCCGGTGCGCTGGTGGGCATCATCCCCCGGGTGACCCTGCTCAGCGCGTTGACGCCGCCCAGTTCGGAGGAGCCGGGCGACAACGGTGCCGGACCCGTCCTTGAGACCACCACCGGAGGCACCCGATGATGGACACGCTGCCGCATCTGCCCCTCGGGGACCGCGTGGACACCGGCATCCGGTGGATCAAGGACAACCTGTCCGTGGTGCTGGACGGCATCAAGGACTCCCTTGAGTTCCTCGTCGAGGGCCTCAGCGACTGGCTGCTCACGCTTCCCGCGCTGATCGTCGTCATCCTCTTCGCGCTCCTGGCCCTGGGGATCCGGTCGGTCAGGTTCGCCGTGTTCGCGCTGCTGGGCATGGCCCTCATCGTGAGCATGGAGCTGTGGGAGCCGGCCATGCAGACCCTCGCGATGGTGCTCATCGCGACCCTCATCGCGGTGGTCATCGCCATCCCGATCGGCATCCTCGCCGCCCGCAACAACACGGTGAGCGCCATCGTCCGGCCGGTGCTGGACTTCATGCAGACCATGCCGGCGCTGGTGTACCTGGTGCCCGTGGTGATCTTCTTCAGCATCGGGTACGCCCCCGGTGTGGTGGCCACCATCGTGTTCTCGATGGCCCCGGGCGTCCGGCTCACCGAGCTGGGCATCCGGCAGGTGGACAAGGAGACGGTGGAGGCGGGGGAGGCCTTCGGCGGCACGCCGTGGCAGATCCTGCGCGGCATCCAGCTGCCGCTGGGGCTGCCGACCATCATGGCCGGCGTCAACCAGGTGATCATGCTCGCCCTGTCGATGGCCGTGATGGCCGGCTTCGTGGGCGCCGACGGGCTCGGGAAGATCGTGGTCGAGTCGCTCGCCCGCGTCAATGTCTCGCTCGGCTTCGAGGCCGGTCTGGCGATCGTGATCCTGGCCATCTTCCTGGACCGGAGCACCGCGGCCATCGGGCAGCCCACCGGGCGCTCGCTCAGCGCCCTGCTGCGTCGTCGCCGCACGGCGACCCGGCGCGCGGCGGACGAACAGCAGAACTCCCAGGCCGTGACAGCGGCCTGACCCTCCCTATTGCCGACAAGAGAAGAGATCTCATGAGAACCCCCACCTCTCGCCGTCGCCAGCTGGCCGCCGTGGCCGTTGTCACCGCGCTCGGCCTGACCCTGGCCGCCTGTGGCGATTCGGACGACGACGACGGCGACAACAACGGCGGTGGCGACGGTGGCTCCGGTGCGGGTGGCACCATCACCCTCGGCTACATCCCGTCCTGGACGGACGGCCTGAGCACCGCCTACCTGCTGGAGCACGTCCTTGAGGAGGCCGGCTACACGGTCGAGCACGAGGAGATCAGCGAGGCCGGTGTGCTCTACACCGCGCTCGCCGAGGGCGATGTCGACATGTTCCCCTCGGCGTGGCCCGAGGTCACCCATGCCTCCTACATGGAGCAGTACGGGGACCGGATCGAGGACATCGGCGCCTACTACGACAACGCCATCCTCACCTTCGCCGTGCCGGAGTACAGCGAGATCACCTCGATCGCCGAGCTGCCCGACTACGTGGACCAGCTCGACGGCCGGATCGTGGGCATCGAGCCGGGCGCCGGCCTGACCGAGGCCACCCAGGAGAGCGTGTTCCCGACCTACGGCCTGGATGACGCGGGCTTCTCCCTGGCGACGTCCTCCACCTCGACGATGCTCACCGAGCTGAGCAACGCGATCGACGGGCAGGAGGAGATCGTCGTCACGCTCTGGCGTCCGTTCTGGGCGAACGCCGAGTACAACGTGCGTGACCTGGAGGACCCGGAGGGCGCGCTCGGCGAGGCCGAGGCCCTGCACTTCCTGGGCAAGGACGGCTTCGCCGGGGAGTTCCCCGAGGTCGCCGAGTGGATCGAGAGCATCCAGCTCTCCGACGAGGAGTACGGCGCGCTGGAGGACCTCGTGGTCAACCAGCACCCGGACGACCCGGCCGCCGGCGTGGCCGAGTGGCTTGAGGAGCACCCGGACGTGGTCGGCACACCCGCCAGCTGACCCACCCACCGCATCGGCCCCCGCCGTCCCGCCAGGACGCCGGGGGCCGCCGGTATGTGCGGCGGGGCAGTGGTGCGCGCGACGCGTCCGGGCGGGTCCGCCTCGGCCGCGTCGCCGCGCGCCGGGCTCCCCGAGGTGCCGCTCAACCGCCGGAGCTGTCGGGCAACAGGCCGGCGCGGCTGAGGTGTTGGCGGGCGGCCTGGATGGCGTCGCGGGTGGTCGGGTACTCGCCCCGCGCCGGCAGCGCTCCGACGGATTCGAGGACCTGCCGCTGCCGGATCCCCGACATCAGGACGGCGATGCCGCGCCGTTCGAGCTTGTCCACCGCGTCCTTGAGCACCAGCGCGCCGGTGGCGTCCATGGTGGTCACCCGGGACATCCGCAGGATGACCACCCGGACGTCGGCGACCTCGCTCAGCTCCAGCAGGAAGCGGTGCGCGGCGGCGAAGAACAACGGGCCGTCGATGCGGTAGGCGACGATGTGCTCGGCGAGCAGGGCGTGTTCCTCGGCGCTGTGGTCGCCGCGGTCGAGCGGCACCTCGTCCAGCCTGGCCTCGATGGCCACCGCGCGCAGGGCGAGCACGCCGGCCACGACCAGGCCGATGATCACGGCGGCGACCAGGTCGAGGGCGAGGGTCGCCGCGGCGGTCAGGGTCAGGACGACCGCGTCGGCGCGGGTCGCGCGGGCCATGGCCCGCACGGACCCGATCTCGACCATGCGGATCGCGGTGGCCAGCAGCACGCCGGCGAGCGCGGCGAGGGGAATCCTCGACACGAGTGGCGCGGCGGCGAAGACGATCACGGCGAGGACGGCCGCGTGGGTGAGCGCGGCGAGCCGCGAGGAGGCCCCGGCGCGGACGTTGACGGCGGTGCGGGCGATGGCGCCGGTGGCGGGCACGCCGCCGAAGAGCGGAACCGCGACATTGGCCAGGCCCTGCCCCAACAGCTCCCGGTCGGGATCGTGCTTCTGGCCGACCGTCATCCCGTCGGCGACCGAGGCGGACAGCAGCGACTCCAGCGCGGCGAGCGCGGCCACCGCCACGGCCGAGGGCAGCAACGTGCCGAGGGCGCCCAGGTCCAGGAATCCGAGCGAGGGCGCGGGGAGCCCGGCGGGCAGGTCGCCGATGGGCGCCGCGGCGTCCAGATGGAAGACCTGCGCGACGACGGTGGCCGCGATCACGGCGACGATGGAGAACGGGACGGTGGGCCGCCAGCGCGCCCCCGCGAGCATCACCGCGGCCACGCCCACGGCGAGGCCGACGGCCGTCCCGTTCGGTGACTTCGCGAACTCCTCGACGGCGCGCCAGGCCACCACGAGGACCTGTTCGCCCTCCGGTGGCTCCACGCCGAGGGCGCTCGGCACCTGCTGGAGGGCGATGACGCCGGCGATGCCGAGGGTGAAGCCCTCGATGACGGGCGCGGGAACGTACCGCATGTACTTGCCGGCGCGCGCCGCCGCCAGCAGCACGAGCATGACGCCGGCGACGAGCCCGACCGTCAGCACGCCACCGGGGCCGTACCGCGCCGCGATCGGGACCAGGACGACGGTCATCGCGCCGGTCGGCCCCGACACCTGGAGATTGGACCCGCCGAAGACGGCGGCGAGCGCACCCGCCACCACGGCCGTGGCGAGCCCCGCCTCCGCGCCGAGCCCGGAGGAGACGCCGAAGCCGAGCGCGAGCGGCAGCGCCACGATGGCGACCGTGAGCCCGGCGATGAGGTCGCGGCGTGGGGAGCGCCCCATCTCCGCGACATCGGAACGGGTGGGCATCAGCGAGACGACCCGGCCCACCAGGGACCGGGTGGCGGAGGTGCCGCTCATCCCTCGGCGACCTCGGACTCCCGCAGCTCGGCCAGGAGTTCGTTCCGGCCCGCGAGCATCTCGGTCAGGATGCGTCGCGCGGCCCGCATGAGGTCGGCGACGTCCCCGCCCGCGAGCGCGTACACGACCGTCGTTCCCTCACGCCGCGAGGTGACGATGCCGGAGCGCCGCAACACCGCCAGCTGCTGCGACAGCGCCGCCGGTTCCACCTCGATCTCCGCCAGCAGGTCCCGCACCGAGGTGGGCCCCTCCTGGAGAAGCTCCAGGACCCTGATCCGCACCGGATGTCCGAGCATGCGGAAGAACTCGGCCTTGGCCTGATACAGCGGAACCGACACGCGGCTCCCTCCTGACTCTCGCGCCTGAGGCGGACCCCGCCCACGCCAGCCACGCGACAACCGTCGGCGCGGCCCGCTCATCGTCAATGAAATTGCAGAAATCTGCAACTTGGCAAGCGGCTACGGCGCCGCCGGCGAGGCGGGGGGTCCGCCCCGCCGGCGGCGCCGGGGCTCTCCTCAGGCGTTCAGCACCGAGGTCAGGGCCGCGCGGGTGGTGGCCAGCGCGGTGGCCGGCTCGTCCCAGAAGACCATGTGTCCCGCGCCCGCCACGCTCACCACCGAGGCCGCCGGGTTGGCCTCGGCCGCCTCCGCCGCGCCCTCTGCGGTCACCACGGGGCTCTCCGCGCCGTGGATCAGCACGCTCGGCGCGGGCACGGACGGCCAGACGGCGAAGAAGTCCTCGCCCTCGAACCCCGCGTGCGTCCCGGCCACCGCCGCCTCAGCGCAGCTCGCCAGCCACCGGGCGCGCAGCCCCAACTCCCGCTCCGGCCAGCGCGGCCAGAACCTGGCGACCTCGGCCGCCGTGGTGCCGCGCCGAGCCTCCGCCAGCTGCTCCAGGAACGCCGGCAGCGTCGTGGGGTAGGGGCCCCGACCCGGGCCGCTCATCGGGGGGTCGACGAGCACGCTGCCGCGCACCGCGCCCCGGGCCGCCGCCACCGCCGCGATCCGCGCCCCCATGGAGTGCCCGAGAAGCACCGGGCGCTCAAGGCCGAGCCCGGCCACCACGGCCGCCACATCGTCCGCGAACGCGTCGAGGGTGGCGGGCCCGTCGTCCGACAGGCCGCGCCCCCGGACGTCCAGCACCACCGGCCGCGCCAGGTCGGTCAGTTCGCGGGCGACGAAGTCCATGCCGACGGCCGGGGTCGTGATACCGGGGATCACCAGCAGCGGCGGCAGGTTCGCGCCGCCGTAGTCGAGCACGTGCAGCCGCAGCGATCCGGCGGACACCCAGCGGCTGGTGGCCGGCACATCGGCGAGGTCGGCCAGGGCCCGCTGGCCCAGCCTCCGTTCATCCGTCACGACGGCTCCTTCCGCTCACCGAGCGCGGCGACCTGCGCCAGCGCCTCCCGCAGGGGCACCACATCCGCGTACTTCGCCTGGAGATCGAACAGGGCGGCGTCGTGCGGCCCCCGGGCCCGGTCGCCGACGGCCTCGCGGACGACCAGGGTGTCGAATCCCGCCTGCACCGCGTCCACGGCCGTGGCCCGGACACAGCCGCTGGTCGTGGCGCCGCAGACGATGACGGAGTCGCAGCCGGCGCCCGCGAGCAGCGCCGCCAGGGAGGTACCGGCGAAGGCCGAGGCCCCCTTCTTGACGATCAGGTGGTCGCCGTCCCCGACCGGTAGCCGGGGGTCGAGGGCCACCGCCTCGCCGCCCTCGACCAGGGTCCGCATCCCGGGAGCCTTCCGCAGCCAGGCGACGGCGTCGCCGTCGGCCTCGGCGGCGGTGTAGGCGATCGCCGTGAACACCGTGGTCAGCCCCGCCGCGCGGCCCGCCTCGACGAGCCGCGCGCTGGCCTCGACGACGCCGGTGAGATCGCTGCCGGTGGGGAACCCCGGCTCGGTGAAGCCCCGGGTGAGGTCCACGACCACCAGCGCGGGGCGCCGCCCCCGCGGTACCCGGGCGCCGAAGCCAGCCGTGTCGTAGAGCCGGTCCACCGCCTCCCCGTGCAGCCCGCTCACGGCCGCTCCCCGGAGCGGACCGGAGGGCTCCCGGCCAGCAGTCGTCCGGCGCCCGGCACCACCGGCTCAAGACCGAGCCCGGTCAGCACACGGTGGGTGGTCGCGGTGGCCGCCGACAGGACCGGAAGGCCGAGTTCGTCCTCGACGGGCTGGATCGACGGGAGCGACGGCATCTGCACGCACGCCGAGAGCACCAGGGCGTCGGCCCGCGTCAGATCGAGTGTCCGCGCGTGGTCGCGCAGCCGCGTCGGATCCAGGCGCGCCACGGCCAGATTGTCCGGCACCTCAAGCGACAGCGAGTCGACCACCTCGACCCCCGCGTCCTCCAGGTAGGTGATGACGGCCTGGGTCAGCGGCTTGAGATAGGGCGTGATGATCGCGACCCGCCGCGCCCCGAGGGCCTCGATGCCCGACAGGAGCGCACCGGCACTGGAGACCACGGGGGCCGACGCGCCCTCGTCCCTCAGCACCTCGGATATCGCGTCCTCCGCCACGCAGTGGTACCCGGGCCCCTGCGCCATGATGGCGACCAGACAGGCCGTGGTGACGATGTCCGGCCTGGCGTCCGCCAGTTCGGCCGCCGCGCGCCGGGACTGCTCGTTCATCGCGGCCAGCTGCTCGGGCGTCACCTGCCGCATCCGGGCCCGGGCGGCGTGGTGGACGAAACGCTCGTCCGGCACGACCTCCTCGCGCGCCCGCAGCATCCGGGGCAGCTCCGTCTCCATGGTCAGGTTCGAACTCGGCACGATCATGCCGATGCGGTAGTCCGTCATCGCCGGGCCGCCGGACGCATCTCGGGAACGGTCAACTCGCCGGCGTCCACGATCAGTTCGTCGTCGAGATAGAGGCTGTTGCCGCGCATCGGGATGTCGAAGTGGCAGGCGGTGTCGTTCGGACCGCCCAACTCGTTGTTCGGGCCGATGGAGAACATCACATTGCCGTAGAAGCTGCGCAGCTCCATGCCCATGCCGCCGCCGAACTGGGTCAGCCCGTGCCAGTGCGCCCGTTCGTCGAGCCCCCAGCCGACATGGCTCATGCCGTAGCCACGTGGGTCGTCGAAGCTCCGGATATAGGAGCTGAGCAGGTCGGCGTCCAGGCTCGGCTGCCCGTCGAGCCCCCGGATGTCGCGGATGAAGCCGGCCTCGACGGTCAGCTCGACGGGTGTCGTCACATAGGTGTTGAACGGCAGCAGCACATCGCCGGGGGCCAGCACGATCCGGCCGTCCACCCCGTCGTCGGCGCCACCGGTGAACACGAACGCGGCGGGCCAGTGGTCCCAGCGTCCCGGCGTGTCCGTGTAGCCGTACTCGCTCAGCGTCGGGTAGACCCCCAACCGGTAGGTGACATCGGTGCCGTGCGGGCTGGTGATCCGCATGGTCCCCGCCTTGGCCAGCAGCTCCGCGCCGATCGTAACCCGCTCCCGCAGCTCCGTGGTCGGCAGCAGCCGGGCCAGCAGCGGCGCCGGCTCGACGGCGGTGAGGATCCGGGTGCCGGCCGCCTGGATCTCGAACTGCTCGGCGGAGAACAGCAGGAAGGTGCAGTCCACCACCATGTCCACGCTCTTGAGCGCCTCCACGGCGTGCCGGTTGCCGGCGAGCCCGGAGTCGCCGACCGCCCAGCCGCCGGAGGCGCTGGCCGGGGACGGCAGCCGCAGGTGGAACGTCCGGGCGCCGAGCTGTTGCGCGGCCCAGAGGAACGCGTCGGCGTACTCGCCGCGTTCGGCACCCCGGGTCAGCACGGCCACGGTCTCACCTTCGTGCACGGCGGAGAGGGTCAGCTGCCGTAGGCAGATGTCGTTGAACAGGTTCTGGTCCATGGGGAGTTCCTCCTTCGAGAGGCATGTCGAAAGGCATGTCGAGAGGCACGGGGCAACGGGGGCCCGGGTCGTCGAGGAGCCGGGTCAGTGGGGGAGGGGTCTCTCCAGCCGGCGCAGCGCCAGGGTCTCGATGACCCGCATCAGGACGGTGAAGATCAGGGCGTAGGCGACCATGTCCTCGGGCCGCAGGAACCGGAACGCCTCGTAGATCCGGGCCCCCACGCCGTCCGGTTGGGTCATGGTCTCCATCAGGACGACGAGCTTCCAGGAGAAGGCGAACGACGTCTTCAGCGCGCCCACCACGGCGGGCCTGACCTGCGCGGCCAGCACATGCCTGGTGTAGTCGCGCCAGCCCAGCCGGTAGGTGCGGGCCATCTCGTCCAGGGAGTGGTCGCGGGCACCGACCGATCCGGCGACCACGTTGGCCACCAGCGGGGTGATGGCGATGACGAGCGCGACCACGCCCGAGGTCTCGGAGATCCCCATGACGAGGATGACCAGGATGATGTAGACCGGGTCGGGGATCGCGAGACCGATCACCAGGATCGGGCGGCAGAACGCCTCGGCACCGCGGCTCAGCCCGCAGGCCAGCCCGATCAGCAGCCCCAGCAGCATCGAGGCCACCAGCACGGTCAGCACCCGGCGCAGCGAGAGGAACGCGTCCCCGTAGAACCCGGAGTCGGTGAGCGCGTCGCCGGTGGCCGCCAGGACCTCGCCGACCCCCGGCATCCAGCCGTCGGAGAGCAGACTGCCCAACTGCCAGCAGGCGACGCCCAACAGCACCGCGGTCAACCCGGAAGCCAGCCGAGCGCGCCAGCCCACCCGCTCCCCGTCGGCCGGGGCGGCGGACGCGGGCCGCGCCGAGGGGACGGGGCGGACCGTGGCCGGCGCCGTCACGAGGCCGCCCCGTCCACCAGATCCCACTCGCGCAGCACGTCGGCGACGACCTCGTCCTCCAGCCGGGCGAGCCGCGGGTCCTCGTACCGCCTCGGGCGCTCCAGCGGAACGTCCAGGGTCTTCAGCACGCGGGCCGGGCCGTGGCTGAGGATGACCACCCGGTCGGCGAGGAACAGCGCCTCCCTGATGGAGTGCGTGACGAACAGGGTGGGCACCGAGGTGACCTCGTGCAGCCGCGTCAGCTCCTGGCGCATCGCCCGCCCGGTGACCTCGTCCAGACCGCTGAACGGCTCGTCCATCAGGACGATGTCGGGGTTCACGGCCAGCGCGCGAGCGATCGAGACCCGCTGCCGCTGACCGCCGGAGAGCCGCATCGGCCAGGCGTCGCGGTGCTCGCCCACCCGCAGCATGTCGAGGAAGCGGTCAAGGCGCTCGTCCCACTCCTCCTTCGGCACGCCGGCCGCCTTCATCGCGATCTCGACGTTCTGGCGCACGGTGCGCCAGGGCAGCAGCCGGTGGTCCTGGAAGACGTATCCCACCCGGACCCGCCCCCGCAGCCCGTCGGTGGCGTCGGCGCCGCGCAGCCGCAGCTCGCCCCCGGCGACGGGAGCCAGCCCGGAGAGCACATGCAGCAGGCTGGACTTGCCACACCCGCTCGGCCCGAGCAGCGCCACGAACTCCCCGGCGCGCAGGGTCAGATCGATCCCGGAGACCACGGTCTTGTCCGCGTGTCTGACGGTGACCCCCCGCAGTTCGAGATAGGGGTCGTCCGTCTTGGCCAGCCCGTCGGGGACGGCCGGGCCACGCATGGTTTCGTTCATCGGGACTCCTTCGTGGATACCCCCGGCTTCAGCCGGGGGAGGAAACGAAGCTCCTGCGGAGCAGGGCAGGGGAAGCCGGTTCGCCGTCAGGGCGGACCGGCGTCTACCAGCAACGACCGGCAGTTCACCACTAATTGAGCCCTTATCATGTGAACTGTGAAGACCACGCACGTGAAGCGGGCGTCAAGTACCGCTGCTATCCGACGGATGCGCAGGCGGCGGAGCTGTCGCGCACCTTCGGGTGCGTGCGGAAGGTCTACAACCTGGCCCTTGCCGCGCGTACGGAAGCGTGGACGCGGCAGGAGCGGGTGAACTACCACCAGACCTCGGCCATGCTGACGGCCTGGAAGAAGACCGAGGAGTTCGCCTACCTCAACGACGTCTCCTCCGTCCCGCTCCAGCAGGCGCTGCGGCACCTCCAGGGAGCGTTCACCAACTTCTTCGACAAGCGAGCCAAGTACCCGCGTTTCAAGTCGCGGAAGCGATCGCGGAAGTCGGCGGAGTACACCACCTCCGCGTTCCGGCTCCGGGACGGCCGGCTGACCTTGGCGAAGATGGCGGAGCCGCTGGGCATCGTGTGGTCCCGCCCGCTGCCCGAGGGTGCGTCGCCGTCCACGGTGACCGTCTCCCAGGACGCCGCCGGACGCTGGTACGTGTCCCTGCTGGTCCAGGACCCGACCATTCAGCGGCTCCCGGCCGCCGATACGGCCGTCGGTATCGATGTCGGGCTCGACCACCTGCTGACCCTCTCCACCGGCGAGAAGATCACCAACCCGAGGCACGAGCGTGCGGATCGTGCCCGTCTCGCGAAGGCCCAGCGGCGGCTGGCCCGTAAGGCCGCGGGGGATGGGGCCAACCGCGCCAAGGCCCGCCGGAAGGTCGCCCGGGTGTATGCCCGGATCGCTGACCGTAGGCGGGACCACCTGCACCAGCTGACCACTCGACTCGTGCGTGAACACCAAACGCTCGTGATCGAGGACCTCGCGGTGCGGAACATGGTGCGAAACCGCTCTCTGGCCCGCGCCATCTCGGACGCGGCGTGGTCGGAGTTCCGGAGCATGCTGGAGTACAAGGCGGCCTGGTACGGGCGGGAAGTGATCGCGGTCGACCGCTTCTTCCCCTCCTCCAAGCTGTGCTCCGTCTGCGGCGCCGTGCGGAGTGGGATGCCGCTGCACGTCCGGGTCTGGACGTGCGGCGGTTGCGGGGCGACCCATGATCGTGACGTGAACGCGGCGCGCAACCTGCTGGCCGTCGGGCTGACGGTGTCTGTCTGTGGAGCTGGTGTAAGACCTCAACGGAGTCCTCCGGGCGGGCAGTCGGCGACGAAGCAGAAACCCTCACGGCGCGAGCCGTAGGAATCCCCCTTGTTCACGAGGGGGAGGAAGTCAAGTTCACAACACCCGCCAGGAGAGGACATACCGTTCGATGGTCCGGAAGACGAGGTACTCGCCGACCAGGAGGATCGCGACGAAGACCAGGAGCCAGAGCAGCACCTCGGTCAGCTGGAAGCGGTCGAACGCCTGGGAGAACTCGTAGCCCATCCCGCTGTTGACGATGAACAGCTCGGCCAGCACGACCACCTTCCAGGCGTGCGCGTACTCGTTGCGCGTGGCCGACAGCAGATAGGGCACCAGCTGCGGCAGCACCACATGCCGGGCTCTGGCCAGGCCGGTCACCCCGTACACGTCGCTCATCTCGCCGACGCGCCCGTCGAGTTCGCGCATTCCCTGGCGCAGCATGGTGGCCACGAAGGGGGCGCAGATGAACGTCACCACCGCGTACACCCCGAGCGGGTCGCGACGGAAGAGGTAGAGGGCCAGCAGCGCGGCCACCGTGCTCGGGACGGCGATCGCGAACGAGGTCAGGGAGGCGATCACCCGGCTCCAGAAGCCGTCGCGGCGCATCACGTACGCCGCCGCCGTGCCCAGGACGAGGGCCACCGCCAGGGACCAGACCACCCGTTGGGTGGTGGCCGCCACCGCCAGCCAGGTGTCCGACTCGCCCAGGAAGGCGGGCAGTTCGGCGGCCACCTCACCGATGGGCGGCACATAGCGGGTGGCCGAACCGCCGAACCACCACAGGACGAGCACGCTGGCCACCCCGGCGGCCGGCAGCCCCCATCGGTGGCTCGCCGCCCGCCACCGTGGGCCGGGCGCCGGGCGGGTGCCCGGCGTGGTCACACTGGTCATCTCAGCTCTCCTCAGTCGGCCTGGACGACCTCGTCGAGGACAGCGACCGGGACGTTGTCCGGCAGCCCGTCCAACCCGCCCTGTTCCACGAGCAGTTCGAGGAAGACCAGCTGTTGGGCGGTGTCCTCCTGGGTCCAGGTGTCCGTGTAACAGGGCAGGCCGGCGCAGTAGTCGGCCAGTGCCTGGAGCTCCTCGGGGCTCTCCCGGTCCAGGAACGTCGCGTACGGCTCTTCGAGGAACAGCTGGTAGTCGGTGTCCACGATCTCCTGGACGGCTTCCCGCCAGGCGTTCTGGACGGCGTGCGCGAGCTCGCCGTTCTCCGTCAGCCAGTCACGCCGCGCCGTCAGCATGGCCAGCGGCGGCGCCCAGTCGGTGTTCTCCTGCCAGTAGTCGGCGACCTTGAACAGGTAGCGTCCCGGCGTCCGTTCGACGGCGCGCAGCCCGTAGGGCTCGTAGTCGAAGATGGCGTCGACCTCACCGCTGGCCAGCAGCTCGGGGAGGGCCGCCGGGGAGGACTGCACCAGCTCGTAGTCCTCGACGGGGTTGATCCCCCAGCCCTGTTGGAGCGAGACGGAGATCGCCTGGGTGGTGCCGGAGTCGGTGCCGAAGTGCCCGACCCTGGCGCCGACGAGGTCCTCGGGGGAGCGGTAGGGGCTGTCTTCGGGGACGACGATGGCCGCGGTGTTGGTCAGCGCCGGGTAGAAGGAGACGACGTCGTTGCCCTCGTTGTTGGCGATGGCGGAGTTGGTGGCGTCCTGGTCGACGCCGATGTCGCTCTCGCCCAGCAGGAAGGTGCTGGTGGCCGCGTCGGGATCCACCTCGACGAACTCGGCCTGGAAGCCGTGCCTCTCGTCGATGCCCAGCTCCTGCATGACCAGGACGGGCAGCGGCGCGGGGTCGGGAAGGGCGGAGAAGCGGACGGTCGGCACATCGCCGTCCGAACCGCCGCTCTGCGAGCCGATGTCTCCGCAGGCGGACACGGCGAGGGCGGATAGGAGGGTGGCGGCGGCCAGACGGGCGCCGCGGGGGGTCGATGCCATGGCGGGGTCCTTCGGGGGCGGGGGACGAGGGGTCGGCATTTCGGGGTAGGCAGGGCCTTCATCACGGGTGCGGGTGCGGGTGCGGGTGCGGGTGCGGCTCGGGGATGGGGACGGGAACGGGAACGGGGACGGGCGCGAGCCCGGTCAGCCGCCGACGGGCGAAGGGCCGATATAGCTGGCCGCGAAGTTCCGCGCGTAGGCGGGGGAGTTGGCCAACTGCCACAGCCGTGACTGCTGAAGCCGCTGCCGGAAGGCGGCGGACGGGGCCTCGTCCGGGTAGGTGTGCATCATGTGCAGCAGGGCGTGGCTGAACTCCTGCGCCTTCCAGACGTCGGGCACCCGGCGCGTGCTGTAGGCGCCCAGCGTGGCGGTGCCGGCGTCGTGTTCGGCCAGCACGCGGTCCAGCTCCACCGCGTCGGCCACGGCGAGGTTCAGGCCCTTGCCGCCGGACGGGCTGATGATGTGCGCGGCGTCGCCGAGCAGGAAGACCCGCCCGTACTGCATGGGTTCGGCCACCCGACTGCGCATGTCCAGCATGTTCTTGCTGGTGACAGGCCCCTCGTGGAGGGTCCAGCCCGGGTGGGCCAGCCGCGCCCGCAGCTCGTCCCAGATCCGCTCGTCCGGCCAGTCCTCCACCGTGTCCCCGACGGGGACCTGGAGATGGAAGCGGGTGAACGTGTCGCTGCGGAGCAGGTGGCCGGCGAAGCCCCGCTCGTGCTGGGCGTAGATGGTCCACTCGGCGGACGGCGCGGCGGCGGCGATCAGGGTCAGCCACTGGAACTCGTGGACCATCTCGTACTCGGTGGTGGCCCCCGGCGGGGTGCTCGCCCGGGCGACGCCGTGTTGGCCGTCGGCCCCGGCCGCGAACTCGGCGTGGACGACGGAGCCGTCGGCGAGGTGCACCGTCACCCCGTCGTCGGTCTGTTCCAGGCGCTCGGCCGCGACGCCGAGCCGCACGTCGCCGCCGGCGGCGACGAGCCCGTCGAGCAGGTCGGCCACCACCTCCTGTTGCGGGTAGACGTGGTGGGAACGGCCGTCGTACAGCTCGGAGAAGTCGGTGTAGGAGCGCTGGCCGGTGAACCGGAACTCGCAGCCGGTGTGCCGGTGCCCCTCCTTCAGGAGGCGGTCGGCAAGACCCATCCGCCGCACCGTCTCCACCGTCCGGTACTCCAGCAGACCCGCCCGGGTCCGGCTCACCAACTCCTCCCGCTCGAACTTGTCGACGACCACGCAGGGCACCTGGCGGGCGTGCAGCAGATTCCCGAGGGTCAGCCCCGCCGGTCCCGCGCCCAGGATCACGACGCGGGTGGTGATCTCGTACGGCATTCTCTCGCTCCTCGTAGCCGGCGAACCGCCCACCGGGAGTGGTTGGTTCAGTGGTACTACCTATCGGGGTGCGGACGGGGCACCGCGATGGGTGCCGCGCCCCCTAGTCCGTCGTGACTTCTGGCTTGTCGGGGCCGCGCAGGTCGCCCGCCACGTCGACGAGGTGCTCCCGCATGACGCGTCCCGCCTCGTCCGGGTCGCGCGCGAGGACCGCGTCGAAGACGGCCCGATGCCCGGCGACGGCCTTGTCGTGGGGGTGGTAGCTCGACCGGTCCAGCCTGCTGCGCATGTCCCGCAGCAGTTGGTAGACGGCGGTGTGCACGGCGAGCACCGTCGTGTTGCCCGTCGCCCTGGCCACCGCCAGATGGAAGTCCGTGTCCACGGTCTCCACGGGCCCGCCCTCGCTGACGGCGCGTTCGAACGCCAGCAGGGCGGCGGTCAGATCGGCCTCCCGCTCGGGGGTGAAGTTGGCCGCCGCGAGGGCGGCTACGCCCGGCTCGAAGACCATGCGGAACTCCATCACCGAGTGCACCGCTGGCGACGACAGCTCGATCACCGCCTGGAACGGCGCCATCAGCTGCGACGCGCTCGGCCGTCCGACGAACGTCCCCTCCCCGTGTCGGCTGACCACCAGCCCCAGGAGGTCGAGCTGACGCAGCGCCTCACGCACCGAGTTCCGGCTGACCTGGAACTGCTCGGCGAGTTCGCGCTCCGCCGGCAGCTTGTCGCCGTACCGGAGTTGGCCCTCCCGCATCATCTGTTGGAACTGCTGGACGACGCGCTGTGAGACGCGTTCGGAACGCACCTGCCGGAAACCCTTCGCGGTCCTGGTGTGCTCATCATCCAACGTCACGTCTCACTGCTTCCTGGACAAGGACCTCTTCGGCCGGTCGACCGTCGAACGCGACACAGCACACAGGAGCCGCGTTTCCGTGGCGGGTCTGGAGGTTGCCACGTGGTTAAAAGGTTCTACCTTTACGGGGTGGCGTCAAGGGTCGTGCAGACGCCGGATGAACCGCGGCGGTCGGCGCGGTGCCTCGCGGGGGGCGCCTCCGTCGGCAACTGTCGCCCGTGCGCGCCGTGTTGGTGGGTTCGTGGGGTGGTTTTACTAGGACGTCCAACTATATAGTCGGGGCAGAGGCCCGCGGTGCAGGGAAGCCGGTGTGATTCCGGCACGGTCCCGCCACTGTGACCGGGGCGCATGTCGTCGAGCAGGACGCCACCGACGAGCCAGCTGTCGGGAGGGCGGACGGCGCGCGCTGATCCGGGAGTCAGATACCGGCCGCGGGATCTTCCGTGTTGTCCACGAGGATGGAGCTGACACGCATGGCACCGGTGCGCACGTACGATCCCGGCCCGCCCACGCGAACGGCCGCGCGTCATCGAGGAGTTCACCCGCGCCGAACCGGCGCGGTCTGAGGGCTCCTCCGCCATCAGCGATCTCGCGCCGCCCCCGTCCGCGTACGCCACCGCGTCACGCGCCGGCGGGCCGACGCGCCATCCCCGGATCACCTGACGAGAGCAGGCACCCATGGTCCGTGTCACCGACCGCGCAACCGTGCGCGAGTTGACCCACTTCGTCGCCGGCGAACACACCCCGGGAACCTCGGGGTCCTACGGCGACGTGTACGACCCCAACACCGGCGAGGTCCAGGCCCGCGTGCCCCTCGCGAGCCGCACCGAGACCGAGGCGGCCATCGCCGACGCCGAGCGGGCACAACGCGCGTGGGGCGACTGGAACCCCCAGCGTCGCGCCCGAGTCCTGCTCCGCTTCCTGCACCTGGTCGAGCGGGAGAAGGACACCCTGGCGCGGCTGCTGTCCGCCGAACACGGCAAGACGGTCCCCGACGCGCTGGGCGACATCCAACGCGGCCTGGACGTCGTGGAGTTCGCCGCCGGCATCCCCCATCTGCTCAAGGGCGAGTTCACCGACAACGCCGGTGGCGGCATCGATGTGCACTCGCTGCGCGCGCCCGTCGGGGTGGTAGCCGGCATCACCCCGTTCAACTTCCCCGCGATGATTCCGCTCTGGAAGGCGGCCCCCGCCCTGGCCTGCGGCAACGCCTTCCTCCTCAAGCCGTCGGAGCGCGCGCCCTCCGTTCCGCTGCGGCTGGCCGAACTGTTCCTGGAGGCGGGCCTGCCGCCCGGCGTCCTCAATGTCGTCAACGGCGACCGGGAAGCGGTGGACACCCTGCTGGCCGACCCCCGCGTCGCCGCCCTCGGCTTCGTCGGCTCCACGCCCGTCGCCGCCAGCGTCTACGCCACCGCCGCCGCCCACGGAAAGCGCGCCCAGTGCTTCGGCGGCGCCAAGAACCACCTGATCGTGATGCCGGACGCCGACCTCGACCAGGCCGTGGACGCCCTGATCGGAGCCGGTTACGGCTCGGCGGGCGAGCGCTGCATGGCGATCTCCGTCGCCGTCCCGGTGGGGGAGGAGACCGCCGACGCCCTGGTGGCCAGGCTCAAGGAGCGCGTCGGCCGGCTGCGCATCGGCCGCAGCGACGATCCCGGCGCCGACTTCGGGCCGCTGGTCGGCCCGGACGCCGTCGACCGGGTCCGCTCCTATGTCGACCTCGGGGTCGAGGAGGGCGCCGAACTGGTCGTCGACGGCAGGGAGTTCGTCCTGCCGGGCCACGAGAACGGCTTCTTCGCCGGAGCCTCGCTCTTCGACCGCGTCACCCCCGCGATGCGGGTGTACCAGGAGGAGATCTTCGGCCCGGTCCTCTCCGTGGTCCGCGCCGGGGACTACGAGGAGGCGCTGCGGCTGCCCAGCGAACACCGCTACGGCAACGGCGTCGCCATCTTCACCCGCGACGGCGACACCGCGCGGGACTTCACCCGGCGGGTCGACACCGGCATGGTCGGGGTGAACGTGCCGATCCCGGTGCCGGTCGCCTATCACACCTTCGGCGGCTGGAAGCAGTCCGGATTCGGCGATCTCAACCAGCACGGCCCGGACGCCGTCCGCTTCTACACCCGCACGAAGACGGTGACCTCGCGCTGGCCGGCCGGTCTCCGTGCGGGCGCCGACTTCACCATCCCCACGACGGGTTGAGCCGCGATGACCCACACCCACCTCACGGAGGACCAGCAGGCCCTCGTCGAGACGACCCTCGACTTCGCCCAGGACCACCTCGCGCCGCACGCCCTCGACTGGGACCGCGACAGGCACTTCCCCGTCGACGTGCTGCGCGAGGCCGCCGCGCTGGGGCTCGGCGGCGTCTATGTCAGCGAGGAGTCCGGCGGCTCGGGCCTCACCCGCGCCGACGGGGTCCTCGTCTTCGAGACCCTCGCCTCCGGCTGCCCCTCCATCGCCGGCTACCTGTCCATTCACAACATGGTCGCCTGGATGATCGACCACCACGGCGACGCCGCACAGCGCGGGCGCTGGCTCCCCGCCCTCTGCGCCATGGACGATCTGGCCAGCTACTGCCTGACGGAGCCCGGCGCCGGCTCCGACGCCGCCGCCCTCACCAGCCGGGCCGTCCGCGACGGGGACGACTGGCTGCTCACCGGCGTCAAGCAGTTCATCTCAGGCGCGGGCGCCGCCCGGGTGTACGTGGTGATGGCCCGCACCGGTGGCGCGGGCGCCGACGGCGTCTCCGCGTTCGTGGTCGAGCGGGACGACCCCGGCGTCTCCTTCGGCCCCGACGAGCGGAAGATGGGCTGGAACGCCCAGCCGACCCGCCAGGTGATCCTGGACGCCGTCCGGCTGCCGGCCGACCGGCTCCTGGGGCGCGAGGGCCAGGGCTTCCGCATCGCCATGAGCGGTCTGAACGGCGGTCGCCTGGGCATCGCCGCCTGCTCCCTCGGCGGCGCCCGCAGCGCCCTCAACCGGAGCCTCAGGCACCTCGCCGACCGGGAGGCGTTCGGCCAACGGCTGCTCGACGCCCAGGCGTTGCGCTTCCGCCTCGCCGACATGGCGACCGAGCTCGCCGCCGCCCGCGCGCTGCTCGGGCAGGCGGCCGGGGCCCTCGACCGGGGGGACCCCGAAGCCCCCTACCTGTGCGCGATGGCGAAGCGGTTCGCCACCGACACCGGCTACGCGGTGGCCGACCGGGCGCTCCAACTGCACGGCGGCTACGGCTACCTCAGCGAGTACGGCATCGAGAAGATCGTCCGCGACCTGCGGGTCCATCAGATCCTGGAAGGAACCAACGAGATCATGCGTGTCATCGTGGCCCGCGGCCTGACGGAGGCGTTCCGATGACCGGCGACGAGGACGCCGTCCTGCTGCGCACCACCGGACGGGCCGCCCGTATCACCCTCAACCGTCCCCACGTGCTCAACGCCCTCAACCACGCCATGGTGCGGCGGATCGCCGAGGCGCTCACCGCCTGGGAGCACGAGCCCGGCGTCGAGACCGTGGTCATCACGGGCGCCGGCGAGCGCGGGCTGTGCGCGGGCGGCGACATCCGCGCCATCCACGACGACGCCAGGGAGGGCGACGGCACCGTCGCCGCCGCGTTCTGGCGCGACGAGTACCGCCTCAACGCGCGCGTCGCCCGCTACCCCAAGCCCTATGTCGCCGTCATGGACGGCATCGTGATGGGCGGCGGCGTCGGGATCTCGGCGCACGGCGGCGTCCGTCTCGTCACGGAACGCTCCACCCTCGCGATGCCGGAGACCGGCATCGGCTTCGTCCCCGACGTCGGCGGCACCCATCTGCTCGCCCACGCCCCGGGCGAGCTGGGCACCCATCTGGGCCTGACGGGCGCGCGGATCGGCGCCGGGGACGCCCTGCTGTGCGGGCTCGCCGACCACTACCTCCCGTCCGCCTCGATCGGGGCCCTCGTCGAGGAGTTGACGACCCGCCCGGTGTCGGACGCCATCGCCCGGCATGTGCGGGCCGCACCGGTCGGGGAGTTGGCCGCCAGGCGGGAGTGGATCGACGCCTGCTACGCCGCCGACACCGTCGAGGAGATCGTGTCGCGGCTGCGCGCCCACGGGGACCCGCACGCGAAGGAGGCCGCCGAGACCCTGCTCACCAAGTCGCCCACGGCGCTGAAGGTCACGCTGGCATCGCTGCGCCGGGCCCGTCGGCTCGGCTCGCTGGAGCGGGTCCTCGACCAGGAGTACCGGGTCTCCCTCGCGGCCCTGGCCACGCCCGATCTGGTGGAGGGCATCCGCGCCCAGGTCATCGACAAGGACCGCGGGCCGCGCTGGTCGCCGGCCCGCCTCGGCGAGGTCACCGAGGCCGAGGTCGCCCGCTTCTTCGCCCCCGTCGGCGCGCACGAACTCGGGCTCGCCGGAACCGACACCGCCGTGGAGGTGGCCGGATGAGCCGGACCGTCGCATTCATCGGACTCGGGCACATGGGCGGCCCGATGGCCGCCAACCTGGTGGCGTCGGGCTTCCGGGTGCGCGGCCACGACCTGGTCACCGCCGCCCTGGACGCCGCCGCGGGCGCGGGCGTGGTGCCCGTGGGGACGGCGGCCGAGGCCGTCGCCGACGCGGACGTCGTCGTCACCATGCTGCCCGCCGGGCGCCATGTCCTGGATCTCTACGGGGACATCCTCGCCGCCGCCCGTCCCGGCTCCCTGTTCGTCGACTGCTCGACCATCGATGTCGCCGACGCCCGCCAGGCGCACCGACTGGCCGGGGACGCCGGCATGCGCGCCCTGGACGCCCCCGTCTCCGGTGGGGTGGTCGGGGCCGAGGCCGGCACGCTGACCTTCATGGTCGGCGGCGGGGAGGGGGAGTTCGACGAGGCGCGCCCCCTGCTGGAGGCCATGGGCCGACGGGCCGTCCACTGCGGCGAGGCGGGCGCCGGGCAGGCCGCGAAGATCTGCAACAACATGATCCTCGGCGTCTCGATGATCGCCGTCAGCGAGGCGTTCGTCCTCGGCGAGAGCCTCGGCCTCTCCCATCAGGCGCTCTACGACGTGGCCTCCACGGCGTCCGGGCAGTGCTGGGCGCTGAGCGTCAACTGCCCGGTGCCCGGGCCCGTGCCGACGAGCCCCGCCAACCGGGACTACCGCGCCGGCTTCGCCGCCGCCCTGATGGCCAAGGACCTCGGCCTGGCCGCCAACGCCGCCAACGCCGGCGGTGTGCGGGCGGAACTCGGCCTGCGGGCCGCCGAGTTGTACGCGGCCTATGCCGAGAGCGCCGGTGCCGCCGAGGACTTCTCGGGCATCGTCCGGACGATCAGGGGCCAGGAAGGGGAACAGCCGTGACCACACATCCGGCGGCGGAGTACGAGACGATCCGGGTCGAACGCCAGGGCCGCACCGCCCTGCTCACCCTCGACCGCCCCCAGGCGCTCAACGCGCTGAACCTGCGGGTCATGAACGAGGTGGTGGCCGCGGTGGAGGCCCTGGACCGCGACCAGGACTGCGGCTGCGTGGTGATCACCGGCTCGGCGAAGGCGTTCGCCGCCGGCGCCGACATCAAGGAGATGCGGCCCCACGACTACCCGGACATGTACCTCGCCGACTGGTTCACGGCCTGGGACCGGCTCGGGGCGCTGCGCACCCCGACCGTCGCCGCCGTCGCCGGGTACGCGCTCGGCGGCGGCTGTGAACTCGCCATGCTCTGCGACATCCTGCTCGCCGCCGACACGGCCGTCTTCGGCCAGCCGGAGATCAAGCTCGGGGTGATCCCCGGCATCGGCGGCTCCCAGCGCCTCACCAGAGCGGTCGGCAAGGCCAAGGCCATGGAGCTGTGCCTGACCGGGCGCACCATGGACGCCGCCGAGGCCGAGCGCGCCGGCCTGGTCTCCCGCGTCGTGCCCGCCGACGAACTGCTCGACGAGGCCCTCGCCGTCGCCGAAACCGTCGCCGGCATGTCGCTGCCCGTGGCCATGATGGCCAAGGAGGCCGTCGGCCGGGCCTTCGAGACCACCCTCGCCGAGGGGGTCCGCTTCGAACGCCGGCTCTTCCACGCGGTGTTCGCCACCGCCGACCAGAAGGAGGGCATGGCGGCCTTCGTCGACAAGCGGCCACCCGAGTTCCGGCACCGCTGACCCGGGGAGGCGGGGGAGGGCCCACGGCGGTTGTCCGGTGGCCCTCTCCCGTTCCCCGCGGGGCCCGACGGCGCGCCGGCCGCACCCCGCAGGACGGCGGTCAGCCGGCCGTGACCCCCAGGGGCACGAGCACCTCGTGCAGCGCGGCTCGGGTCGGGGAGTCGAGCGGGCGGGCGGGGGAGCGGACGGTGGCGTCGGCGATGAGCTTCCGGGCGAGCAGGACCTCCTTGTGTATCGCCCAGGCCCAGCCCTGCTGGAGCCCGTGCAGGATCAGGGGCAGCAGCCGGGCGAAGCCCTCCCTGGCCGCCCCGCGCTGCCCGGCGGCCCAGTCGTCGAGCACCGGACGCAGCAGGTCGGGGAACTCGCAGGCGGGCATGGTGCCGATGGCGCCGCGCGCGTACTCGTCGAGGCAGAACTGGGCGTTCAGGCCGCCCAGCACCGCGAAGTCGGCGCCGGCCGCCGTGTCGACCACGGCGGTCACCTTGGCCGGCGTCGGCGGCGCCTCGACCTTGACCGAGGTCACGTTCGGCAGCGTGCTCAACTCGGCCAGCGTCGCGGGAGCCATGGTCACGCCGGTGACCCCGGGGGCGTCCTGCACCATCACCTCGCACTCCGTGGCGACCGCGACCTCCGCGTAGAAGTCGAGGAGCTGCGCGGGGGTCGGCTTGACCATGTACGGCGGCAGCACCATCAGCGCGGCGGCGCCGTCGTCGGCCGCCGCCCTGGCCTGTTCCACCGCCGTGACCGTGGAGGTCGCGTTGACCCCGGCCACCACGGGGACCGCGCCCGCCGCGACGTCGACGACCTCGCGCAGCACGCGGGCCCGTTCCTCGGCGGTGAGCGCGAAGGTCTCGCTCGCCATACCGGAGACCGCGAGACCGTCGACGCCGCTGCTGAGGTTGAACTCCACCACGCGGCGCAACGAGGGGAGGTCGAGGGATCCGTCCGAGGCGAAGGGGGTGGCCAGGATCGGTGCGAGCCCGTGGACGAGGGGCATGGGGAGATCAGTCCTTTCCGGCGAGGTCGCGGACGACCTGCTCGTCTACGTCGATGCCGAGGCCCGGCCCGGCGGGGAGGGGGAAGTGGTCGGGGTGGACCGCGAGCGGGGTGCGCAGCACGCGCTGGCCCACCTCGGTCGAGGTCGGCTGGTACTCGAAGACCAGCAGGTCCTCGACGGCCGCCGCCACATGCAGCCCGGCGGCCACCGAGACGCCGAGCCCGACGGAGTGGTGCGGCGCCACCGGGACATGGGACGCCGCGCACAGCTCGGCGATCGCCATCGCCTCGGTGATGCCGGTGCGGGCCACGTCCGGCTGGGCGATCTCCAGCGCGCGACCCCGCAGCCAGCGGGCGAACTCGTAGCGGTTGCGCAGGGTCTCGCCCACCGCCAGGGGCAGCGCTGAGCGCTCGCCGAGGTGGCGGTGGCCCTCCTCGTCCTCGGGGGCCAGCGGCGCCTCAAGGAACCAGCAGCCACGGTCGGCCAGCCCGGCGGCGAGCCGCCGGGCCTCGGCCTGGCCGTAGGCCCAGTGCGCGTCCACGGCGACCCGCAGCGCGGGCGCGGCGGCCCGGACGGCGTCCACCGTGGCCAGGTCGGCCTCGACGCCGTGGCCGAGGTGGAGCTTGACGGCGCCGGCGCCCCGGCCCGCCCAGTCGGCGGCGAGGTGGGCCCGCTCCTCGTCGGTGGCCCGCGGCAGCCCCGAGACATAGGTCGGCAGCCGCTCCCGGAACGCCCCGCCGAGCAGGGCGGCGACGGGCGCGCCGCGCAGCCGTCCGGCCAGGTCCCACAGCGCGATGTCCACGGCCGCCAGCGCGTCGGCCTGATGGCCCACCAGGTGCCCGCGCTCGCGCATCAGGTTCCGCAGCAGGGCCCAGGCCGGACGCGGCGCGAGCGCGTCCCGGCCCAGCAGGACGGGAGCGAGCAGCAGGTCGACGATGTCCGCCGGCACCTCGGGCGCGACCGGCGCCAGCGCCTCGCCCCACCCCGCGGTGCCGTCCTCGGCTGTCACCTTCACCAGCAGGGTCTCGAACCGGCGCGAGTACAGGCTCCGCCAGGGCGCGCGCACCTGGTAGCCCGCCGGCACCTCGCTGCCGTCCGGCAGGGCGCCGAGGTAGGGCTCGTGATGGAAGACCTTGAGGACGAACGTCTCGACCGAGGCGATCTGCATGCCCGCATCCATTCTTCGGTTGAACTCTTGCATTGAGCGGATAGCTTAATGCAGTATCCATCGCGTATCGCAAGTGTTTCGGATGTAGGAGAGCTGGTCATGGGTGCTGAGCAGGGCACGAGCACAAACCAGAGCGTGGAGCGCGCGGCGGCCGTCCTCGCGGCGTTCCACGACGGGCGCCCGCTCCGGGTCGCCGACGTCTCCTCCCGGGCGGGGCTCGGCCAGTCCACGACGTCCCGCATGCTGGCGACGCTCGAATCCCTCGAATACGTGGAGCGCGACGCCGACTCCGGTCTCTACCGGCTCGGCACCGGACTGATCACCCTGGCCGGGTCGGCGCTCAACCAGCATCCGGTCTACCGTGCCTCCCGGCGACACGCCCAGGAGGCCGCCGCGCAGCTCGGGCTCGGCGTCAACGTGTCCGTCCTGCACCGCGGCACCGTCTTCTACCTCGCCAACTACGAGGGGGCGCTCGCCCCGAAGTCGATGACGCTGGCCGGACAGCGCAACGCCCTGCACGCCACCGGCATGGGCAAGTGCCTGCTGGTGGGCACCACCCGGGACCAGCGGCGCGCGATGCTCCCCGAGCTGCCGAGGTTCACCGGCAGGACCGTCGGCAGCCACGAGGGGCTCGACGCGCAGATCGAGCTGGTCGTCGAACGCGGGTACGCCACCGAGGTCGAGGAGCTCGCCCTGGGCCGCGCCTGCGTGGCGGCGCCGATCCGTGACGCCGCAGGGGAGGTCGTCGCGGCCATCTCGATCTCGGGCGCGCTGTCGGCCATCGACCTCGACAACCGCGAGGGCGAGCTGGCGGGGCGTGTGATCGAGACGGCCGACGAGGTGAGCACGGCACTGGGCTACGCCGGCCCCACCGTGCACCCCCACCACGCCGGCCAGGACACCGCCCCCTCCCGCACCTCGGGCGGTGTCGCCCGATGAGCGCGGCGCGCAACCGCCCCACGGGACCTTCCCGGCGGCGCGTCCTCTCGCTCGGCCTCGCGGCCACCGCCGGCGCCGCGCTCTCCGCCTGTGGCTCGCGCGGCGGGTCCGGCGACGGGAGGACCGTGCTGGAGTTCCCCTCCTGGCAGGCCGCCGAGGGAACGTTCGCCGTGTGGTGGCGAGAGTTGATCGCCGAGTTCGAACGGACCCACCCCGAGGTGCGGGTGGACTTCTACTCGCTGCCGTTCGACAGCTATGTCGACCAGCTCACCATCAGGTTCGCCGCCAACGACCGCCCGGAGATCGTGCACCTGCCGGCGCGCAACGCCGCGGAGTTCGCCGGCCGTGGCTGGCTGGCGTCGCTGGAGGACCGCCTGCGGTCCACCGACATCCAGGACACCTGGACGCCGTTGCAGGAGGAGATGGAACTGGACGGCGAGGACCACGGCGTCCTGCTGCTCGGCTACGGCTACAACCTCTACTACAACCGGCGGTTGCTCGAATCCGTCGGGGCCGGGGTCCCGACCACCCCGGAGGAGATGATCGCCGCCGCCGAGGCGATCACGGGCGACGGGATCTACGGGTTCGGCGCCACGACGGCCGCCAACCCCGACAACTACACCGAACTCGCCGCCTTCGTCGTCGGCAGCGGCGCCGCACTCTCCACCGACGACGGCGCGTTCACCGCCGACAGCGACGCGACGATCGCCGGCCTCGACCTCTACCGCCGCGCCCTCGCCCAAGCGCCGCAGGGCATCCAGTCCCAGCAGCGCAATGAGCTCTACCTCACGGGGAAGGTCGCGATGCTCCTGGAGGGCCCGTTCTTCCTCAACGAGCTGGGCGGCGCAGGCGACGCCGTGCGCCCCCATCTCGACGTCGCCCGCGCACCGTTCCCGCAGGTCCCCGGCGGCGTCTCGAACAGCATCCACATGCCGGCCGGCATCGACCCCGACAAGGCGGCGGCCGTCTGGGACCTCATCGCGCTGGCCTGCTCACCGGAGTGGCAGCGCCGCTACACCGAGGTGACCACCAACCCGGCGCCCCGGGCCGACTCGGTCACCGCCGAGGCCGTCGCCGAGACGCCACAGCTCGAACTCTTCCAGCAACTCGCGGACGAGGCCGAGTCGATCTTCCCTGGCCACCAGGAACACCGCGAACGGTTCGGCCGGATCAGCGACATCGTGTCGGCCGCCGCCACGGCCCTGATCACCACCAACGATGCGACCGCGTCGATCGCCGCCCACCTCCAGGGCGAACTCGAGCAGGCCATGGAGTCCCGATGACCACGAAACCGCGGCCGAAGTCCGCCACCCCGCCGCCGACCCAGTCCTCGCCCGCGCTGCGGCGCGAGCACCGACGCCGCAGCGTCTTCGCGTATCTGACGCTCTCGCCCACCCTCGCCATCGTCGGTCTGCTGATGGCCTACCCGCTCTATGTGGCGATCGACCTCAGCCTCCGTGGTGGCCAGATCTCCGATCTGCTCAACCTGGAGCAGAACCCGCTCACCTTCGACAACTACGGCGATGTCCTCACCGACCCCGGCCTGGTCAGCGACATCGTGCGGTCGATGGTCTACACCCTCGGCGTCGTGCTCCCCGCCTTCGCCATCGGCCTGGGCCTCGCCGTCCTGCTCAACAAGGCGTTCCCCGGACGCCGGATCATCCGGCCCCTGGTCCTGCTGCCGTGGGCGGTCCCAGGAGTGGTGGTGAGCGCGGCGTTCAGCTGGATGCTCGACGCCTCCTACGGCGTCGTGAACTACCTGCTGCGCACGGTCGGCATCATCGACAGCAACGTCGCCTGGCTCGTCGACTCCAACACCGCCATGTTCGCCGTGATCCTGCCGACGATCTGGAAGTACTACCCGTTCTTCGTCCTGATCCTGCTGGCCCAGCTCCAGTCGGTGCCTGGCGAGCTCTACGAGGCCGCGCGGATGGACGGCGCCTCGCCGCTGCGGCAGTTCGCCCATGTCACCTGGCCGGCGGTCCGCACGGCCTCCGCCCTGGCCATCGTGATCACCGGCATCGGTGTCTTCCGCGAGTTCGACTTCATCTTCCCGCTCACCGGCGGCGGCCCCAACGAAGCCACCCAGACGCTCGCCATCCGGATCTACAACGAGGCCTTCCAGTTCTTCGAGATGGGCGTCGCCGCCGCGCTCGGCATCGTGACCATGGCGATCTGCGGCGCCCTGCTGGCAGCCGCCGGCCGGGCCGTGCGCCGCGAGTTCGGCTGAACCGGCCCGTCACCACAGGAGCACCCATGTCCACCACACTCTCCCGCCCACGCCGGTGGTCCCTGCTCGCGCTGGCGATCGCGGTCACCTCCGTGCTGATGTTCCCCATCTACTGGATGATCATGACCTCGATCGTCCCCTCCGAACGGCTGCTGGTCTCCGAACCACCGCTGGTCCCACCAGCCGACGCCACCTCGATCAGCGCCTACACCTCCGTGCTCAGCGATGTGCCCGTGCTGAAGTGGTTGTGGAACTCCACGGTCACCACCGTGGGCGCCGCCGTCATCTCCACGGTCGTCAGCACGTTGGGCGGCTACAGCCTCTCCCGCTTCCGCACCAAGGGGCAGCAGGCGATGGGCTTCACCCTGCTGTTCAGCCGGATGCTGCCGGGCACGCTGCTGATCATCCCGACCTTTGTGCTCTTCGCCAACTTCGGCATGGTCAACAACCTCTGGGCGGTCACCCTGGTCAACACCGCGGCCACCGTCCCGTTCACGACCTGGCTGATGAAGGGCTTCGTCGACGCCGTCCCGGTCGAGATCGAACAGGCCGCGATGATCGACGGATGCGGACGGCTCGGCGCGCTGTGGCGCGTGATCGTCCCGCTGCTCAAACCGGGCATCGCCGCGACGTTCACCTACGCGTCCATCCTCACCTGGGGCGACTTCCTCTTCGCCCGCACCCTCATGGGCAACCCGGACGGCTGGACCGTCACCGTCGGCATCGCCTCCTTCATCGGCGAGTTCAGCGTCGACTGGTCGGGACTGATGGCCGTCGGCCTGATCTCGATGCTGCCGATGGTCGTTCTCTTCCTGCTCCTCGAACCGTTCCTGACCAAGGGAATGACGACGGGATCGGTGAAGGGATGAGCACCCGGCACCACACCGCCCCAGGGCCGGCGGGCGTCGTCGCCATCGTGCGGCTGAACACCGCCCCGCCGGACGGGATCCGCGCCGCCCTCGTGGCCGCCGGCGTCGAGGCGCTGGAAGTCACCCTCACCACCCCGGGGGCCGAGGCGGCCATCGCCCGGTGGCGGGAGTCGGGCACCGCCGCCTCGGTCGGCGCCGGCACCGTGCGCACTCCCGACGAGGCGCGCCGCGCGGTGCGGGCCGGCGCGCAGTTCCTGGTCACCCCGACCACCTCGGCCGCCGTGCTCGACACCGCGGGCGAGGCCGGCGTGCCCGTGCTCTGCGGCGCCCTGACCCCGACCGAGATCGACACGGCCTGGCAGCTCGGTGCCTCGGCCGTCAAGGTGTTCCCCGTCGACACGGTCGGTGGAGCGGCCTACGTCAGGGCCGTCCTGGCCCCGCTCCCGGACATCCCGCTGGTGCCGACCGGCGGCGTCGACGCCGCAGCCGCACGCGCGTACGCCGCGCTGGGCTGCCGCGCGGTCGGCGTGGGCGGCTTCCTCGTCTCCGAACGCCTCGCGGCGAACGGGGACTTCGACGGGCTGCACGCGCGCGCCGCCGAGCTGACCGCCGCCTGGCACGCCGGCCGCGCCGAGTACGCGGGGGAGACCCCGTGACCTGGCCGCCCCGGCCCGAACCGCTCGGCGCCCGACTCGATGTCGTCGGCGTCGGCGAGGCCATGCTGCTCCTCCAGGCGCCGCCCCCGTCGCCGATCGAGGACGCCCAGGCGCTGTCGGTCTCGGTCGCGGGGGCCGAGCTGAACGTGTGCGCCGCCGTCGCCCGGTTCGGCGGCCGGGCCGCGTTCCTGTCCGCGGTGGGGGCGGACGCCCCCGGGCGCCGGGTACGGCGCGCCGTGCGGGACCTCGGCGTCGCCGACCCGCTGGTCCGCGAGGACCAGGCCCGCCCGACCGGCCTCTTCCTGCGGGAGACACCGGCCGACGGGCACCGCCGGGTGACCTACTACCGGGCCGGTTCGGCCGCCTCCGCCCTCGACGAGTCCGCCGCCGATCTCATCGACGGGGGCAACGCCCCACGCTCCGTGGTGGTTTCGGGCCTGACCGCGTCCCTCGGCCCCGGCCCGCGACGGCTGCTGGAACGGCTGGCCCGGCAGACGGCCGGCACCGGCACCGCTCTGGTGCTGGACGTCAACCTGCGCCCCGCCCTCGGCGTCGACGAGGCGCTGGCCACGATGCGGCGCATGCTCCCGCACGTCGACCTCCTGCTGCTGGGCGACGACGAGTCGGGGCCGCTGTTCGGCACCACGGATCCGGCGGACGTGCTGGCCACGGCCACGGCCGCCGGCGTCGGCGAGACGGTGCTCAAGGGCGGTGAACGCGGCTGCTGGCTGTGGGACGAGGGCCCGCGGCACGTCCCGGCCCACCCCACCCGGGTCCTCGACACCGTGGGCGCGGGCGACGCCTTCCTGGGCGCGTACCTCGCGGCGCGGCTGGCCGGCGCCCGCCCCCTCGCCGCCGCCGACCTGGGCGCCCGGACCGCCGCCGGGGTCGTCGCACACCCCGGCGACACCGAGGGCCTCCCCGACCGGATCACCGCCCACCGCCTCCTCACCGCCGCCCTCGCGGGACCGGACGGTATCCGCTAGCCGTACGCGCCTCGGGGCCGGTGCGCGCTTCTGGATAGGCTCGGCGGCATGGTGAACGAGGGGGAGCGCGGCCAAGTCCTGGACGGGCGCTTCGAGTTGGTCGAGCCGTTGGGCGGCGAGGACGAGGGCGGACGCTGGCGGGGGCGGGACATCGCCCTGCGGCGGGAGGTGACGATCCGACGGATCCGGCTCGACGGTTCCGACGCCGCCCAGGGCTCCGAGCCACGCGCGCTGCGGGAGGCCCGCGCGTTGGCCGGGCTCAGCCATCCGCATGTGGAGACGGTCCTGCACATCGTCCAGGAGCCGGGCGACCCCGTCCTGTGGGTCGTCACGGAGCTGGTGGCGGGGCGCACCCTCGCCGATCGCCTGGCCGACGGGCCGCTGACCGCGTCGGAGACCGCCGCCCTCGGCCGCCAGCTGCTCTCCGCCCTGCGTGCCGCGCACGCCGCCGGGCTCACCCACGGGGACATCCGGCCCGCCCGGGTGGTCCCGCACCCGGACGGCAGCGTGGTCCTCACCGGCTTCCTGGGCTCGGGCGCCGACGACGCCGACTCCCCGACCGGCCCCCGGGCACCCGAGTACCTCGCCCCCGAGCGCATCCGAGGCGGCGAGCCAGGGCCGGCGGCCGACCTCTGGTCGCTGGGCGTGCTCCTGTATGTCTGCGTCGAGGGACACCACCCACTGCGCCGGGCCACCCCGATGGCCACCCTGGCCGCCGTCCTCGACGGAGCTCCGCCACCCCCGGCCCGGGCCGGCGCGCTGGGGCCGGCGCTGCGGGCCCTCCTCGTCCAGGACCCGGCCGCCAGGCCATCGGGCGAGCGGCTGGACGCCCTGCTGGCCACCGCGACGACGGCCGGCCCGCCCCTGCCGCTCCCACCACCCCCACCGCCCTTCGCTCCGCCACCCCCCGCCCCCCGCCGCCCGTTCGGGCCGGTGGCCGTGGCGGTGACCGCCGTCGTGGCGGTGGTCGTCGCCTTCTCGGCCTACGCCCTGCTCCGGTCGTCCGACGACGACGACGCCGACGGCGGTGACGACCGGGCCCGTTCGACGCCGTCAGGGAACGACACGGCCCCCTCGGCGGGGGCCACGGACCCCCCGCCAGATGACGAGGCGGACGCCCTGGTCATCGACGGGGTCAGGACCCTCGCGCCCGACGTCTACCGCCACGGTCTCGGCGAGACCAGCGAGCCCGTCCCCTACGAGCCCTCCGCCGGCGGGCGGACCGCGCTCTCCGTCACCGTCGACCAGATCGAGACGGGCCGGCACGCGGACCTCGACGGCCTGATGGACCCCATCCAGTCCGAGGGCCTGAAGCCGGTCTATCTGCGGGTGACCCTCACCAACCTCGGCGGCGAGACCATGACGCTGACATCCAGCATGTGGGTCGGCAACCTTGGCACCTTCGGCGTCTTCGACGAGGACACCATCCCCATCGCGAACAACGTGTACGCCTTCGCGATCGAGGGCGAACCCGGCGAGTCCACCGCCCGGCCGGACGACCGGCACCTCCCGGTCGGCCAGTCGGCGGACTCCTGGGTCGTCGCCGCGATCCCCGAGGACGACGAACCCTCCCTGGTCTACTGGCAACCCGACTGGGACCCCATGGCGAACGGCTGGCTCCTCTGGGAGACGAGCTGACCCGACGCGCCCCCGCCCGCCGTCATCTCGCCGCGCCCGTAAGGCCGTTCACTCGGTGAGGTCGAGCGCGGCGCGGACGATGCTGTCGGCGTCGATCCGGTGGTGGCGGTAGACGTCAGCGAGGGAGCCGGACTGGCCGAAGCGGGTGACGCCGAGCCGTCGGATCGGAACGTGGTGGATGCTGGCCAGGAAGGCCAGGGTGTGCGGATGCCCGTCCAGGACGGTGACCAGCGGGGTGGCGCGCTCCGCGGGGAAGACCTGGTCCAGGATCCAGTCGGCGGCCTCCCCGTGCCCGGCCCTGGCGTCGAGGGCGCGGTAGAGCAGCCCCGGGCTGGTCACGCACACCACGTCGGCCGGGACGCCGATTCCCTGGAGCCGGTCGGCGGCCTCCAGGGCCTCGGTCACCATGGCCCCCATGGCGGCGACGGTCACCCGGGCGCCGTCCCGTCGGCGCAGCGGATAGGCGCCGGCGACGACCTGGCGGCGGCGCCGTTCGCGGGCCGCCGGGTCGGCGGGGACGCGGGCGAGGGTCTGGTCGACGGGGCGGGTGGACAGTCGCAGATAGGCGGAGCCACCGTCGGGCCGGCCCAGGCGGGCGAGGGCGGCCAGCAGGGTCCACTCGGTGTCCAGGGCGAACGCCGGCTCCCAGGCGGTGCAGCCCGGCTGCTCGATGCCGAGGGAAGGGGTGGTGACGGACTGGTGGGCACCGCCCTCGGGCGCGAGGGTGACCCCGGACGGGGTGCCGACCAGTATCGACTGGCCGCCGGCGTAGATGCCGAACGACCAGGGCTCCAGGGCTCGTTGCACAAAGGGGTCGTACAACACCCCGATGGGCAGCAGCGGTTCGCCCCAGCGGCTCCAGGTCGCGCCCAGCTCTCCCAGCAGGCCGACCAGATTGGTCTCGGCGATGCCCAACTCGATGTGCTGGCCGGTCGGCCGCTCCCGCCAGTGCAGGATCGTCTCGGCGTCGTCGGCGAACCAGTTCACCCGCTCCGTCGGAGACCAGACGCCGACCTTGTTGACCCAGCCGCCCAGGTTGGTGGTCGAGCTGACGTCGGGGCTGACCGTCACCACCCGGCGCGCCGCCTCCGGCGCGGTGCGGGTCAGGTCGAGCAGCACCCGGCCCAGGGCCGCCTGGGTGGTCGCCACCCCGCTCGGGGTGCGCCCGATATCGGCGGGCAGCGCGGGCGGCACGGCCGTGGGCACGGGGTCGCGACGCAGCCGCGCCGCCGTCTCCGCGCACAGGCCGGCAGCGGCGGACGTCGCGGCGAAGCCCTCCCAGGGCCGGTCGAGATCGGTGCCCAACCGGGCGGCGAGTTCCCGCATCTGCTGTTCCGTCAGCAGGGACGAGTGGTTCTGCGGGTGCCCCTCGGTGGGCAGGCCGTGGCCCTTGACGGTGTACGCGAAGATCACGGTCGGCCGTTCGTCGTCCACCTCGGACAGCGCGGTGTCGAGGGCGGCCAGGTCGTGGCCGCCCAGGTTGCGGAGAGCCGCCATCAGCGTCGCGTCGTCGATCCCGGCCAGCAGGCCGGCGACGGCCCGGGCTCCCGGTCCCGCGCCCGGCAGCCGCTCGCGCAGCTCGTCGGCCGGGCAGCGCAACAGGCGCTGGTACTCGGGGTTGGACATCTCGTCGATGCGGGCCCGCAGCGCGTCTCCGCCCGCGCGCGCGAAGAGCTCCTCAAGTCGCGTCCCGTACTTGAGGGTGAGCACCTGCCAGCCGGCCGCGGCGAACATGCCGTGCAGGCGGCCGGCGGCCATGTGCGGCACGACGCGGTCCAGGGACTGCCGGTTCAGGTCGACGATCCACACCAGCTCGCCGAGTTCGGCGACGCCCGGGTCGAGCACCGCCTCCCACACCGCGCCCTCGTCCAACTCCGCGTCGCCGACCAGCGCGTACTGCCGCCCCGCGAAGCCGGCCCCCGGGGTCCCGTCCGCGTAGCGCCGGGCCAGGGCGCCCCAGATCGTCGCGGTGGCGCCGATGCCGACCGACCCGGTGGAGTAGTCGACGGGGTCCGGGTCCTTGGTGCGGCTCGGGTAGCTCTGGAGGCCGCCGAAGGCACGCAACGTCGACAGGTGCGAGGCGTCGAGCTCGCCGAGCAGGTGGTTGATCGCGTGCAGGACCGGCGAGGCGTGCGGCTTGACCGAGACCCGGTCCTCCGGGCGCAGATGACGGAACCACAGGGCCGTCATGATCGACACCATCGAGGCGCACGAGGCCTGGTGGCCGCCGACCTTGAGCCCCGAGGGGTTGGGGCGCACCCGGTTGGCGTGGTGCGTGATCGCGCTGGACAGCCACAGCACACGGTCCTCGATCTCGCGCAGCGCGTCGAGGGTGGCAGCCGTGGTCCGCCGGGCGGCGGGTGCGGTGGTCATGGCGGAACGGTCTCCTCGTGCTGGGCACATCCGGCCGACGCGACACGCGCGACCGGCTGTGGGACGGGACGGACCACGGCGGCGGACGGAGCGCGCCGGGCTGGCCCCGGCACCGGTCGGGCCGGCTCAGGACCGGGTCACGGTCGGCCGCGCGATGTCGGGGCGTGATCGTTGCGGACGAGGAGATCACCGGTCCGGGAGGTCGCACAAGATCCGGCGAGGAAGTCGCGCAGATCGCCCAACCACCCACCGCTTGGGCCCCGCGGGGTGCGCACTATGCCCAACCCCGCCCGCGTCGACCCCGCCGACCCGGGCGGGAGGGCCGGGCCACGATCGGGGCCGCCTGGCCGCGCCCGAGGGCCGACGGCATCGACGGCACAAACACAAAGGGCAAGGAGACCGCGCTCCTTGCCACTCTCAACGTATAGCGCACCGGGGGGCTTGCGGCAAGACCCGGGGGGTGCCGCAAAATCGTCGGCCAAGGCCACAACCAGCGGAAATGAGGGCACGACGTGCGTGTGTTGTCGACGTGTGGGGGACGCGGTGACGTCGGACCGGCGAGGGGATCGGCGCCGGTGCCGGGGTGCGCGCCGGCGCCGGTGAGGCGAGGGAACACCGCTGCCTCGGAGGTGGCGCGATGACCGAGCGGTATGTGCGGGATCTCCGCGAGGTCGACGAGACGCGGATCGCGCTCGTCGGCGGCAAGGGAGCGCACCTGGGCGGGCTGTCGCGGATCGACGGCGTCCGCGTGCCGGACGGCTTCTGCGTGACGACGGACGCCTTCCGGCGGATCGTGGCACAGGCGCCGTCGATCGACGACCCGCTCGATCAGCTGTCGCGCCTGGACCCGGACGACCGGGAGGCGGTCCGCGAGCTCAGCGCGCGGATTCGTCGGTCCATCGAGGGAACCGCCGTCCCGGGCGATCTCGCGGCGGCGATCACCCGAGCGCTCGCCCGGTTCGGCGAGCGGGACGCCTACGCCGTCCGATCCAGCGCGACGGCGGAGGACCTGCCGACGGCCTCCTTCGCCGGCCAGCAGGACACCTACCTCAACGTGGTGGGGCCGGCGGCGATCCTCCGACACGTCAGCCGCTGCTGGGCCTCGCTGTTCACCGAACGGGCGGTGGTCTACCGCCAGCGCAACGGCATCGACCACCGCGCGGTCCTGATGGCCGTGGTGGTGCAGCGGATGGTCCTTCCCCGGGCGGCCGGCGTCCTGTTCACGGCCGACCCCGTCACGGGCAACCGGAAGGTCGCCACCGTGGACGCCGGCCTCGGCCTCGGCGAGGCCCTGGTCTCCGGCCTGGTGAACCCGGACGTCTTCACGGTGCGCGACGGCGAGGTCGTTGCCAGGACGATCGCCGCCAAGGAGCGTGCCGTGCATGCCCTGCCGGCCGGCGGCACCCGGGAGGTGGCGGTCGACCCGCTGCGGCGGGAACAGCCGGCGCTGACGGACGCGCAGGTGGTGCGGCTCGTCCGGCTGGGGCGGCGGATCGAGGCGCACTTCGGCCGCCCGCAGGACATCGAGTGGTGTCTGGCCGACGATGACTTCCAGATCACGCAGAGCCGGCCGATCACCACCCTGTTCCCCGTCCCCGAGGCCGGCGACCAGGAGAACCGCGTCTATGTCTCCGTCGGCCACGGGCAGATGATGACCGACGCCATGAAGCCCCTGGGGCTCTCCGTGTGGCGGCTGACGGCGATGGTGCCGATGCACGAGGCGGGCGGCAGGCTGTTCGTCGACGTCACCTCGCGCCTGACCTCGCCCGCGAGCCGCGCCGGGCTGCTGGAGGTGATGGGGCGGGGCGATCCGCTGATCAGGGACGCTCTGGAGACCGTCCTCGACCAGGACGACTTCGTCCCGTCGCGCCCGGACACGGATCCCGGCGGGCCGCCCGCCGGCGGTGCGCCGGCGCCGATCGAGACCGATCCGGCCGTCGTCACCGAGCTGGTCGAACGCAGCCGGGCGTCCATCGCGGCCCTGGAACGCGATATCCGGACGAAGACCGGGCCGGCGCTCTTCGACTTCCTGCTGGCGGCCTTCGAGGAGCACCGAAGCGTCCTCAGCGATCCGCTGAGCCTGCGGGCGATCATGGCGGGGATGGACGCCAGCTGGTGGCTCAACGACCGGCTGGGGGAGTGGCTGGGCGAGAAGAACGCGGCCGACACGCTGACGCTGTCCGCGCCCGACAACGTCACCTCCCGGATGGGACTGGCGCTGCTCGACCTCGCCGACGTGATCCGCCCGCATCCGGAGGTGGTGGCGTTCCTGCGAACCGCCGTAGGGAGGGGGGCCGTCGACGAGGGCTCCCCGGACCAGGGCTTCCTGGACGAGCTGGCGAAGCCCGCCGGCGGGGCCGAGGCGCGCGACGCCCTGGCGGCCTACCTCGACCGGTACGGCATGCGCTGCGTCGGCGAGATCGACATCACGAGGCCGCGGTGGTGCGAGCGCCCCACCGCGCTGGTGCCCGCGATCCTCGACAACGTCAGGAACTTCGAACCCGGCGCCGCCGAGCGGCGCTTCGAGGAGGGGCGGCGGAAGGCGTGGGCGAAGGAACAGGACGTCCTGGCCCGCCTGCGGGCCCTGCCGGACGGCGAGCGCAAGGCCGCGGAGACCAAGCGGATGATCGACCGGGTCAGAACCTTCATCGGCTACCGGGAGTACCCGAAGTACGGCATCGTCAGCCGCTACCTCGTCTACAAGCGGGCCCTGTTGGCGGAGGCCGAACGCCTCGTGCGGGCCGGTGTGCTGCCCGAGCGGGAGGACATCTTCTACCTCACCTTCCAGGAACTCCACGATGTGGTGCGCACGAACCGGGCGGATGACCGGCTCGTCCAGCGGCGCAAGGAGGCGTTCCGGTCCTACCAGGCGCTCACGACCCCCCGGGTGCTCACCTCGGACGGTGAGGCCCTCACCGGGGCCTACCGGCGCGACGACGTGCCGGCCGGCGCGCTGAGCGGCCTGCCGGTCTCCGCCGGGACCGTCGAGGGCAGGGCCCGCGTCGTCCTCGACATGGCTCAGGCCGATCTCGAAGCGGGCGACATCCTGGTCACGACCTTCACCGACCCGAGCTGGTCGCCGCTGTTCCTCGGCATCGCGGGCCTGGTGACGGAGGTCGGCGGCGTGATGACCCACGGCGCGGTGGTCGCCAGGGAGTACGGCCTGCCCGCCGTCGTGGGCGTGGCGGAGGCCACCCGGCTGATCCCGGACGGTCAGCGGATCCGCGTGCACGGAACCGACGGATACGTCGAACTCCTGCCCTGACCGCCCCCCTGGCGGAACGCGGGCGGCCCGCTCGGGTCACAGAGATCCGAAGCGGGCGGCTCCTGCCGCTATGCCTGGTGACGGCATCCGGCGAGGAGGGTCGCGACCATGTGCTGGGCGTCGGCCTGGTCGTAGTCGGGGCCGGTGATGCAGAGGTTTCCGATGGCGCGCATGAGCGGGTAGGCGGTGATGCCGGGGTTGATCTCGTCGGCGGCGGCGCAGGCGTCGAGCAGCGTCGCGCAGGCCGGGAGCAGGGTGTCGAGCATGAGGGTGTGGAGGTTCTCCAGCCCCGGATCACCGGACCCCAGGGCGGCACCGAGGCCGTGCTTGGTCACCAGGAAGTCCACGAACGCGTCGACCCAGCGGGTCAGGGCGGTGAAGGGAGAGGCCGATTCCGCCAGGAGCTGGGGCGCGAGCGCGGCACAGGTGTCGATCTGGTGCCGGTAGACGGCCGTGACGAGGTCGGCCCGGCTCGGGAAGTTCCGGTAGATCGTGCCGATGCCGACGCCGGCACGTTCGGCGATGTCGCGGATGGGGGCCTGGACGCCCTGGTCCACGAAGACCGCCGCCGCAGCCGCCAGCACGGCGCCGCGGGTGCGTTGCGCCTGCGCCTGGCGTACCCCGACTGCTTCCGGCACGAGACCCTCCCTTTGCTCGCGGAACAATGTTCCGCTAAGTTGGCGGAACGACGCTCCGCCAAAGTATGGCAGAGCGACCCCAGGGAGAAAGCGCAGGTCCCCCATGTCTTCCCGCCCCCTCGACCAGCGGATCCTCTCGGTCAAGCCCATCACCGTTCCCGCGCCGGGGCGCGGCGTCGAGCTCCAGGTGAAGGTCACCGCCCCGCTGGCAGGTCACAACCTCCCCGTCATCGTGTTCTCCCACGGCAACGCGTGGTCCATGGACGGATACGAACCTCTCGTCGACCGGTGGGCAGCCGCCGGATTCGTCGTCGTGCGGCCCACCCACCTGGACTCCCGCCGCAACGGCATCGGGTGGGACGACCCGCGCTTCGCCACCATCTGGCGCGTCCGCGTCGCCGACCTCCACGCGGTCCTGGACGGCCTCGGCGACATCCTTCTCCAAGCTGGTGACCTGGAGTCCCGCGTCGACCGTGAGCGGGTCGCGGTCGTCGGCCACTCCTGGGGTGCCCAGAGCGCCGGCGTGGTCCTCGGCGCGCGCGTACTCGACGCCGACGGCGTTCCCGGAGAGGACCTCTCCCACCCCGCGGTCTCGGCCGGCGCGCTGATCGCGGCGACCGGAACCGGCGAAACGCTCACCCCGTTCGCCGTCGAACACCTGCCGTTCATGCGGCCGGACTACTCCACCATGGCCGCCCCGGCCTTGGTCGTCGCGGGCGGCAAGGACCAGTCCCAGCTCTCCACCCGGGGGCCGGAGTGGTTCACCGACGCCTACCACCTGAGCCCGTCCCCGAAGAGTCTCCTCGCCATCGCCGAGGGCGAACACACCCTCGGCGGCCTCGCCGGCGAGATGGTCGCCGAGACCACCGACGAGGACCCGGCCCGCGTCGCCCTCGTCGCCGACGCGATCTCGGCCTACCTCCGCGACGCCTTCAAGCTCGGGGACGCCGCGTGGGTCGCACTCAACAACGCCGCGGCGGCCGGCGACGGCACATGGAGCGTCACCAGCAAGTGAACCCGGGCCGGCGAGCCTCTGAAACGGAAAGGGCGGCGCGTGCCGGGCCGCCGCCGCTCCGTCTTGACCTCAACTTAACTTGAGGTTCTACGCTGCTCGCGACAGCGATCGTTTCTGAGGAGCCCACCCATGACGACCCAGCACGCCTCCGACGCCGAACTCGCCGCACAGCCGGCCGCCTACTGGACCGGGGTGGCCCATGAGGCGGTCATCTCCTTCACCCGAGCCCGACAAGCCGAACTGGGCTTCACCCAGCCCCAGTTCTGGCTGCTGCGCAATCTGTCGAAGAACGACATCTCACCCGACGGCCGAGGTATGACCGTCCCCGAACTCCAGCGGGCCATGAGCTCCTACCTCAGACCCGGGGACGATCTGAAGGCGGAGGCGGGAACCCTGCTGGAGCGCGGTTGGCTCACCCGCGACGCCGAGGGACGACTGTGGATCACCGAGTCGGGCGAGGAGGCCCGCCTCGACCTCAAGCGGCACGCCCCCGCCATCCGAGCCCGCATCCACCGGGGCATCGACGACGCCGACTACGCGACCACGGTCAGAGTGCTCCAACAGCTCACCCGCAACACCGACGGCACCCAGACCTAGCCCGAGCAGGCCTGCGCATAACAAGCGAATCCTGCCGTTGGCAGGAAGCGGAGCCTGTCGGGGCCGCGGTGCGTGATCCACCCATCGAGCCATTGCGGCGCCACAGGACCCGGGCCTCAGCGGCCCGGGTCCCAGCAGGGGAGCGTCAGGTGGTGGGGCGCTGCGCCAGAGCGCGGGCCCTGCTCGCCCAGTCCCCCATGGATGTGATGGCGGAGGTCATCACCTTCACCGCTGCGGAGATGTCCTTCGCCGGTTTGTGGAGGTGTCGACTCAGACGCACCAGGCCACCCGCCGACGTAGCGAACGAGCCGAGCTGACCCAGGCTCTCCTGAGCGGTTTCGTCCAGGGCCATGAGCTGTCCCAGGAACTCCTCTGTTCCCTCGTCGCGCTCGTCGGTCGGAGTTACCTCGATGAGCCCCAGCGCAGCCCGCACCCCGCTGTCCAGGGTCACCATTCGTTCCGCGAACGTCCCTGCGACAAGGTTCATTTCCTGGGCTGGTGAGCTGATCGACTTTGCGTACCGAGCGACGGCGGCGAGCCGTGCGCTCGCGGGCGCGTTCGCCTGGCTGAGGTCGAGCATCTCGGTGTTGGTCTGTTCGGTCAGCGCCCCGATCGTTTCGATCATCTTGACGATCGTCCCCACATCCGCGGTCATCTCCTCCAGCCCGTCCTCGATCGCGGCGAAGTCGTCGAGCAGACCGGGTGAGTCCTCGTCCTCCGTCTTCCCGCCCTCCGCCGAGGACGACAGCCCCTCAACGTTCTGGAGCAGTCCGCGCAGCACCCGCGCCGGGGTGAGGAGTTCGAAGCCGTCCCGAAGTCCGACTTCCAGGGCGCTCTCGATTTCCTTGCGCGCGCCGGCCAGGTGGCTGCGCGCCCGTTGATACCGGATCGTCCTGATCGACGCGATGTCGAACGGCAGCTTCCCTGCCTCCCCGATGTGGACGGTCGGCTTGCCGGTGATGTGACGCAGCCCCAGCTCGTACATCACGTTGGGGTTGCCGCCGCTGACGTCTGCGATGACCAGGTCCGAGTCGATGACGTGCCGACAGATCTGGTCGTTGATGTCGCCGGCGTGGGCGATGCCGTCGGCGCGCACCGCGATGATCCCGTGCTTCTCGCAGGCAGGAACGATCACCTGCTCGAAAATTTCGAGGTGGTGCTCGTACGCCTCTCGCTCGGGGCTGCCGTTCGAGGCATACGGGTCGCCGATGGGGCCGATGACAAAGCACCTGCGGGGCTGGTCAGGCGTCTTCGCAGGAGCCAGTGACGCGATCATGCGAGGTCCTCCGTTCTATGTGGATGGGCTTCGTCGAGCTGGGCGGCGTGCGTGGCAGCGGCTTCCAGATCGGCGGCGTACACCGGCCGCTCCTCAATGCCGAGGGAGCGCAACAGGTGTGCGGTCGGAATGCGGTAGCGCCAGCCGAGGCGCAGCACGGGGCAGGGGAAGGCGTCGAGGCGGATCAGCTTGTACGCCGTACCGGGGCAGATATCGAAGGCACGGGCTGCCGTGCGCAGGTCGACGCTCAGGGGTAGGTCGAAGGCCTCTGCGAAGCCCAGGGGCGGGCCGGATCGTGCGCTCATCGGCGGGCCTCCGCGGGGCGGAGGGTCAGCGTGCCGATGAGGTCGGCCTCCTCGTGGCGGCGGGCCCGGAACACCAGGTCGGACAAGCCGGCGCTGTGGGCGAGCGCCCTGAGCCGCTCTCCCTCCCGCCGGGTGCGCGATTCGGCGAAGCGGATTGTCGTGGCCAAACCCTCGGGGCGTGGCCTGGGCGTAAGGTGCAGCTCCCACCTGCCGGCCGGCCGTAGCTGTTCCTCCGGTGGAGGTGTGGCGTTGCGGGCGTCGGCGAAGGCTGCGATGTCCACGAAGGGAACCTCGCGCCTGATCCGATCCACGTAGGCCCACATCCGGTTCACCCCTTCCTTGATCATGTGGTTGCCCGTGTCCGAGCTGGCCGGATCTGCCGAGTCGAGGGCGGTGAGCACGGCCAGGACGGCCTCCGCCTCAAGGTCGGCTCGCTCGACCCTCAGCCGGCGGAGGATCTTGTGAAGGCTCCGGTACAGCCCGGGTAGCGCCAACCAGACGATGAACAACCGCTTCGTGCCGTTCCTGCCGGTCTCTCGCTGAGCCTCGGTGACGGCCTGTCGCCAGATCACGGGCCACAGATCCGCATCGCGCTCCGCTCCGTACAGTGCCTTCCTGCATTCCTCCGGAGAGAGCCGGATCGTGCGATCACCCACATTCACGGTGAGGGTTGGCCGCACAGCACCGGGTGCTCCGAGAAGCTCACTTTCGATCAGGGCGAATAAGCTCCTGGGATCAGTCGATGTCATTACTTCTCCTTTGCTGCCTCGTCAGGCCGACTGACGACAGCGCCGCGACAGCTCGCCCGCAGGCGTGGGCAAGGGCGGTCAACGCCGACCGCACATCTGCGTGACGTGTCCCTGAGACCGGACTCGCCGTCTCGCGACGCGGCCGGGAGGATCCGTCCACCGAGGCGGACGTGTGAATATGAACGTCGCCGTACACGTCGTGGCCGACGTTCACCCCGTAGTCCGCCCGCTGGATGCCGTCCCCTTCGAGTCGGAGCGGGGCCTCGTTCGGTGCCGTCACAGGGCGCGCCCGTGGCCGGCCGCCGGAGGGGCCACGGGCAGGCCGATGGTGAGACTCCCACTGAGGTCGTGTCCGACATTGACGCCATGGGGGGCGTACTGAGAGGGCGCCGTTCGGGTAGGGGCGGGACCATCGGGCGACGGCATCGGCCCACTCGTGTCGGCTAAGGACCGGTGTACTTCGTCCGGGGCGTGGCCCGGCACGTGGATCCAGCCGTAACCGCCGAAGTCCTTCACCCGGACATGGACTTGGGCGTACTGGGTCTGGTCGAGGTCGGGGTGCCCCAACCGTACGACGTCCTGGTACAGCCGGTCGGACACGATGACTGCGAGATCAGCCGGGGGAAGGGCAGCGAGTACGGCCTTCAGTTGGGGCGCGTTCACATAGCGTGCCACGGCGACTGGCGCGGGTCCGGCATGACCGAGAGCCGCGTCGGCGACGATGCCGGTGTCGACGGCGAGCCGCAGTCTGACGCGAGGGGTGGCCGGGCGGGCGTTGAGGGCGCCGAGGCGGGCCACCAGGTGGCGCACGAAAGGGCCCAACACGGCGACTTCGCGTGTGGCCTCGGGGAGTACGGCGAACTCCTGGTCGCCCTGAGGCTGGCGAGCCCAGGCGTCTCGGTTCAGTCCGGTCAGTGCCGCCGCCTCGTCCAATAGCCGGACCAGGTCGGATTGGACGGTTGACTGGCTCCGGGTGTCGAGGCGGCTGTACTCCTCCATGTCCGCCGCCAGGCACAGCCTGCGGTGCGGAGTGATCTCCCGCGTCCAGCGGGAGAGGGATTCGTTCACGGCAACGCGTTTCCTTCCACGTGTCGTTGGGTGCGGTGCACGCCAACTGTGTGGGGAAGGGAGACGAGCCGTCGAAGAATTCGCATTAATGCGAATTGTGATCGTGTCTTTGGGTAACCGGCATGCCCAGCTTGGCGACTTTCCGCAATCGGGCGATATCCCGCACGTAGGTCTGCTTGAGGCCAGTGGTGATGAGGTTCTGCCTGCCCAACTGGATGAGCGCGTTGTGTGCGGTGCCCGCTCTGCACCCGATGAGGGCGGCGAACTCGGGCTGAGACAGATTCACGTCGATGCGCACCGCGTTGCGTTCCTGTCGCCCATACGACGCCGCCAGTTCGACGAGCACGCGTGCCAGCCGCACCAGGACCGGGTAACAGCCGAACTCCAGACGCCAGCGGTCGGACCGTCGCAACCCGCCGGAGAGCACTCGGGTGAGGGCCAGTAACACCTCGGAGTTGGCCAGGAGGAAAGTCTGCAGTTCGTGTGAGGGGATAACTGTGGCAACGACCTCCCCACATGCGGTTACCGTGGCCGACCTGGGGCGACGGTCCAGGGCCGCCAGCTCACCCACGACATCCCCGGCGATCTTGATGTCCACGAGCTGTGGCCGGTCACGTCCCAGCTGGACGGTCACCTTCACCAGTCCCTGATGAAGCAACACCAGATCCTGCTCGTGGTCGCCCTCACTGATCAGTACGTCGTCCCTGGTGAAGCGGTGCCTACTGCCGAGCTGTGTCAAAGCTGTGCGTGCCCCGGGCGACAGGGTGTCGAGAAACGGCCGGCGATCAACCATGTTCGATGCATGAATCATGTGCACAGCAGAGCAGTTCCCCGGCTCGGCAGTTCGCGTTTCCGCTCGTTGCTCCCGGCGCGCCGAACGCACTCCGGGGCGCACGGCGGCGCACGGTCGGAGCGCTCGACCTTCCATCGGTGCCGTCCGAGCCGTTCGAAGAACTCGATACCGAAGAGCGACCATGCCGCAGCCCACAGCCGCACCACATGAGTCATCCCCCTAGCCCGAGCAGGCCCTGACGGTCACGTAGATGATCAGAGCGAGGAGGAGATAGCTGAAACAGCCCGGCTCGTCGCCATCGACCGCCCTGCGGATCCGCTCGCGCTCATCCCTTCGCCCCCGTTCGTACGCGTCCCAGTCATTCACGGCAGCCCCCAACCGGCCACGATGCCAGGCCCATGTTCCCGGCCACTCGCATCGTGGCACCGCGCCGGCGGCAGCGAATTAGCCGTGCGTGCGGCGTTGGTTGTCGCTCAGCGCAACCGCCGAGCCTCCGGCGCATCGCTCGGCGCCGCCTGCCGGAACTCCCCGGGCGGTATGCCGTAGGCCGCGCGGAAGGCCCGGCTGAAGTCCGCCGGATGACGGAATCCCCACGCCAGCGCGATCTCCCCGACGGTCTTGTGCCGCAGCCGTGGATCTCCGAGGTCGGCCCGGGAGCGTTCCAGTCGGCGACGGCGGATCGTCGCGCTGACGGTGTCCGGCCGTTCCCGAAACAGTTCGTGCAGCGTCCGCAGGGAGATGTGGTGGTGTGCGGCGATATCGATCGGCCGCAGGTCGGCGTCGTGCAGGTCGCGCTCGATGAAGGCGTCGATCCTGGCCAGCAGCGCCTGCCTGCGGCTCTCCGGCGGGACGGCACGGGCGATGTCCAGCCGGCCGGCGAGGAGCGTCACCGCCAGGTCGACCGCGACGGAACCGAGCCCGGCCAGCTCGGCCGGGCCGCACTCCGGCGCGTGCCTCAGGAACCCGGTCAGGTGCTGGGCCAGCAGCGCGCCCGATCCGGTCCGCGCGGGCAGGCGCGCGGCCAGCAGCCGGTCCACCTGGGCGAAGGGCAGCGGGAGCAGCGCCCGGGGCAGGCGGACCATCTCCACCCGGGCCGGGCGGCCACTGCCTCGGAACTCGGCCCGCAACGGCCGGGAGGTGGAGTAGAGGCCCAGGTCGCCCACGCCGAGCCAGGAGTTGCCGCGGTTCTGCTCCAGCCCGATCCGGCCGCCACGGACCGCGAAGAGGTAGTAGTCCTCCGGGTCATGCCGCCGGATGTGCGTGCGCGTCCTGACCCCCGTCGCCGACGAGAGCCACCACGAGGAGACCGTCGTGTCCGGGGCGCCGACGCTGTCGACTCTCCCGCGAAAGCGCTCGGGGCGCTCGCTGGCCATCGACAGCGCCATGACCTCCGCGCGCATGAGCTGCTCCCACCAGTCGAACCGGTCCCCGGCGGGCAGGCCGTCGGTCGACAGGGACACCCACCCGCCCGGTACGGCCGCCTGTCGCGGCGCCGCGGGTCTCACCCGATCAGCCACCGGCGCATGGTCTCGCATCCGGGCCCCCGGGACACAGTCCTGCGCAGGCCAAGTCCGCGGGCCGCGCTGGCGTCTCAGCCTCGATCGGCGTTGTTGATCGCCTCGGCGACGCCATAGGACCCCAGGAGCAGCAGTTGGTCCAACAGGTCGAGGATCTCTGACCGGCGTTCGGCCGGGGTGGCCTGGGCATGTGCGCGCACCAGCAGCTCACCGACGTGATGGGCGTCGGCTGTCGTACCGCCCGCCAACCTGGGGGAAGCAGGACTGACTGCCTTGAGGAAGCGCCTCACACAGGTCAATACCAGGTCGTCGACCCGGTCAGGGGCGTGCTCAAGAGTGATCAGCAACTGGGGTAGCGCGGACTGGAAGGTACGAGAGTCAATCAGGGCAGTCAGGGTCCGGCGGAAGGGCGCCAGACGCTGGCCCCTCAACGCGAGGGCGACCGTGGCAGCGGCTTCGCGGACGTCCGTTTCCGGGGCATGGAAGAACTGGAGCAGTGCGCGGTGGGCCAGGGCGGCGTCCCCGGTGTTCACGAGGCGTTGGGCGCACACCTCCGCGGCTCCTTGCCGGTGTGCTCGGTCATTTCCAGCAAGCACGTGCGCAAGCAGATCGGTCATCCCCCACTCCATGGCCGCCACTGCCGCGACCCGTCCACCCTGCTCGCGAACCGCTGGCACCGGGGAGTGCAACATCCGTTCCATCATCGGTCTCCCAGCCACCGGGTCCCCATAACACAGGGCGAGAAAAAGGCGAGTTACACAGGGGGAGACCAGAAGCTGGTCGGGGGCCTCCGTGAGCACCGTGAAGGCCTCGGCCACCGCAGGACGGTCGTGGCGCATCGCGGCATGCAGAACGTGGGCCACGCATGCCCGGACGGCGAGGGAAGGGTCGATGGCCAGCGAACGAAGGTGGGGTACGACCAGGGCGGCCCGCGCCCCGTTCGTGTCGTGGAGGAGCAGGTCTCCCAGGCTCCTGGCGTTGCTGCCCCGCACCGTGTTGATCCCCGCGGTGAACAGGTCGCGCTCCGTCTCTCCCTCGTCCTCAGTGAGGATGTCACTAGGGTCGTCGGAGTCGAGGGCGCGGTTCAGTAGCGTCTCCACTAGATCGAGAGGCGTGCAGGTGAGGTACTTCTGCACCGCCCACCCCAGCCAGCGGTCACATGCCAGCCTGCGTTGGTCCGCGAAATGTCGAACTGCCTCGAAAACGGTGCCCGGGTCGCTGTGTGGCTCCGCGTCACCGAGGCCGAGGAGTAAGGAGGCCCCGTAGGCCGGGTGCATCCCGGCGTCCATCCGCAAAGCGAGCCGCGCGAACCGGTCGGGGGCGGTGGCCGTCATGCTCTGCAGCACACGCCCCAGCTCTTGAGCCCCGCCCGTGAAGGTCGCCCAGTCGGTGCGATCCTGGCTGTGCTTTCTCATGGCGCCCAGCCACTGGTCGTCGCTCATGTGCTGGGCCGCTTTCCGTGGGATGGGCGGCCCGATGAATCCGACCGTCATCCCCTGTAGCTCGTTCGGCTCCCGCATGTCGCCGTGCAGTCTGCGGAGTTCTCCGAGCCTCCGGGCCGCCCGTTCGGAGAGTCGCCCTTCGGGCAGCGCTGTCAGCAGTGTGAACTCGTGCCAGGGAGAGTGCTGCTCGTCCGGGGGGAGCCGCAGGTGGAGCAGTGCGTTCTCCAAGCGACGGAGGGTGCCGTCGGGCAGCGCCTCACCGACCGCGCGGAGGACCTCGCGTGCCCCCCATACGGCGTTCGCCGCATAGCCGGACAGGAGGCGGTGTCTGCCCTGGAGGAGAAGTTCGGCTGTCCAGGGAGCGACGGCCGGCCCCGCCTCGATCAGCGCCTGGTAGAGGAGCCACTGCGCCCCCTCGTACACCACGTCAGTGAGCCCTTCCACGAGCTCTCGCACGCGGGCGACATCTCGGCCCGCCACGATCCGCAGAGCCTTGGCCGCGCCCTGGAACAAGGCGTCGCCGAGTGTGGTGGGCTCGTTATCGGCAGTGCGGAACGAAAAGTGCTTGTCGAAGACCGGCCAACCTGCCCGAGCAGGATTGCCTGTTGTAGCCATGACGTTCAGCAGCACGGGCAGAAGCTGCGCACAGTACTCCTCGGGAGCGCCCAGAGCGGCGGCCGCTATCAGGCGGAGTGCCGAGCGCTCTCGGGTCAGAAGTACGGCGACCCTGCCCTGATCATCAAGTTGCAGGGAGTTCGGACGGTCCGCAAGCAGTGCATTGAGCAACTCGACGGCCCACGCGGGTTTTCCAGCTGCGAGGTCATCCACCGAGATCCAAAGGTCGTGCTCGTGACCCGAGAAGAGACCGGCCCGCGCGCCTTGGAGCAAGAGGTCGAAGAGCGCCCGGCTGTCGGTGGTGCGGGCAGACAGAACGACCCGGAACATCCATGAGGGGTACTGGGGATCTGCCGTGTGCGGCTTCAGGAGGCCGGCCACCCGGTCTGGATAGGCGCGGGCAGCTGCAAACATCATCCGTAGCCCCCAGTCGCGTTCCCTGGCATCGGGACTGGTCAGCCAGCTCTCGATCACTGCCTCATCGTCCGCGCGTCGGAACCACGCCGCATTGCTCACTGCGTGCACAAGAAGGGCCTGGAAGGGAGGGCGGGTGTCCAGCACCCGTGCGACGGCGCCCCATTCACTGGCGGTAGGAGCCGCCAGCCCGCGTAGGACGGCCAAGGTCACGTCCTTGAGGTGGTAACGGATCTCCGGACTGGTCAGCAGTGCCTCGACCTCCTCGGCGAATCGCTCCCGGTCCAGCTCTCGCAGGTGGTCGAGGACCTGCCTCAACTGTCCGCGGCGGAAGAGTTCCTGCTCCCCACCGGTGAGAAAGGTGACCAGGCTCTCCCCTCGCCTGAGCCAGTCGCGCGCGAAGGCGTAGTCGAAGAAACTCTCGTGGAAGAAGGCCAGTTGCCGACCGTCGCGCACGCAGACGTGCTCCGAGATCAATACGTCCCGCGTCGTGGCGAGGTCGTCGGCGTCGAGCACACTGTCCGGTACGGACAGCCGTTGCCGAGCGCTCATGGTCGCCGTGACGGCCGACACCGCATCGTGAAAGCGGATGGAGGGGTTGCGACGCAGGCAGTCCCGCCGTTTGTTGTCCCAGAAGGCGTCGAAAAGCTGCGTGATGGTACGGAAGGTGAGGGCTGCCTCCTGGTCGGCGATCTGGCTCAGGAGGAGCAGATGCAGCGGTGATCGCAGCAATGCTCGCTGCGGCGGGGTCACATGGGATGCGTTCAGCCCCATATTCGTGACCGCGACGTTTACCTGGGCGTCGGAAAGTGACCGGACCTCGATGCTCGCGCAGTTGTTCGATATCGTGAGCTGGCGGATGCGGTGATCGGCTTGGGCATCGAATTCGCGGCACACGAGAACAACGCGCATGGCAGGATCTGCCTTCGCCTCGGCTACCAGATCGGCCACCGCGTCGAACGTGTCCGGGATACGTCCGGACGCGAGGCCGACCGCGTCGAGCTGGTCCACGATCAGGACACTGGGCCGACCGTCCGCCACGGCTCCGAGGGCACTGACCGGGGACACGGCCAGGTCGATACGCCGCCCCAGCTCGTTGGTCGAGGCGAAGGGAGCCAGCCGGTCGAGTCGGAATGCGAGTACCGGAGTTGCTCGTGCGTCGAGTGCGGTGAAGGCCTGGTGCAGCACCGCGCTCTTTCCACTGCCCGCTGTGCCTGTCAGGAGGATGAGCTGTTCGGAGCCTCTCGTGATCTGTTCCAGCAACCGGTCGACTTCCGCTCGGGATATAGCGGGTTGCAGCAGCCCACGTCGCACGCTTGCCGCCCACCCCCTCGTCGCCTTGCTCACGGCGTGGGTCACCACGTCCCTGTCTCCCCGACTGATCCGTCGCAGCCCGTACGGTGCCAACCGGGCGCTGATGGCCGAGGCGTCGAGAGTGGTTCCCATGTTGGTCAACAGGAGGTCGCCGAGGCCGAGGGCAGCGAGTGGGCCTGGGGCCCCGGCAAGGACCTGTTCGGCCAGGACCGCGTTGACGTTGACGAGTTCTCGTTCGTTGGGCCAGTCCACCCGGAGCCCTCTGAGCATGCGCCAGGCTGTTGTGGCTGAACCATAGATGTTGGCCGCCGCGAGGGCGTCGAAGGGGCCTTGAAGCTCATCCGACAACCACTCGGCCTTGAAGGAGGCGAAGTCGTCGGAACGGCGGGCGCGGTCGGCGAGTTCGTCGAGGGCACGGGCGGGCACCGTGGAGACGAAGTGGAAGGTGCGGCCCGCGTCGACGTGGGAACGCAGGTTCTGCCAAACCTCCTTGCTGTGGAGGGAAGCCACATTCCAGCTGTTCGCGGTGCGATTCTGTCTCTTGACCTGGTGCACCTCCGTCTCACCGTCATGGCGGTAGACGAACTCGATGCCATCGCCCAAGGGGGCGCCCGGCTCCAGGGTGATCGATGCTCCCGTGCCCAGAAGGACGTACAGGGCATGCCTGATCGTCCAGGCCCCATCGTAGCGGTTGCCGAACTTGTCCGCCTCTCCTCCTGGCCGCGGTACCACTCTGCCCCCTGCTATCTCCCGGGCGACCTCGACAGCCGCGTATGTGCGCGGACGCTACCGCACCGGTCCGAGGAGCCGAGGAGTTTGGGCTACGAGGTCTTCCTGGTGCCCCGGATGGGGGAGGCGCCCTCCAGGTGCCCGACTCTCAACGCCGCGTCGGGTGCGAATGATTGACACCCCTGAAGAAAGCCGGTTTACCCCACCCATCGGCCGGTTGACGGATGTGGTGACCAAGAGGTGGTGATGAGCGACGAGGAGATCACGATCAACGACGTCGCTTGTCGTGCCGGGGTGAGCAAGGGGACGGCGCCCCTCGCCTACAGCGGCAAGCGGACCACGGCCCAGGTCCTTCGGACGGCGGCCGACTGGACTGGGCGCCGAGTTCCACTACCGATCCCCAGGGCCGGACCTGGAGAAAGGCGGGCGTGATCCCCTTCCGCATCCGGGGAACGTGGTGGATGTGCTTCGGTGAGGGCGCGATCTACTGGGCCACCAGCGACGATCTGATCAGCTGGGCCCCAGGCGCCCTCGACACCGAGCCGATGTACGAGCCGACCGCCGGTTCCTTCGACCGGGACCTGGTGGAGATCGGCACCTACCCGGTGCTCACCGACAACGGTCTCCTGCTCATACCCACCAACGGCGCGGTGCGCCATGTGCACGACGGCGGGGTCGACGTCGACTACCGTTACGGCCAGAGCGACATCCCCCTCGCTGTCGCCGTCCACGACCCCACCACCACCTGAAGAAACGCCACCCCGGCGGCCTGAGGGGGCCGGTCCGCGGAGGAGCCTGCGACGGCCGGTCGCGCACGAGTGGTCACCGGTGTCCGGGCCCCGTGTGGGGCTGGCCCGGACACCGGGGTGGGGCGTCTCAGCAGGTGTTGCGGCTGGTGTTGTTGAGGGTCAGATTGTGGTAGTTGATGTTCTCGCCGCAGGGGCTCTCGCGCAGCGAGGTGTTGGTCAGTGTCAGGTTCCCCAGCGTGATGTCGCGGTTGTTGGGGAACTCCGTCCGGGCCGCCAGCCGAACCTCACCGCCCCCGTTGACCGTTCCCGACTGGGCGGCGATGTTCACGTTGTAGCAGTTCTCGATCAGAATCGCGTTGTTGCCCGTGTTGCTGAGCGTGATCGAGTCGATGACGGCGCCGCCGCTCTCCGAGACACAGAACACCCCGCGTCCGCCACCGCGCGCGATCACCTCGCCCACGCGGATGTTCGTGGGGTAGCCGTCCCCGATCCGTCCGTTGCGGTTGGCCATCCGGAACGCCGCGTAGCCGGTGCCGGTCCCGGCGTTCTCGGCGTCCACCCGGGTGAGGGAGCCGTTGATCGTGTCGTTGAGCAGCACGCCGGACTCCCCGACGTTCCGCGCCGTGACCGTGCCGACGCTCAGCCCGTCGACGCCGTAGGTCTCCAGGGCGTGACTGCCGGAACCGGAGACGAGGAGGTTGTTGATCCGGATGTTGGTGGAGCGCACCGCGCGGTCCCCGTGGTTGTCGATGCGCACGCCGAGCCCGCCGGACAGCCGCATGTCGATCTGCCCCAGGGCGATGTCGCTGACGCTGCGCAGGAAGATGCCGTAGAGCGGGGCACCGGTGAGGGTGAGGTGACCGACCTCGATGTCGGTGGTGCCACGGGAGTAGATCGGCGCGTGGTCGCTGGCCGTCGGCCCGGTGACGTTGATGGTGCCGCACACGTCGATCGCGGTGTGACTGGGCAGCGACACCCGGGTGTTGGCGTTGAAGGTGCCGGAACCGCGCACCACCACCCGCTCCTTGGTCGAGCGGTTGGGCGTGAGGCTGTTGACCGCCGCCTGTGTCGCGTCCCGCATGCTGCTGCCGGTGTAGACGGTGCCGCCGTTTCGGTGCGCGGTCCAGGTGCCGCCGTTGAGCACGGCCTCCGCGTGGTAGGTCCCCGAGCCGCAGTCGGCGTCCCGCACCGGCACCAGCGACCACTGCTGGTTGGCTCCGCCGAGATCACTGAACTGGGAGATCCGCCCGCCGTTCTCGGTGGACCACTCCCACACCTCCAGCGCCTTCCCGCTGTTGCGGTTGATCAGCCGGACGTAGCCGTTGCCGGCGTCGACCACCGTGAAGCGCTGGTTGGCGCCGTTGTTGTCGGCCCACTGCTGCACGTTCGCTCCGTCCGATGTGGACGAGCCGGCGATGTCGATCACCTTGCCGCTGTGCCGCGACCGCAGGCGGTAGCTGCCGTCGCCCGAGTCGACGAACTGCCACTGCTGCCAGCCACCGTCGTTGCGTGACCAGTGCACGAGGGGTGCCCCGTCGGCGGTCGCCAGATCGTGGACGTCGAGTGCCTTGCCGCTGTGCCGGTTGACCAGGACGTACCAGGAGTCCGGGTCGACGCCGGCCGCGTTCGCGCGGGGCGCCGGCAGAGCGACCAGGGAGATCGCGGCCAGCACCGCGACCAGCGCGGCGGCGCAAGGGCCCCGCAGACTGCGCAGACTTCGGAGGAACATGGCGGCTCCTTCACCACTGGATGGGGGGTCGGGAGCGCCTCGCACCTGAGGGGGGTGAATCGATTCATGCACGGTGCCCGGAATGGTCGCGGGAGCGCTCCCATGGGAAGGGGAACGTACCAGTCCGGTCATGGGCAGGACAATATGCGTGCCGAGGTCTCGGCACTCGCCCCGGCCGCGCGGCCCGCCGGTGGATGGGGTGGGGGAGTCCTCAACCCCCGTGTCGCCGATGGGAGATGCTCGCCGCCACGCCGGCCACCTTGACCTCCACCACCACCTCGCCCCGGGTCCAGCGGGTGGTGTGGCCGTCCGGGGCGCCCAGGGTCTCCAGCACGGCGACCGGGAGCCGCTCGCGGTCCTCGACCTCCGGGTAGAAGACGACCAGGCCGAGTCCGCCGCGGGGGCCGAAGGCGTACTGGGTGGGCATGGACACCCCGCAGAACCGCTCGGGTCCCTCGCCGGTGACCCACCAGTCGGCGCTCTTCTGCCGGCCGTCGGGGAAGCGGGCCAGGAACTCGTCCGCCGTCGCGCCCCACGGCAGCCCGTTCCACCCCGTCGCGAGCGACGATCCCTCGCCTTCTGGGGCGGCCGGCGTCCGGCGGTCGCTCCGGAACAGGGAGAACCAGCCACGTGATCGACGCGATGGCCGGGGCCGATCGGCCGGGGTCGGCTCGTCGGCGGGCCCCCCGCGCCTGGTGCCGGTGTCGGCCCGCCGCCGTGGGAGCTGTTCCGTCTCCGTCACCGAGGCCGCCTCCTGGGCGGCGCCCACCAGGTCCACGATGTCGGTCGGCAGCCAGGTCCGTCCCGCCCAGTGCTCCGGTTCGGTTGCGCCGTCCTCCGGCGTGGTGAGCGAGTCGATCAGCTCGGCGGGGGTCGGCCGGTCGGCCGGGTCCTTCGCCAGGCAGGCCCGCACGACGCTCCGCAACCCGGCGTCGAGCGCGGTCAGTTCGGGCTCCTCCTGGACCACCTGGTAGAGCACCGCCGCCGGGTGGCCGCCCGCGAAGGGGGGTGCCCCCGTCGCGGCGAAGGCCAGCACGGAGCCCAGCGCGAACACGTCCGAGGCCGGGCCGATGTCGGCGGTGCCGCGCGCCTGCTCGGGCGACATGTAGGCGGGCGTGCCCACGATCACCCCGCTCGCCGTCCGCGTGGTCGCCTCCAGCGCCCGCGCGATGCCGAAGTCGATGACGCGTGGGCCGTCCGCGGCGAGGACGACGTTTCCCGGCTTCAGATCCCGGTGCACCAGGTCGCAGCGGTGGATGGCCACCAGCCCCTCGGCGAGCCCGGCGCCCAGCACGCGTACCGTCGCCGGTGGCAGCGGCCCGTGCTCGGTGACCGCGGTCTCCAGGGAGGGGCCCGCGACATACGCGCTGACCAGCCACGGCAGATCCGCGTCCGGATCGGCGTCCACGACCTGCGCGGTGAAGAACCCGCCGACCCGTCGCGCCGCCTCCACCTCGCGCGCGAAGCTCTTCCGGAACCCGGGGTCCGCGCCGTACTCGGGACGGATCACCTTCACCGCCACCGGTCGCCCGCCGGCCGAACGGCCCAGGAAGACCTGCCCCATGCCGCCGGAGCCGAGCCGCCCCACCAGCCGGTAGTCGCCTACCCGCGCCGGATCCTCCGGTCGTAACCCGTCCATCCGGCCTCGATCCCACGTCGATTCGCGCTTCTGTCACCCCACACGACGCCGGGGACTCCGTCGGAGGTTCCCTCATCGCCCCATCGGGGGTGCCCGGGAGGCCGGCGCGCGTGATCAGCGCCACAGTCACACCGTCGAACGTTGCGGCGTGGAGCCGCGGCCTCATATGGTCATGAAAACCGTTGTTATTTTCAGAAACCGGCGGGACCGTGTCCAGGCCGTCGAAGGAGGCCGTCCCGTGTCCGCCCTTCCCCGAGGGGTCGGCCGCTCCCGCCGCGCGCCGCTGCTCGCCCAAGTCGTCCTCGCCCTGGGCATCCTGACCGTCATCGTGGTCTCGGGGGCGACGGGTCCCGCCGATGTCACGCCGCAGGACGCGGGCCGGGTCATCCTGGGGCATCTGCTGCCCGACGCGTCCTGGATGAGCGACGGCTCGCTGACCCGGCTCCAGGACCAGGCCGTCTGGCAGTTCCGCCTGCCGCGCACGCTGCTGGCCGGGCTGGCCGGCGCCGGGCTCGCCCTGGCCGGCGCCCTGATGCAGGCCGCCGTCCGCAACCCGCTCGCCGAGCCCTATGTGTTGGGGGTCTCGGCCGGCGCCGGGCTCGGCGCGGTCGCCGTCATCACGCTGGGCTCCGCCACCCTCGCCGGACTTCCGGTGAGCGGCGCCGCGTTCCTCGGGGCGCTGGGCGCCACGGCCGCCGTCGCGCTGCTCTCCCGCCACCACGGGACGCTCGCGCCGACCCGCATGATCCTCACCGGCGTCGCGCTCGGCTCCCTGCTCTCCGCCCTGACCAGCTATCTCACCCTCACCACCGAGGCGCAGAACGTCTTCAGCGTCCTGTTCTTCCTGCTCGGCAGCGTCTCCGCCGCCGCCATGGACCAACTCGTCGTCCCCGCCGTGGCGTTGCTCGTGGTCATGCTCTTCGCCCTGGCCAACGCCCGGGCCCTGAACGCGCTCCTCGCCGGCGACGAGAGCGCCACCGCGCTGGGCGTCCGGGTGCACCGGCTGCGCGGCCAACTCATCGTCGCCGCATCCCTGTTGACCGGCGCGGTGGTGGCGGTCAGCGGCGGCATCGGCTTCGTCGGCCTGGTCGTGCCGCACAGCGCGCGCATCCTGGTCGGCGCCGACCACCGCAGGATGCTGCCCGTCACCGTGCTGGCCGGCGCCCTCTTCCTGATGACCGCCGACCTGCTGGCCCGCACGGTCGCAGCGCCGACCGAGATCCCGCTCGGCATCGTCACCGCCGTCGTGGGCGCGCCCTGCTTCCTGTGGCTGATCCGCCGGGGGCGCGCCGCCAGGGCGGGGATGCTGCGATGAACGTCGACTTCGACCGGGTGTCCGTCGCGGCCGGCGGCCGGACGATCGTCCACGGAGCCACCCTCCGGGTGGGCAGCGGCCAGTTCCTCGGCCTCGTCGGCCCCAACGGCAGCGGCAAGTCCACGCTGCTGCGCACCCTCTACCGGGTGCTGCGGCCGGCCGGCGGCACCGTGCGGCTGGCCGGCGACGACGTCTGGCGGCTGCCCCCGCGCGAGGTGGCCCGCAGGGTCGCCGTGCTGACCCAGGAGAGCACCAGCGACTTCGACCTGGACGTGGTCGACGTCGTGCTGTTGGGCCGGCTGCCGCACCACGCGGGGTTCGGCGGCGACTCACCCCGCGATCTCGACCTGGTGGCCGGGGCCCTCGACCAGGTCGGCGCCACCGGCCTCGCCGACCGGCCGTTCGCCGCGCTCTCCGGCGGCGAACGACAGCGCGTGCTGCTGGCGCGCGCCCTCGTCCAGGAGAGCCAGGTGCTGGTCCTGGACGAGCCCACCAACCACCTGGACATCTCCTTCCAGCTCGAACTGATGCGGCTCGTCGGTGACCTGGGCATCACCACCGTCGCCGCCCTGCACGACCTCAACCTCGCCGCGCAGCACTGCGACCTCGTCGCCGTGCTGCGCGGCGGCCGGATCAGCGCGTTCGGTCCGCCCGACGACGTGCTCACCCCCGAGGCGATCGAGGACGTCTTCCACGTCCGTGCCCACCGGCTCAGCCACCCGGCCAACGGTCGCCCGCTGATCGCGTTCTCGGGCGCGACACCCGCCGCCCCCTCCGTGGCCGACGTCCCGCACCGGCGGGCCGCCGACCACCCGCACCAGGAGCACACCCCATGACACCTCCCCGTTCCACCCCCGCCGCCAGGAGACTCCGCTTCCGCGCCGCGCTCGCCGCCGTGCCCGTCCTGCTCGCCGTCAGCGCCTGTGGCTCGGGCGTCACCGACCCCGACGAGGCGCCGGCGGCCGAGGGCGGCGGCATCGGCTACACCAACTGCGGGCGCGAGGTCACTCTCGACGCCACGCCGCGGGCCGTGGTGGGCCTGAGCCCCGCCCAGACCGAACTGCTGCTGCGGCTGGGCGTCGACGACCGGATGGTGGGCCAGGCGCAGACCGCCACCGCGCCGCTGCCCGAGGACCTCAGGGAGCTGGCCGCCGACATCCCCGTCCTCAGCGAGGACGCCCCGCCCAGCCGCGAGGTGCTGCTGGAGGCCGGCCCCGACCTGGTGACCGCGCCCACCGCCTACGAGTTCTCCGCCGAGCAGGGCTTCGCGGGCCTCAACCAGCTGGCCGACGCCGGCTCGGCCGCCTACATCGCCACCGGCGGCTGCGCCGAACGGCGGATGACCGCCACCGTGGACGATCTCTTCACCGACCTGGAGACGCTCGGCCGCGTCCTGGACGTCGAGGACGCCGCCGCCGAACTCGCCGCGTCCCAGCGGGCCGTCCTCGACGACATCGACGCCCGCGTCGGCGAGCGCTCGCCCGTGACCGTGGCACAGATCTATGTGGAGGGCGACCGCCTCTCCGCCATCGGCGCCGGCATCGAGTACGACATCGTCCGCCGGGCCGGCGGCGACAACGCGTTCGGGCCCGACGACGCGGCCTTCGCCGACTTCTTCGCGGCGGAGATCAACCCCGAGGAACTGGCCCACCGCGACCCCGAGGTGCTCGTCTTCGGCGTCCACGACGAGGAACACGAACAGGCCACCCGCGCCTACCTGGAGCGGACCTTCCCCGATCTGGCCGCGGTGGCGAACGACCGGCTGGTCGCCGTCTCAAGCGCCGACGTCTTCCCCGGCACCATCGGCAACGTCCGCGCGGTCGCCGCCATCGCCCAGGGCCTCCACCCCGCGGCCTTCTGATCCACCGATGCTGCACCGTCGTCTCCTCGTCCTCGCCGGTTCCGCCGTCCGTCCCGTGGCGCTCTGCGCCCTGCTCGGCCTGCTGGTCAGCGCCGCCTCCCTCGCCCAGGCCGTCGCCCTGGCACGGGCGTTGGCGCACCTCTTCCCCGGGGGCGGCGGCGCGGGGGAGGCCGGTGCCGCGCTCGTCACCGCCGTCGGCTGCATGGTGGTGCGGGCCGCGCTGCTGCGCCTGGACGCGCCGCTGCGCGCGAGGTGCGGCGCGGAGATCCGCGCCCGGCTGCGCGACCGACTGGTCGCCCGACTCGGCGAGTTGGGCCCGGCGCACGCCGCCGGCGCCCGCGCGGGCGAGGTCCAACACACCCTGGTCACCGGCGTCGAGGGGCTCGACGCCTACTACACCCGCTACCTCCCCCAACTGCTGGTGGTCGCCGTGGTGCCGGCCGCGATCGTCGGCTGGCTGGCGACCGTCCATCTCCCCGGCGCGCTGGCGCTCGGCGGCGCCCTGGCCCTGGCCGTGGTGCTGCCCCGCTTCTGGGACGCGACGCTGCTGCGGCGCGGGAGGGAACGCTGGGCCGGCTGGGGCCGGTTGGGCGCCGACTACCTGGAGGCGACCCAGGCGCTCCCCACGCTGCGCGTGCTCGGCGCGGGGGAGCGGGTCGGCGCCCGGCTCGCCGCCAGGGGCGACCACCTCTACCGCACCACCATGGCGCAGCTGCGCGTCTCCCTCGTCGAGCACGGGATCAGCGCCCTGGCCCTGCACGGCGGCACCGCCGTCACCCTGACGCTGGTCGCCGGCGCCGCGCTGGCCGGCGACCTCCCGGCCACCGGCGCGTTCCTCTTCCTGCTCTGCGGACGCGAGTGCTTCCGTCCGCTCGGCGACCTCTCCGCCGCGTGGCACGCCGGCTACCAGGGGCTGACCGCCGTGGACGGGATCGAGGAACTCCTCGACGCCACGCCGACCGTGGCGGACACCGGCACCCGCCCGGCGCCCGATGGGGTGCCCGAGATCCGCTTCGAGGACGTCCACTTCGCCCATCCGGACGGCTCCCGGCACCCGGCCCTGGCCGGAGCCACCCTGTGCTGCCCCGCCGGCGCGCTGGTCGGAGTCGTCGGCGCGTCGGGCGCGGGAAAGAGCACGCTGGCCGCCCTGTTGGCGCGCCATCACGACCCGGACGCCGGCAGCGTGCTGCTCGGCGGCCACCCGCTGCCCGAGTACCGGCTGGCCGACCTGCGGGCCACGGTGACGCTGGTCCACCAGGAGCCCTGGCTCTTCCACGCCAGCGTCGCCGACAACATCCGGCTGGCGCGGCCGGAGGCCAGCGACGCCCAGGTCTGCGCGGCCTCCCGGCAGGCCGGCGCGCACGCCTTTGTCTCCGCGCTGCCCGCCGGCTACGCCACGGTGCTCGGCGAGCGCGGCGGCACCCTCTCCGGCGGGCAGCGCCAACGGGTCGCGCTGGCCCGCGCGTTCCTGTCCACCGCGCCCGTCCTGGTCCTGGACGAGGCGACCTCGCATCTGGACCCCGAGACCGAGTCGGCCGTGCTCCTGGCCCTGGCCACGGCGCCCGAGCTGGCGGGCAGGACCCGCGTCGTCATCGCCCACCGGCTGGCCACCGTCCGGCACGCCGACGTCATCGCCGTGCTGGAGCGGGGCCGGGTGGTGGAGTGCGGCCCCCACGACGAGCTGATCGGCCGTCCCGGTGGCGCCTACCGCGCCCTGGTCCGCCGCCAACGCGGCCTGGCCGCGACGGATGTCACCGGTGCGGAGCCGCGCGGGTGACCGCCGCCGGCGCGGGCCCGCTGCTGCGGCTGCTGCCCCTGGTCGCCCGCCACCGTGGCCCCTTCTGGTGGACGCTGCTCGCCGGACTGCTCACCCAACTCGGCGTGTTGGCCCTGGGCCTGCTGGGCGCGTGGCTGCTGACGCTGGCCCTGCGCGGCGACCGGGCGGCCTTCGTGCCGCTGGCCGCCGCCCTGCTGCTGACCGCCGCGCTCTGCGCCCTGACCAGCTGGCGGGAGTCCTATGTCGCCCACGATCTGGCCTACCGGGTGCTGGCCGACCTGCGGGCCCTGGTCTTCGGCGCGCTGCGCCGCGCGTGGCCGTCCCGGCGGCGGCCCCGGCACAGCGGCGATCTGGGCACGGTGGCCCTGGCCGATGTGGAGACCCTGGAGTGGCTCTACGCCCACACCGCCGCCCAGGCGTTGGTCAGCCTCGTCCTGCTGTCCGTCACCACCTGGGTCTCCCTCGCCCTCACCCCCTGGCTGCTGCTGGCCTGGGGGCCCGCCCTGCTGGTGATCGTGGCCCTGCCCTGGTGCACCGGCCGGGCCGCCGCCCGACGCGGCGCCGAACTCACCGCTGCCAACGCCCGGTTGCACACCCAGGTGGTGGAGACCGTCTCCGGACTGCGGGAGTTGACGGAGGCCGGCGCGCTGGAGCGCCGCCGCGTCGCACTGGCCGACGGCACCAGGGCGCTCAGCCGCGCCCAGCGCCGGGTCGCCGCCGTCAACGGCGTCGAGACGGCCGTCGCCGACCTGGCCGTCGCGGTCGCCGGCGCCGCCGCGCTCTGGACGGCGGCGACGGGCACGGCGGGCGACCCCACGCTGGCCCCCGTCACCCTGGCCCTGGCCACCGTGGCCCTCGGCCCCATCGGCCAACTCTCCCAGCTGCTGCGGAACCTGGGCACGCTCCTCGCCTCGGCCGCGCGGATCGACGCGGTGCTCGCCGCACCGCCGGCCACCACGCCGCCCGCCGCGCCGGTGGAGCCGGCCTTCGGGCCGCTGGTTCTCGACCGGGTGAGCTTCCGTTACAGGCCCGATGGCCCCGAGGTGCTGAGGGACGCCCGCTGTGTCGTGCACCCGGGGGAGACGGTCGCGCTGACGGGGCCTTCGGGCGGCGGCAAGTCCACCTGCGTCGGCCTCGCGCTGCGGCTGTGGGACCCGGACGGCGGGCGCGTCACCCTCGGCGGGGTCGATCTGCGGGATCTGGCGGACCGCGATCTGCGCGCGGTCGTGACCGCCGTGCCGCAGCGCATCGACCTGCTGACCGGCACGGTCGGCGAGAACATCGCGCTCGCGGCGCCGGACGCCGGCCCCGACCGGCTGCGCGCCGCCGCGCGGGCCGCCGGGCTGCTCGACCGGGCGGCGGGGCTGCCTCTCGGGCTCGACACCCCGGTGGGCGAGCGGGGCGGCGGGCTCTCCGGCGGCCAGCGGGCCAGGGTCGCCCTGGCCCGCGCCCTCCTGCCGGAGCCGAGGGTGCTGATCCTGGACGAGACCCTGGCCCATCTGGACGCGCACGCCGAGGCCGCGCTCACGGCGGCGCTGCGCGCGCGGTCCGAGGACCGGATCACCCTGGTGGTGAGCCACCGGCCGGCCACCCTGCGGTCGGTGGACCGGGTGCTTGAGGTGCGTTCCGGTCGTATCCGGCCGATCGACAAGGAGCCCGGCCCGACGGCTTCGTGAGCGGCAGCCCAACGGGCCCACCGCTGGTGACGGGGCCCGCCATCGGCGGGCCCCGCCACGGGGCGGGTGTCAGGGGCGGCGGCGGAGACGGATGGCGTCGGCGATGACGAAGCCGTCCGCGTCGTCGCTCAGCTCGATCGTCGTGTCGAGCCCGGCGGTGAGGGGGAACGTGCCGAGCGGTGCCCAGGTGCCGCCGCGCGGGTCGGGGGTGCCGGCGGCGCGCTGGTCCACGCGGACGACGCTCACTCCGTCCGCGTGGGTCACCCGGTAGGGCGCGTCGGAGGCGCGGTTGGCGTGCGGGGCGTAGGACACCTCGATCAGATAGTCGCCCTCGCCCGGCACCACCGGGCGCCAGCGGACCGAGCTGCCTCCCGAACCGGCGGGCGCCGTACGGTAGTTGCCGCCCCAGAAGCCCGGTGTACCGGTGGCGGGGGACCAGGTGCCGCTGACGGCCTGGTAGCCGAGGGCGTCGTTGTCCACGACCACCTCCTCGCGGACGTCGGGCGCGTGCGGCACGCGCACCAGGCTGAGGGCGTCCACCGCGAGGACCAGGCCACCGCCCCGCCCCGCGCCGGCGACCGTCAGATCGAGGGTGTGCCCGCCGGTCAGGGGGAGGGTGCCGAGGTAGGCGATGTCATAGCCGTCGGCGTTCTCCCTGGTCGTGTCGAGCACCGCCGTGCGGGGCCGCTCACCGTCCACGGTGACCTCGATCAGCGCCCCGGCCGCGCTCCGGTGGTAGCGCAGCCAGAGCTGGTGCTCGCCCGACCGGTCGGGCGTGAGGCGGTGGCGCAGCCGGGCGCCGGGGGCCGACGCCGTCAGGACGGCCAACTCCCCGCCGCGCGCGAGCGGGTCGGCGACGGTGGTGAACGTACCGCCCGTCGCCTGGCCGCCGGTGGCGAGCGGGATCAACCGCTCGGTGCGGGCGGGCCCTCGGCCGAGGCTGTCGCGTCCCTCGGTGAGCCAGTCGAGGGAGAAGCGGGCGACGTTCACCTTGCGGGGTGCACTGGCGATCTCGCCCTCGCAGCCGTAGAGCAGGACGATCGTGCCGTCCGACAGCCGGGCGAGGTCGGAGTAGTAGGAACGCTGGGCGTTGACGACGCGGCTGTAGGGGAACGAGTGGCCCTCGTCGTAGCTGACGGAGACCGTCATGTTGGTGCGCACCGGGGAGTCGGGGCGGCTGAAGAGGAGCCGGCTGGGCTCCTCGCCGCCGGGGCCGCCGGTGTAGCGGACGAGGGAGGCGTCCACCGCGTTGAACATGCCGGTCGCGCCGTCGAGCGCGGGCCGCGCCCAGGTCAGGCCGCGGTCGTCGCTGACGGCGACGATGCGCTGCCGGTTGCCGCCGGCGGCCGAACGGCCGTTGACGACCACGGTCCCGTCGGAGCGTTGGAAGAGCCGCGCCTCGTTGATCGGGTAGTCCACGGAGACCGGCACCTCGCCCGCCGCGTGCCAGCTGGCGCCGTGGTCGTCGCTGTAGAGGGTGGACACCCCGTAGAGCCGCTCTTCGACGGTGTTGCCCACGATGACGCGGCGGTGGGCGCAGTTGAGCAGCAGGCGGCCGGTGTCGAGTTGGATGCCGTGCCCGGGCCCTGGGCCGTGCAGCGCCCAGTCGTAGGGGAAGTGGTCGAACATGCCGGACATCGCCGTCGGCGCGCTCCAGGTGGCGCCGGCGTCGTCGCTGGAGATCATCCACAGGTCGCCGATGTCGCCCGAGCAGGAGGTGTTCTCCGGCAGCCGGAGCGAGAGCATGTAGAAGCAGAAGACGGTGCCGGTCTCCCGATCGGCGAGGAGCGCCGGGTTGCCCCAGGAGGCGCCGTCCTCGGAGACCACGATGGTCCTGGTCGGCCCCCAGGTGTCACCGCCGTCCGTGCTGCGGCGCAGCAGGAGATCGCGCGGGCCCGCGTCACACACCTCGTACCGTCCTTCGGTGACGGCGAGGATCGTGTCGTCCGGGAGGACGGTCAGGGCGTGGACGTGGTAGTTCTCCAGCGGGTCGGTCGCCGAGTCCCACAGGGTGGTCTCGTCGAAGGAGAGGGCGGGCCCGGCCGCCGGCGCGGCGAGCGCCCGGGTGTGCGGGCCGATGGCGACGCCCAGGGAGGCGCCGGCGAGGCCGAGGGCGAACGTTCTGCGGCTGGGGCGGACGGGCGGGGTCGGCTCTGTTGTCGGCATGGTTCTCCCCTGGTGTGCTGGTGGAGGCGTGGTTGGGATCAGGGAGTGATCAGGTGCTCCTCGTGCGGTGCCAGCAGCGCGAGGAGCCGGTCGCGTTCGTCGGGGGTGCACGGCGTGAACGGGTTCGCCACATGCGGGGTGCACAGGCCGCGCGCCGCGAGGACCGTCTTCACGGCCGGGACGCCGGGGCGGACGGTGTGCAGGGCGAGGAGGACGTCGAGGGAGCGCTGGGCCCGCTCGGCGTCCTCGGCGCGCCCTTCCCGGTGGGCGCGCAGGAGCGCGACGGCGGGCCCTGGCGCGAGGTTGGCGATGCCGGGCACGATGCCGTCGGCGCCCAGCCGCAGTGCGGCGAGGGCCTGGTGTTCGGCGCCCTGGCTGACGCCGAATTCCGGCCGCCGCCGCGCCGCGGCGATCAGGTGGGTGAGGAGGTCGAGGTCGCCCGAGCTGTCCTTGGCGCCGACGACGTGCGGGAGTTCGGTGAGGCGGTCGATGAGCTCCGGGGTCAGCGGGTCGCTGTAGCGCGGCGCGTTGTAGGCGACGACGGGGACGCCGACCTCGGCGAGGGCCGCGTAGTGCGCCAGGATCTCGTCCTGGCGGTGGTGGAAGTAGATCGGCGGGCTGAGGACGAGGGCGTCGGGCCGGGCGGGCAGGACCGCCTCGGCGCGCGCCAGCACATCGGCGGTGCCGGCCGATGTCACGTTGACGAGGACCGGCCCGCCGTCGGTCAGTTCGCGCCAGCGGGCGCTCACCCCCGCGACGAAGTCGGTGAGCTCGGGGCCCGGCGGGAGCAGCGGGCCCTCGCCGTTGCTGCCCAGCAGCATCAGGGCCCGCGCCCCGGCGGCGGCCAGCGCGCCGAGCAGCTCGGCGGCGGCCGGCGCCGAGGGGACGCCGGGGCGGGACATCGGGGTGACGAGGGGGACCATGACGCCGTCGAGAAGCTGCCGGCCGTCTGTGGGTACAGAGGTGCGCATCAGTAGCCCTTGATCTGGGGCCAGTCCAACTCCACGCCGTCCAGGACCAGTTCGTCCTGGAAGTCGCGCAGCAGACCGGCCGACTCGTGCACCTGGCCGGGTTCGAGCCCGCGCTCCAGGCAGTGCGCGGCGAGCGCCCCCGCGACCTCGCCGACGTTCCACTCGACGGGGTGGAGGCGGTAGCAGCCGTTGGTGATGTGGGTGGTGCCGATGTTCTTGCCGGCGGGCAGCAGGTTGCGCAGCCGCACGGGCAGCAGCGCGCCGAGCGGGATGCGGAACGGGCAGCTGGCGACGTCGATATAGGTGTCGCCGCCCGTCGACGGGTGCAGGTCGATGCGGTACATGCCGACCCCGACGCTGTCGGGGTACGCCACCGCGCCCGCCGAGCCCCTGATGTCCAGCGACAGGTCCTGCTCCACGACGCGCCGCCGCGCCAGGACGCGGCGCGATTCGCGGATATAGGGCGCCTTGGCCAGGCCGTCCGTGGTGCCGAGCACATCGCCGCGCAGCCGCAGGCCCGGCCAGCCGGTGCCGCCGTCGGGCCTGGGCGCCTCGGTCTGGAGCCAGTAGAGCATGCTCATGCTCAGCTCCCTGGCCCCGGCGAGATGCCGCTCGCGCTCCGCCTCGTCGACGCCTATCAGCGGCCCGGGAAGGTAGTCGATCATGGGCCAGTTGACGATCGTCACATCGCTGTGGGCGAAGCCGGGGCGCAGCACCGAGCGGGAGAGGACGCGGCGGAAGGCCCACAGCTCCTTGTCGCCCGGGTCCTTGCTCTGGTCGGCGACGACGGGCCCCGCGTCGGCGTTGGGGACGAAGTCGCGGCGGACGGTCTCCAGGGTGCGCGGGTCGGGGGCGTGCAGGCTGAGCAGGGGGTTGGGCCAGCGCGGCGGCTGGTAGCCGGCCCAGTCCGCGTAACCGGCCGGGCGGTCGACGGTGTGGTCCTCGCCCGCGATGTGGTCCACGGCGAACACCCAGGAGAACGCCTGCATGTTGGCCGGCTGAGCCGTCTCGGGCGCGCTCGGCTCGCCCGTGTCGTGCCGCGACTCGAAGCCGGTGACATGCTCGGTGCCGGTCAGCGGCAGCAGGTCACCCAACTCGGTCGCGTCCAGGACATAGGGGGCGGTGAGCGTCAGCCGGTCGCCGCCCTGGCCCTCGACCTCGACGGCGCGCACCCGGTCCCCGTCCGTCTCGGCGGCGACGGGCCGGTGCCCGTACAGGACGCGCAGCCGGCCGGCCGCCGTCCAGGGCGCCACCAGCGCGTGCACCACGGCGGCGGCGACCCGGGGCTCGTGGCAGAGCCGGGAGACGCGGCCCTCGCCCGGGTTGAGGTCGCGGCGTCGTCTGGCCTCGTCGGTCAGCGGATACCAGGTGCGGTAGTGGTCGCGGATCGCCTCGCGCAGCTCGCGGTAGCTGCGGGTGGCGCCGAACTGCTCGATCCAGGCGTGCTCGTCGGGCGGCACGCCCTGCGTGGTGAGTTGGCCGCCGAGCCAGTCGGTCTCCTCGGTGAGCAGCACGGTCCTGCCTCTGCGCAACGCGGCGAGTGCGGCGGCCACACCGCCGAGCCCCCCTCCGACGATCAGGATGTCGGCGGTCGGCGCCGTCTTCGTGCTCACGTACGGGTCCTCTTCTCTGGTTCTCTGGTTCTCTGGCTCATGCCTCGTCCCGGCGGGACGCCGGTGCGGGGGAGTGGGAGGTCAGGCTCGCCCGGCCTCGAAGGGAAGTGGCGCGCCGCGCACGGTCAGCCGCAGCGGCGGGCCGCCGTCCGGCGGGCTGACGGTGAGCTCGCCGTGGCCGTGGGCGGTGCCGGCGGCGCGGTCCGCCGTCCTGGTGTAGCCGGTGACGGTGACGCCGGGATCGGCGCGCAGCAGCGTCAGACCTTCCAGGGAGACGGTGAGGGCGTCGGCCTCGGCGTGGACGGCGAGCCGTCCTTCGCCCAGGGGCAGTCCGGCGAGCGTGGCTCCCTCGCCTGGGTGGGCGAAGCGCCAGCCGTCCTCGCGGGCGTCGGCCAGTTCGCCGAACGCGAGAAGCGCGAGGAGGCCGCCCCAGGCCATCAGCCCGTCCGAGCGCGCCGGCAGGCCCGTCAGGTCCTCGCCCGCGTGCGCCGGGTAGTTCTCCCGCACATGGCTGTGCCGGTGCCACTCCGTCAGGAAGAGGCGGAGCAGGGCGCGGACGACGGAGGCGCTGTGGTCGGTGAGCCCGTTGCGGCGCAGGCCCTCGACGGCGAGGTAGGCCATCGGTGCCCAGATCCGGCCGCGCCAGTAGGTGGCGGCGAACGCGGGGTCGTCGCGCGCCGTGCTGGGCAACGGGCGTTCGCCGCCGAGGACCTCGGGCCGCAGCAGCGCGTCCGCCAGCGCGCCGGCGCGTTCGGGGTCGGGCAGTCCGGCGAGCAGCGGATAGAGCAGGGTCGGCGAGACATGGGGGTCGTGCTTCCCCGATGCCGTCAGGTTGCGGTAGCCGCCCTGCTCCGCTGACCACAGCAGGGCGTCGGCGCGGGCGCGGGCCTCGGTGGCCTCGTCGCGCAGCCTGGTGGCGGTGGTGTGCTCGCCGATGATGTCGGCGAGATGGGCGAGGGCGTCGGCATCGGCGATGTGCAGGGCGTTGAGTCCGGCGTCGGCGAGGTCCATGCAGTGGGTCGCGGGATCGTAGGCCGCCTCGTCGTACATCGGCGAGTCGTCCAGGCCCGACTCGCGTTTGGCGCGGTCGAGGGTGGCCGACCCCGGATCGCCGGCGATCGGGTCGGAGCCCCAGGCCAGCAGGCCCCGGGGGCCGCGCCTGGCCGTCGGCCACCAGTCGTGCCAGGCGAGCAGGGCGGGGAACGTCTCGCGGACGAGGCGGTGGTCGCGGGTGGCGTCCGACAGCCCACCGGCGAGATACGCCTTGAGGACGGTGAGGGCGCCGACGGGCGGCTGGGACCGGTCGTCGGTGCGGCCCCGGTCGTCGGAGACGCGGTTGGGGATCATCCCGGTGCCGGTGGCGTGCGGCAGGATCTGGGTGAGGACGCCCCTGGCGTAATCGCGGTCCACGGTGGACGCGACCAGACCGGTGAAGAACGTGTCCCAGGCGTGCAGGGCCCAACTGCCGTAGAAGCCGCGCCGTTCGGTGGCGACGAAGTCGCGGGAGGTGGGCGTGATGACCCGGCCGAGCGCGGGGACGTGGATGACGTTCCAGATCAGGGCGCGGGTGAGGGCGTCCGCCGCGTCGTCGAGCCAGCCGCCGGTGCGCGGTAGGGCGGCCTCCGTGGCGGCGCGGCGGTCCCCGAGGACGCCGGCCGTGTCGGCGGCGCCGCCCGGGGTGCCGTCGGGGGCGACGCGCAGCTCGGCCGCGCCGGCGGCGCAGCGCCAGGCCAGCGCGCCGGGAAGGGGCACGGGCCGCGCGTCGGGCGGCAGGTCGATCCGCCAACGGGCGCCCCCGGCCCGCACCGTCACGGCCCCTTCGGTGCCGTTCGCGCCGTCCGCCCCGTCCGTGCCGTCGGTGCCTTCGACGACGATCACCGCCTCGCCCGTGCAGGCCAGCCGCGCGTGCAGGGTGTCCCCCCGGCCCCCGGCGAGCAGCAGCCGCAGCGTGGTGTCCCCGACGCCGACCAGCGCCTCGGCGTAGGAGCCGTCCAGGCTGTGCGGCCCCAGGCGGACCAGTCCGTCCCGCCAGGTGAACCCGTCCGCCACCGGACCGGTGGCGCCCATGACACCGAAGCGCACGCGCAGTCCCGACGGCAGATGGCTCATCCCCGTGTGGAAGCGGACGTCCCAGGTGTTCCAGCCGGTCGGTGCCGGGGCGTACGGGAGGTCGTCGTCGTGGCTCATGCGGGCATCTCCCCTGTCGCGCCTGTCCGTTCCGAGGCGCCGTCGTCCAGATCGAGGGCCGCGTCCAGCAGCGCCCGGGTGTACTCGTGCCGTGGCGCGCCCAGCACGTCGGCCGCCAGGCCCTCCTCGACCACCTCGCCGCGTCGCATCACCGCGACCCGGTCGGCGATCTGGTGGACCACGCCGAGGTCGTGCGAGATGAACAGCAGCGCCAGCCGGTGCTCGCGCCGCAGGTCGTCGAGCAGCCGCAGGATCTGCGCCTGCACCGACACGTCGAGCGCGGAGACCGCCTCGTCGCACACCAGCAGCCGGGGTGAGACGGCGAGGGCCCGCGCGATGCTGACCCGCTGGCACTGTCCCCCCGAGAGGTCGCCCGCCCGCCGGGAAGCGGTGGAGGAGTCGAGCCCGACATCGTCGAGCAGCCGGTGCAGCGCCTCCGTGCGGTCGCCATCCGGCGCGGCGGACGGATGGGTGCGCCACGCCTCGCCGATGACGGCGGCGACCGTCATCCGAGGGTTCAGCGACGATCTCGGGTCCTGGAAGACCATCTGGACCGCCCGCTGCAACGCGGCGGGGCGGCGCCCGACCGGGCCGAGCGGCTGCCCGTCGAAGGCGAGCGAGCCGGAGCCGGGACTGATCAGCCCGGCCACGCAGCGGGCCACCGTGGTCTTGCCCGAGCCCGACTCGCCGACCAGGCCGAGCGTCTCCTCGGGGGCGACGGAGAGGCTGACGCCGTCCACCGCGCGGAAGGCGCCCCGGCGGCGTCCGCGCCGGCCGCCGCCGTAGGTGACACGCAGGTCCCGCACATCGAGCAGGGCGTTCACGATCCGAGCACCTCCTCGGCGAAGTGGCACGCGCCGCGCCGCCCCTCGGCGACGGTCCGCACGGCGGGGACCTCCGTGCGGCAGCGCGCCCGGGCGAGCGGGCAGCGCGGGTGGAACGGGCAGCCGGACGGGCGCGAGGCCGGGCCCGCCGGGGTGCCGGGCAACGGGTCGGCGAGCGCCGTGCGGGTGCGGACGGCCGGCACGCTGGCGACGAGCGCCCGCGTGTAGGGGTGCGCCGGGCGGCGCAGCACGTCCCCCGCCGGGCCCTGCTCGGCGATCCGGCCCGCGTACATGACGACGACCCGTTCGGCGACATGCGAGACCACCCGCAGATCGTGGCTGACCAGCAGCATCGACAGGCCCTCCGCCTGCTGCACGGAGCGCAGCAGCGCGAGGATGCGGGCCTGGACGGTGACATCGAGCGCCGTCGTCGGCTCGTCGGCCAGCAGCAGCGACGGGTTCCCCGAAAGGGCCATGGCGATGACGGCGCGCTGCCGCAGCCCACCGGAGAACTCGTGCGGGTAGGCGCGCATCCGGCGCTCGGGCTCGGGGACCCCGGCGCGATCGAGCAGATCGATGACGCGGCGGCGCACCTCGGCACGCGGCAGGCCGTCGCGGCGCGGGATCTCGCCGACCTGGCGGCCGATGCGCTGCGTCGGGTTGAGGGCGGCCAGCGGATCCTGGAACACCATGGCGATCTCCCGGCCGCGTACCCGCCGCAGCCGCGCCGCGTCGGCGCCGAGCAGGTCACCGCCGCGCCAGCTGACCTCGCCGCCCGTGGTCGCGCCCGGGGGCAGCAGGCCCATCAGCGCGTTCGCCGTCATGGTCTTGCCCGAGCCCGACTCGCCGATCAGGCCGACCGTGGTCGCCGGCGGCACCTCGAACGAGACGCCGTCGAGGACGCGCACCGTGCCGCCGTCGGCGCCTGGCAGGGAGACGGTCAGATCGGTGACGGTCAGCGCGGTGGCGGCGGCCTCCGCCGTGGCGGGTGCGCGGGTCACGAGCCGGCGCCCCGGACGACGGAGAAGTCGGGGAGGCCGCTGGGGTCGGGGACGAAGCCCTCAAGATCCGAGTTCCAGGCGTAGGCGATGCTGACGGTCATGGGGTACATGCCGACGGCCTCGTTCCAGATGATCGCGCTCGCCTGGTCGTACAGGTCGGTGCGCTCCGCCTCGTCGGCGCTGCCGCCGGCGCGGGCGAGGAGTTCGTCCAGCTCCGGGTCGCAGTAGCCGTTGCGCGCCGCCTCGCAGGTGTAGAGGCGGCCGAGGTTGCTCGCCGCGTCGAACGTCGGCGTCGCGAGCTGCTGGAAGTTGATGTCCCAGTTGAGGGCGAGCAGGTCGTCGGTGAAGACGGCCTGCTCCTTCTCCAGCGGTTCGACCCGCACCCCGATCTCCGCCAGGTCGGAGGCGACCGCCTGGAGGAACGGGCGGAACTCGGCGTTGGCGAACTGGAGCCGGAGCTTCTGCGAGAAGTCGAACCCGGCGTCCTCCAGCGCCGCCAGGGCCGCCTCCGGGGCGAAGGCGACGGGCTCCTGCGGCGCGTGGCCGAGGACGACGGGCGTGACGGGGGCGAGGGCCAACTCGCCGGTCTCCGGGTAGAGCTGCTCGATGATCGTCTCGAAGTCCACGGCCTGCCACAGCGCGCGCCGCACGGCGGCGTCCTCAAGCGCGGGCACCGAGGAGTTGAACCACATGGTGAACTCGGCGGTGCTCGGCACGGTCTCGACGGTGAGCGCGTCCTCTCCCTCCAGGACGGGCAACTGGTCGTCCGGGATGCCCCAGACGACGTCCACCTCGCCGGTGCGCAGCGCGGTGAGGCGCGCGGAGAGCTCGGGGATGTTGCGGACGGTGACGCGGTCGAGCCGGGGTACCTCACCCCAGTGGTCCTCGTTGGGGACGAGCGAGAGGGTCTCCCCCGGGGTGAAGCGGTCCACGGTGAAGGGGCCAGAGCCGACAGGGGAGTTGAAGAAGGCGGTGTCGTCGGCGGCGACGCCGGCCGGCAGCACGTAGAAGAGGACGAGCTTGCCGGGGATGGCGGCGTCGGGCTCCGGGGTGGTGAGGACGACCTCGGTGTCCGAGGTGGCGGCCACCGTGGCGCCGGGGAAGTTCCCGGCGTTGGGGCCGGCCAGCTCCAGCATCCGCTCGAAGGAGGCGACGACGTCCTCGGCGGTCAGCGGGGAGCCGTCGCTGAAGGTGACCCCGGCGCGCAGGGTGAAGGTCCAGGCGGTGACATCCTCGTTGGGCTCCCACGACTCGGCGAGGTCGCCGGTCAGCGTGCCGTCCGGGTTCGGCTTCACCAGCCGGCTGAAGAGCGCCTGCCCGGCGAACTGGGTGCCGGTGGAAGCGCCTTGGGCGCCGTGCGGGTCGAGGCTCTCCACGGGGTAGGTGCCGGCGGCGGTCAGCTCGTCCGTGCCGCCGCCCTCCCCGCCCTCGCCGCCGCTGGTCGTGGTGGAGCAGGCGGCGAGCACGGCGGCGCCGGCCAGCGTGGCGGCCAGCCTGGCGAACCGCCCGGTTCTCCGTGCGCTGCTGTCGTTCATCGGTGTTTCTCCCGTCGGGTGGTGCGGAAGGGGGGTCATGCCGACCGGCCGTGCCGGTGCCGGGCGGTGAGCTGGTCGCCGAGGATGCCGACGCTGATGATGAGCAGGGAGAGCGCGATGCCGGGAAGCGTGGAGATCCACCAGGCGGTCTCCAGGTACTCCTTGCCGCTCGCGATCGTCTGGCCCCAGGACGGCGTGTCGGTCGGCAGGCCGATGCCGAGGAAGCTGAGGCCGGCCTCGGCCAGCACGACGAGGGCGAACTCCAGCGTCGCCAGGGCGACGACGGGCCCGGCCGTGAACGGCAGGACGTGCCGCCGCAGGATCTCCCGCCCGGGGACCCCCAGCACCCGGGCGGCGTCCACCCAGGGACGTTCCCGCAGGGACAGGGCGACACCACGGGTGACCCGGGCGAAGGAGATCCAGCCGGTCGCCGACAGCGCGAGCACCACCAGCAGCAGGCTGCGTTGGAAGGCGCCGGCGATGACGATCGCCAGCAGGATCGCGGGGAAGGCCAGCAGGACGTCGAAGACGCGGGCGAGCACGGCGTCCACCCAGCCCCGCGCGTATCCGGCGATCGCCCCCAGCGCGACGCCGACCAGGCACGACAGGCCGACCGTGGCGGCGCCGATGAGGACGGACGTCCTGGCGCCGTAGACGATCTGCGCCAGCACGTCGCGGCCGAGGCCGTCCGTGCCGAGCCAGGCGGTCGAGCCGTCGCCCGTGGTGGAGCCGGGCGACAACAGCCGGTCCTCCAGCGGGGTGTGGACCGGGTCGTAGGAGAGGAAGAGCGGGCCGAGCAGCGCGACCAGCAGATACAGCGCGACGACGCCGAGGGGGACGAGCGTCATCGCGCGGCGTCCCGGCCGCCTGGCGGTGGTGGCGTCGGGACCCGACACCACCGTGGTCGCCGTCGCCGCCGTCTCGGTCGCTCCAGGGGGTGCGGTCATGCCGCCGCCTCCATCCGTATGCGCGGGTCGAGTTGGGCGCACAGCAGGTCGGCCGCGAGGTTGAGCACGGTGACGGCTCCGGCGATGAGCAGGGTGACGCCCTGTACGACGGCGTAGTCGCGGTTGGCCACGGCGTCCACGACCAGGGAGCCGAGCCCCGGCCAGGCGAAGACGTTCTCCACGATCACCGCGCCGCCGAGCAGCGCGCCCATCTGGAGGCCGACGATGGTGACGACGGGCACCAGCGAGTTGCGCAGGGCGTGGCCGACGAGGATCTGCGGTTCCGTCAGGCCCTTGGACCTGGCGGTGACCACATAGGGCTCGCGCATCGTCTCCGTGACACTGCTGCGGGCGAGGCGCGCGACGATCGCGATGAACGGCAGCGCCATCGTCACGGCCGGCAGCACCATGTGCTGCGGGGTGCCGACCCCCGAGCTGGGCAGGACGCCCAGGGTGAGGGCGAAGAGGAGGACGCCCATGATGCCGACCCAGAAGGTGGGGAACGACTGGAGGGCGATGGTCACGGCCGACACCGCGCGGTCCGTCCTGCCGCCGGGGCGCGCCCCGGCGACGAGGCCGAGGAGCAGACCGGCGACGACGGCGATGGTGGTGGCGGTCAGGGTGAGTTCGACGGTGGCGGGCAGCCGTTCGAACACCGCGTCCATGGCGGGGCGGCCGAGCCGGTGGGACTCGCCGAAGTCGAGACGGAGCACATCGCCGAGGTAGGCGGCGTACTGCTCGTACATCGGCCGGTCGAGGCCGAGGGTCTCGTGGAGCTGCCGGATCTGCTCCCGGTCGGCGTCGGGGCCGAGGAGGACGGAGGCCGGATCACCGGGCGCGGCACGGACGATGAGGAAGATCAGCGAGGCGGCGCCCCACATCACGAACAGCCCGACGAGCAGCCGTTTGACGATCATGCGGATCATGGCCGCGCCCCGCGGGCGGGTGCGGCGGGCGCGGGGCCTATGGAGTCGCCGGGGACGAACGCGCAGGGCACGGAGAGCTGCCTCGGCGCGGACGCCGGGTCGGCCAGCAGCTCGATGAGCTGGCCGACGGCCTCGCTCGCCATGCGGGCGCGGGGCAGCGAGTAGCGGGTCCAGTCGCGCAACCCCGGTGTCCAGGAGGGCGCGTCGCCGAGGAGGGCGAGCGAGAGATCGTCGGGGAAGCGGAGCCCGCCGGCGTGCGCCGCCTCCTCCAGGGCCTCGACGAGGCGGGTGTCCTCGGTGGGCTCGACGAGCAGGGCCGTCGCGCCGTGCCGCTCCACCAGGGTCCTGATGCGATCGGCCGACAGATCGGCCGGATCGTCCAGGGTCTCGATCAGGACGTGGTCGGCGGGGAGTCGGGCCTCGGCGATGCCGTGCCGGTAGCCGGTCTCCCGGTCCCTGGTGGGCTCGGAGTCGTCGGGGGCGCGGAGGTGGAGGATCCGGCGGTGGCCGAGCGCGACGAGTTCGGCGACCAGGGCGCTGGTGGCCGTCACGTAGTCGGCGGCGACATACGACACCTCGCCGTCGTCCACCTCGCGGCGGCCGATGAAGACGAAGGGGAAGTCCTCGCGGATCAGGGCCGCCAGCTCGGCCCGCCGGACGTGGCGGCCGAGGAGGACGCAACCGTCGGCGATCTTCAGCCGGTTGGCGCCGCCGGCGTAGATCGACCGGTCGACGCCCGAGGTCACCGAGCTGAACAGCAGCAGGTCATAGCCCTGGGCGGCGGTCTCCTCCTCGACGCCGAGGAGGAACGGGTAGTAGAAATCGCGCTGGTCGGTCGGGAAGACCGGCTCGAACGTATACAACCCCAGCAGCCTGTTGCGTCCGCCCTTGAGGCTGCGGGCCGCGACGTTCGCCGAGTAGCCGAGATCGTCGGCCGCCGCGAGGACGGCACGGCGCGTCGGCTCCGGTATCTGGTCGCTGGCCGCTCCACCGCTGATGACCAGGGACACCGTCGCCTGGGACACCCCGGCGCGCCGGGCGATATCGACCTGGGTCGGCCGGCGACGGCGTGGAGACCTCGGAGCCTGGGCCACTGCGCCCCCCTTCCTGTTGCTTCGCTCATATCTCTAATACGTATTAGAGGAATGGCGTTGACGCTACTCGCGTGTTTCGAACAGCGTCAAGGGTCAGAACGGAATGACCTGATTCGCCATCTTGGTGCTCCGACAAGCCATGGCCACCCGGCGTCAGTACGGCCGACGATCGGGACACGGGACGAGCCGTACCGACCGGACGTCCGCACCCAAGACCTCGGGAGACCTCCTATGACGCGCGCTCAGGCACCGGCACCCGCGACCGGGTCCGTCGAACACCGCTACGCCAGCGACGGGTTCGTCGTCCTCGAAGGTGTGCTGGACCGCGCCGAGATCGACGGCCTGCTCGCGGAGGCCGTCGCCATCTGCCGCGGCGAACGCGGCCCCATCGAGGGCGCCGAACCCGTCACCAGCGCCGCCGTCGCCCCCGGCGCCACCGACGCCACCGACGACGAAGTGCTGCGCCGCTTCCTGTGCGTGCACTATCCGCACAAGCTCTCGCGGCTGATGCGTGACACCATCCGCCATCCCGGCGTCGTCGGACCGCTGACCCGCGTCGTCGGTCCCAATGTCAAGGCGATGCAGTCGATGCTCTTCATCAAGTCCGAGGGGCGCCCGGGGCAGGCGTGGCACCAGGACGAGGGCTTCATCCCGACGCGCGACCGCTCCCTGACCGCCGCATGGATCGCGTTGGACGACGCGACGACCGAGAACGGCTGCCTGTGGGTCGTCCCCGGCTCCCACCGGGCGGGCGTCATCTACCCCGACCGCGAGCACGACGACCCGCGCTACGACTGCACCGTCGAGTCGTTCGGCTTCCCCCACACGGAGGAGGACGCGGTGCCGGTGGAGTTGAAGGCCGGTTCCGTGCTGCTCTTCAACGGCTACCTGTTGCACAAGTCGCTGCCCAACTCGGGACGCCACGGCTGCCGCCGCGCCCTCGTCGGCCACTACATGAGCGCCGAGTCGCTGCTGCCCTGGGCGCCGCCGCCCGCTGACGTGGGGATGGCACGCGCCGACTTCCGCGATATCGTCCTGGTCGCCGGACACGACCCGTATGCCTGGAAGGGCACGGACGAGATCCGCCGCCCGCGCGTCCGGCCCGATCGGGCGGGTGGCTGCGACAGGTGAGGCGATGACGGCGGAGCGAGGGGCGGCGGCCGACCCGTACGCCGTCGAACTGCTTCCCCGGCTCGGGCCCACGGCGGTCGACTATCCGCCCGGCTCGTCCTTCGGGCCGCGTGACGCGCGGAGCTACGAGTTCGTCTGGCTGCTGCGCGGGCGCGCGACCTGGACGGCGGACGGCGGTGACACCCTGCGGCTCACGCCGGGGACCCTCCTGCTCGTACGGCCTGGGATGCGGGACGTCTTCCACTGGGACCCCGACCGCACGACCCGGCACGCCTATGTCCACTTCCGGCCGGTCGCCGGCCGGCCGGACGACGCGGGGTGGCCGCTCGTCCGGCCGTTGGGCGGGCGTCCCGGACCGCTCGACGCGCTCTGCCGCTACCTGCTGTGGCTCGGCGGCGCCTGCCCGCCCGGCTGGCGTGAGCACGCGCGGGAGACACTGCGGCTGTTGCTGATGACGTTTGTCTCCGGCCCCGAACCGGCGGCCGAACGACCGGCGGCGCTGCCGGAGCCGATCGTCGCGATGGCACGCGTCGTACGGGAGGACTGGGCGGACGGCATCGCGCGGCCGATCCCGCTGGAGCGCCTCGCCGAAGCGGCGGGTGTCTCGGTCAGCACGTTGTGCCGCCTCTTCCGCGCGCACGTCGGACTCGGGCCGACGGCCGCGCTCGAACGGCTGCGGCTGGCGCGGGCCGAGCCGCTGCTGTGGCGCAGCAACCTGCCGCTGCGGGCGATCGCCGCCCGCGGCGGCTTCGCCGACGCGTACCACTTCTCCCGCAGGTTCAGCGCCGCGTACGGCATGGCGCCACGCGCCTTCCGCGCGCTTCCCCCGGAGTCGGCCCCCGGCTCACCGGCCGGTTCGGACGGCCTGACCCGCCTCGACTCCCTGATCCCGCCGCCCCCGTAGGGCCCGAGGAGCCCGCGCCCGGGCTCCTCGGCCGCGCGGGTCCTCCCGGCTCAGGGGGCCTCGCTCACGATGTGCCACAGGTTGTCGGCCGAGCCGTCGTCCGGAGTCTGGACGACATAGGCGCCGGCCTCGGTCGAACCGCCGAGGACGCCCAGCAGCTTGCCGCTGTGGGCGTTGCGGATCCGGTGCGTGCCGTCGCCCTCGTCCAGGACGGTCCAGCGGTGGTCGGCGGTGCCGGTGTCCGACCACTGGAGCACCGGCGCGTCGTCGGCGGTCGACATGTCCTGCACGCCAAGGACCTTGCCGCTGTGCACGTTGCGGAAGGTGGTCTCGCCGCCGCGCTGGAGCGGCTCCCAGCGGTGGTCGGCGGTGCCGGTGTCGTGCCACTGGAGGGCCCGCCCCCCGTCCGCCGTCGACATGTTCTCGATGCCGAGGACCAGGCCGCTGGCCGCGTTCACCAGCCGGACGGCCGGATTCCCGCCGCCGCGGCCATCGGTGCGCCAGTAGACGGTGTAGTTGTGGCCGTGGGCGTCGTGGAAGGGGCCCAGGGTGACGGGTGAGCCGTCCGCCGTGGCGGCGAAGGTGAGCGTCTCCTCGTCGGTCCTGGTGACCGAGGGGACGTCCAGGGCCGGCAGCGAGTCCGGCGTTCTGTCGCCGTAGTCGCCGCAGAGCACCACGGGGCCGTAGGCGACGGCGGCCACGTTCGGGTCGTCCTGGGCCGGCCACAGGGTGGTCCCCATGGGGAGCCGCACGGTGACCGTGTCACCCGTCGACCAGGCGCGGGTGACGGTGGCGTAGCTGCCCGGTGTGGTGGCGACGTCCTGCGCCGCACCGTTGACGCTGATGGTGGCATCCGTCGTCCAACCGGGAACGCGCACCCGGAGCGACCACTCCCCGCCGCCGGTGATCTCCAGCGTGGTGGTGTCGCCGACCGGGAAGGACGTGCGCTGGGTGACGGTGACGCCGCGTTCGGACCAGTCGAGGACCGACGGCACGAACAGGTTGACGGTCAGGGCGTCTTCGGTGTGGAAGTACACCGAGTCCATCAGCCGGGTGTGCGTCTCGACGCCGGTGCCCTGGCAGCACCAGAAGCTGTCGTAGTCGGTGCTCCAGGTGCCGCCGCCCCAGGCCGGGCCGACACCGCGCCGGCCCCCGGGGTTGAGCGGGGTGAAGTAGGTGATGTGACCGTGGGCGCTGGCCGGGTCCTGCTGGCCGATCATGTGGTTGAGCCACGCGCGCTCGTAGAAGTCGAACAGGTCCGCCCGCTCCGGGGCCAGCGCGAACAGGTCCCTGGTCAGCTTGAGCATGTTGAAGGTGTTGCAGCTCTCGCAGGTGTCCTCGTGGAGGTGGGAGGCGATGGCGTGCGGCGGTCGGAAGTGCTCGGCCTGGCTGTTGCCGCCGATCGCGTAGGTGTGCGCGCCCACGGTGAAGTCCCAGGCGTGGGTGGCGATGTCGAGATAGCGGGTGTCCCCGGTGGCCCGGTACTCCTTGACGGCGCCGATCCACTTGGGCACCTGGGTGTTGGCGTGCAGCCCGCTCAACCGGTCCTGTCCCGCGGCCAGCGGGTCGAAGACGGCGGCGTGGTCGAAGCGTTGGGCGACGGTCAGCCAGCGGCCGTCCCCCGTCTCCTGGTGCAGGTCGGCCAGCACGTCGTTCATCCCGCCGAACTCGGTGGCCAGCATGGCCTGTCGCTGCTGCTCGGAGAGCCGGCCCGTGCGGAGGTCCACCCACCCGGCGAGGGCCAGGGCCACCTCCCGAGCCTCGGCGCCGCCGAGCAGGCGCCACACGTCCAGCAGACCGGCCAGGGTCTTGTGGACGGTGTAGTACGGCACGTTGCCATTGGCGAGCGAACGGTCCTCCAACGCGTCGAACTCGGACTCCGGATAGCCGCTCAGATACCCCTCGTGGTAGCCGACGCTCCCGTTGTTGGCCTGGCACGCGGCGAGCCCGGCCACCATCGTCTCGGCGCGCTGCCGGAAGACGTCGTCGCCCGTCACGGCGTGCGCCCAGGACCACGCGCTGAGGAAGTGGCCCTGGCTGTGGGTGCGGAACGGGAAGTCGGGCGCCTCCCAGCCTCCGGTGGGGGAGGCGCCGCCGGTGGACAGGCCGTGGTTGGCGCGGAAGTTGTACAGGAGCCGCTGGACGTCGACGAACCGCAGATACGCCGCGGTGCGGTTCTGGTTGTCCAGCCATCGGCTCTCGGTCAGCCGCACCCGGCCGGGGTGGAACGCCGAGGCCGCGGCTTCGACGACGGCGGTCGCCCCCGGGGGCGCGGCGCGGGCCGCCGAGCTCCCGACGACCGGTCCTGCGGCGGCGACGGCGGCGGCCTGCAACAGCCGTCGCCGACTCGGGGAGAAGGACATCTCTGCACTCTTTTCGGCTCGGATTTCAGCGCGGGTTTCAGCTCGGATCTCGGCTCGGAATTCGGCTCGGAGGGTGGGGAGTCTCTTCTGTGGTTCGATATGTCGAACCAAGTTCGTTATATCGACTGCAAATTAGCGCCGCCGTAACGGGCCGTCAATGGGTGCGTCCGGGCCGTCGAAGTCGGGCGGCCTTGCGAGTGCTATGTCCGCGAACGGTGGCGATGTGGATCACCGATAAAGTGATCTTGGGCCGGGCCCGTGCCAGGTGGGTCGCCCATTCCTCTTGCGCGTGCGCGGAATTCCGGTGCGACCGCGCCACCGCCTCCATGGTGATGGAGATTCCAGGGCGGTGCGTGAAGGTCTTTGGCGTGCGGTCGTCGAAGTCCTCCCCTTCGGCCGAGCCGCCTTCCGTTTCGACCACGGATAGCCAGACGTCGGAGACGGAGAGGAATCGCCGCACGGGACATTCGGGCGGCGGGCGATAGCCGCCGGAACGGCGGCGCCCGCTGGCCCAAGTGGCCGACGACGGGGTGTCTGACCCGGCTGGGGCCTGTCTCCTGGGCCGTCGCGAGCCCGCGACGGCCTGGGAGACAGGCCCTGGTTTCCGTTAGGGTGCGTCGTTTGGATCTTCGTGGATAGCGAGCGGCTCCCCCAGCCTGGCGGCTGGGAGGTGCCCCCATGATGCGGTGCATCGCAAGGCGCCGGATCGCAGCTCGTACTTGGTCGTACTTGCGCGATTCGGTAACGCAGCGAGGTTCCCCCAGGCCCTTGAGGGCCTGGGAGGTGCCCCCATCCGCTGTCGTCGCGAGCCCGCGAAGATCCGAACGGCGTGCCCTAGTTGGGCCTGTCGGCTAGCCGGGCCCAGAAGTGTTTGACGATGTTGTCGAGATAGCGCGCTCCTGCTTCGCCAGCCGTCGGGCCGGCTCGGCTTAGCGTGGCCGCCGCGAGGTTCTGGTACTCCTGGTGCATGGTGCGCAGGGGGTCCTGCAACTCCCGCCGGTCCATGGCGATGAGCTTGGCGATGGGGCGGATATGCGCCTGCCAGCGGCTGGACACGGCCTCGGTGAGCAGGTGGGCGAGTTCGTCCTCAAGGCCGGTGACGGCGATGAGGTCGCTCGGCGGGAGGTTGAGGACCCTGCCGAGGTTCGCGGTCTGTGTCTTGTCGCCGGCCCATCGACCGGTCTCCTCCATGGAGCGGTAGTCGTCGAGTTTGAGGCCGACGAGGCGGGCGAGGTCCTCGGCGGCGATGCCGCGGGACAGGCGGTGTTCGAGCAGGGTCCGGGGGTGGCCCATGAGGTTGCTGGGAGCGCACCACAGGGCTGCTGCCAGGGCGATGAGTTCGTTGGCGGTGGGCCAGGCGGTGCCGCGTTCCCAGGCGGCGATGTGGTGGGGGGTTATGTGGGGTACGCCGTGGGAGGCGCGCATGCTGTACGCGATGTGGTCCGGAGTCTGTCCGAGCGCTTCGCGCAGCCTGCGGGCGGCACGTGCGTTGAAGGGGTGCGGTGGCTGCACGCGCAGAGAGTAGGGGGCTTACCCGGCGCAACTCCATACCCGTTGTCGCGTGCGTCACCTTTGGCGAGTTATGTCGATGCTGATTCTTCATAAAGCGGCGGGGGGCGGGTGAGGTTGGCAACTACCTGACAACGCAAAGTAATTGGCAATTCAGCCGGGCCGCGTATGATCCGCTCGCATGGTGCCCAGCCACTCGCGTAACGACCGTCACACGCGACGGATCACGCCGCACCAGTCTCGTTCACATTTGTAGGCCCAGGAGACTCAGTCATGCACACCAGCCCGGCCCGGCCAAGCCGTCCTGTCCACGCTTCACGCACAGGAACAGGCGGTCCGCTGGACCGCTTCTTTCGCATTAGCGAACGAGGCTCCACCTATGCCCGGGAGATACGCGGTGGGTTCGCCACGTTCTTCACCATGGCCTATATTCTCGTGCTCAACCCGATCATCCTGGGGAGCGCCGAGGACAAGTTCGGCGAGCAACTGAGTATTCCTCAACTGGCGACCGCCACCGCCCTGGTGGCGGCGGTCATGACGTTGATCATGGGCGTGGGGGGCAACCTGCCACTCGCCCTGGCCGCTGGCCTCGGCATCAACGTGATCGTGGCCGTGCAGATCGCCCCGCTGATGAGCTGGGAAGACGCGATGGGCCTCATCGTGCTTGAGGGGCTGCTGATCTCCCTGCTGGTCATGACCGGTCTGCGCGAGGCCGTCATGCACGCCATTCCACAGCCGCTCAAACAGGCCATCAGCGTCGGCATCGGCCTGTTCATCGCCTTCATCGGCTTCGTGGACGCGGGCTTCGTCACCCGCATCCCCGACGTCGCGAACACCACCGTGCCCGTCCAACTGGGCACCGGCACCCTCACCGGCTGGCCCATAGCCATCTTCTGCCTCGGCCTGCTCCTGACGTTGGTCCTCCTCGCCCGCAAGATCAAGGGCGCCATCCTCATCAGCATCGCCCTGATGACCCTCCTCGCCGTCGTCGTCAACGAGATCGCCGACATCGAGTCCTGGGGCCTGACCTCCCCCTCGCTGCCCGACGAGATCGTCGCCGCTCCCGACTTCGGCCTGCTGGGCCAGTTCGACCTCTTCGGCTCGTTCGGGCAGATCAGCGTCCTGACCGTCGTCCTGCTCGTCTTCACCCTGATCCTGTCCGACTTCTTCGACACCATGGGCACCGTCGTCGGCGTCACCTCGGAGGCCGGACTCCTCGACGAGCGCGGGCAGGTCCCCGGGCTCGGCCGCGTCCTGCTCATCGACGGTGCGGCGGCGGTCGCCGGCGGCGCGTCCTCGTCCTCGTCCGCCACCACCTACATCGAGTCCGCGGCCGGCGTCGGCGAAGGCGCCCGCACCGGTTTCGCCAACCTCGTCACCGGCGGCATGTTCGCCGTCGCCCTCTTCCTCACCCCCCTGCTGACCATCGTGCCCCTCCAGGCCGCCTCCCCGGCCCTGGTCGCGGTCGGCTTCCTGATGATGACCCAGGTCAGGCACATCGACTGGGAGCGCTACGACCTCGCCATCCCGGCCTTTGTGACCATCGTCGTCATGCCCTTCACCTACTCCATCACCAACGGCATCGGCGCCGGCTTCGTCTCCTACGTGATCATCAAGGCGTGCCTGGGCAAGGCCCGCGAGGTCCACTGGCTGCTGTGGGGCACCGCCGCGCTCTTCCTCGTCTACTTCGCCATCGACCCCGTCGAGCAACTCCTCGGCGTCAAGTAGGCCCCGGGGGTGGGGGGGGGCACCCCGACCGACGCGGCACTAGCGCCGTGTTCCGTCGACGAGGTCGACCGCCGCCAGGGACATCGTGGTCGGTCCCGGCCGCGGGTCGGGGACCAGATGCAGACGCTCCACCCCCGCGGCGTCCCCTGACGCCACGTCCGGCCCGTCGTGACAGGCGCAGGGCCGGTCGTCGAAGCCGGCGAAACGGTAGGCGACCTCCATCATGCGGTTGCGGTCGGTGCGCCGGAAGTCGGCGGTCAGATGCACCCCGGCCGTGGCCGCCCGGTCGACGAGCCAGTTGAGGATGACCGAGCCGGCGCCGAAGGAGACCACCCGGCACGAGGTCGCCAGCAGCCTGAGATGCCAGGCGGGGGCCGTCCGGCGCAGCAGGACCAGGCCCACCGCGCCATGCGGGCCGAACCGGTCGCCCATGGTGACGACCAGCACCTCGTGCTCGGGGTCGGCCGTCAACCGGCGGAGCTCGGCGTCGCCGTAGTGCACCCCCGTCGCGTTCATCTGGCTTGTGCGCAGGGTCAGTTCCTCGACGCGGCTCAGCTCGTCCTCGGTCGCGCCGTCGATCGCCATCCACAGGTCGAGCGACCGCAGGAAGTCCTCGTCCGCTCCCCGGTACCGCTCGCGCTCGGCGTCCCTGCGGAAGCCGGCCTGGTACATCGCGCGGCGCCGCTCCGAGTCCACCGTGATGGTGTCAGGGCTGAACTCGGGCAGGTTCAGGAGGTCCAGCACCTGCTCCGCGTCGTAACAGCGGACCTCCGGCAGGTGGTAGGACACCTCGGCGCGCTCGGCCGGTGTGTCGTCGACGAACGCCATGGTGGCGTGGGCGAAGTTCAGCCGTTCGGCGATGGACCTGACCGAGTCGGACTTCGGTCCCCAGCCGATGTGGGGGAGAACGAGGTACTCGGCCACCCCCAGTCGCTCCAGCCGCTCCCACGCGAGGTCGTGGTCGTTCTTGCTGCACACCGCCTGGAGAACGCCGCGCCGGTCCAGCTCGGCGATCACCTTCCTGACATCCTCCGTGACCCGGACGTCGTCGCCGTCCGAGAGGATGCCCCGCCACAGCGTGTTGTCGAGATCCCAGACAAGGCACTTCACCGTCTTCGGCCGCTCGGCCATGGGCTCGTCTCCTCTACGAGTCCGACAGCACGTGCTCGGCCAGCATGACCTGGCACAGCTCGTTGCTGCCCTCGATGATTTCCATCAACTTGGCGTCCCGGTAGGCGCGGGCGACCAGGCCGCTGTTGTCCGCGCCGGCCGACGCCAGGACCTGGAGTGCCGAGGCGGCACCCCGTGCGGCCTGGGTGGCGCCGACATGCTTGGCCAGGACCGTGGCGGTGACCGCGTCCGGGGCGTTCGCGTCCCAGAGGGCGCTCGCGTGCTCACAGGCCCGGGTGGCGATCTGCTCGGAGACCAGCAGCTCCGCGAGATGCCGGCCGACCAGCTGGTGTTCGCCGATGGGCCTGCCGAACTGGCGGCGGGAGCGGGCATGCGCGCCGGCCGCGGTCAGACAGCCCCGGAGAATGCCGACGCAGCCCCAGGCCACGGACATCCGGCCGTACGCCAGGACGAGGGTGACCAGCATCGGGAGCGGCATCCCCGCGCCGCCAAGCAGCCGGTGCGCCGGTGTCCTGACCTCGTCAAGCGAGACGGTGGAGTGTCCGGCGGCCCGGCAGCCCAGCGGGTCGGGAACCCGCTCGACGGCGACCCCCGGGGCGTCCCTGGGGATCACCACGGCAGCGCCGCCCTCCCCGTAGCGTCCGAAGACCACGAGCTCGTCGGCGTAGTGGGCCGCGGTGATCCACACCTTGGTGCCGTTCACCACCACCTCGTCGCCCTCGGTCCTGACGGTGGTGTCCATGGCGGCGACATCGCTGCCGGCCGCCGCCTCGCTGAAGCCGACGGCGGCGAGCCGGCCCTGGACCAACCCGCGCAGCAGCCCGGCCCGTTGTTCGGCGTCGCCGAGTCGCTGGATGGCCCAGGCGGCCATGCCCTGCGAGGTCATCACGCTCCGCAGCGAGCTGTCCAGGCCGCCGACGTGCGCGGTGAACTCGCCGCTCCGCGCGCTGCTCAGGCCGAGCCCCCCGTGCTCCGTGGCCACCTGGGCGCAGAGCAGGCCGCGCGCCGACATCTTCCGCAGCAGTTCGTGCGGGAGCAGTCCGAGGCGGTCCCAGTGGTCCGCCTGGTCACCGACCAGCGCGGTGACCTCGGCGGCGAGCTGGTCAGGCACCGGCGCTCCCGTCCAGCCGCCGCACGAGTCGGACCATCGAGGCGACGGTGCGGAAGTTGTCCAGGCGCATGTCGGCGCCGCCGATGGCGATACCGAAGGTCTTCTCCAGATGGACCACCAGTTCCATGGCGAACAGCGAGGAGAGCCCTCCGGTGGCGAAGAGGTCGGTTTCCGGGTCCCAGCTCGTCCTGGTCTTCGCCTCGACGAAGGCCAGGATGGCCGCCTGGACGTCCGTGGGCCGGTCGGTGGGGACGGTCATCGGGTGCTCTCCTCGTACTCGTAGAAACCACGGCCGGTCTTCCGGCCGTGGTGGCCCTCGGCGACTTTCCGCAGCAGGAGACCGCAGGGGCGGCAGCCCTCGTCGCCGGTGCGCTTCAGCAGCACCCAGAGGGAGTCGACCAGGTTGTCGATGCCGATGAGGTCCGCCGTGCGCAGCGGTCCGGTGCGGTGGCCCAGACAGCCCTGCATCAGGGCGTCGACGTCCTCGACGGAGGCCGTGCCCCGCTGGACCAGCCGCGCCGCGTCGTTGATCATCGGGTGCAGCAGCCGGCTGGTGACGAAGCCGGGCGCGTCGCTGACCACCACGGGCCTGCGACCGACCTCCTGGAGCAGGCCGCGCACCGCCGCCAGGGTCGCCTCGGCGGTGCGCGCGCCCCGGATGACCTCGGTGGTGCCGATCAGTGCCGGCGGGTTCATGAAGTGGGTGCCGATCAGGTCGCCGGGGCGCGGCAGGGAGTCGGCCAGCTCGTCGATGGGGATCGAGGACGTGTTGGAGACCAGCGGGGTGCCGGGCGCCGTACCCGCCGACACCTCGGCCAGTACCGCGCTCTTCAGGTCGGCGTCCTCGGTGACGGCCTCGATCACCAGCCGTGCGCCGCCGGCCGCCGACACGTCGCTGTGCCCGGTCACCCGGCCCTGCTCGCGTCCGGGCGGCAGGGCCCCCACCAGTTGGGCCATGCGGAGTTCCCGCCGGATTCGTTCGGGCGCCAGCGTCAGCTTCTCCGGGTCGTGGTCCACCAGCCGCACCGGCAGGCCGTGGCCGGCGAGCAGCGTGCTGATCCCCACGCCCATCACACCGGCGCCGAGGACCGCGATCGGCTCTGTCATCCGTGGTTCCCGCTCTCTGGGCATGCTGCTACCTCGGCAGTGGAGGGTGTGGACAGATGGTCGTGGCGGCGGACGGCCGCTCAGCCGGTTCGCTTGCGGGCGAGGGTGATGCCGTCGGCCATCGGCAGCAGGGAGACGTCGACCCGCTCGTCCCCGTGCAGGAAGGTGTTGAACGCGCGGATCGCGACGGTGTCCGCCGCGTGGTCCTCCGGATCAACCACCCGCCCGAAGAACAGGGTGTTGTCCACCACCACGAGGCCGCCGGGCCGCAGCAGGTCGAGTGACCTCTCGTAGTAGCGCGGATAGCCGCTCTTGTCCGCGTCGACGAAGACCAGGTCGAAGTGGCCCGCACCGTGCTCCTGGTACAGCGCGTCCAGGGTCTCCGCGGCGTCGCCGATCCGTGTCTCGACGCGTTCCTCGACGGCCGCCTCCCGCCAGTGCCGGACCGCGATGGAGGCCCACCGGTCGGTGATGTCACAGGTCGTCAGGCGGCCACCCGGGGGAAGGGCGCGCGCCATGCACAGCGTGCTGTAGCCGGTGAAGGTGCCGATCTCCAGGACGTTCACGGCGCCCGTCAGGCGCACCAGGAGGGCGAGCAACTGCCCTTCCTCGGGCGACACCTGCATCGCGGCGCCGGCGGGGAGCTGGGCGGTGAACTCCCGCAGGCGGGCGAGGACCGGATCCTCCCGCAGCGAGACCTCACGCACGTAGGTGTGTAAGGAGTCGGAGACAGCGATCTGTTGAGCCATCGTCTCTTCCCATCAGGGTGCGTCGATCCGTCCGGACGCTCGGTCGTTCTGACTGGTCAAGGCGCGGTGTCGCAGGGGGTGGCCGGGCCGGTCCGCGACCCGCTGTGACGGGTGGGCGTCGTTCCCCGGCCGCACCGCGAGCCAGTGTAGGAGCTGCTCCGGACGCGTTCCCGAGAAGTTCCCGCCGCAGGTGGCGAGCAGTGTGATAACGGTCACGCGCGGATGAGGTGTACACGCCGCTACGCCTGGTCGACAACTGAAGATGATCAGACAATCGCTAATGGTGACTAAGGATGATCAGTCGAGTGCGATGCCTGTCACGCTGCCCGTCGGCGCCGCGGAGCATGATCGCGGACAGTTGCGAATTGTGACGCTCGCCATACAGAGCGTTCGGTAGCTCCGCAGTATGGTCGCTCCGCAGGCCACGGTTCCGCTCGTCCCCCGTTGACCGTCCGGCCTCTCGTCCCGTCGGACCACCACCCCCACCCGCACTGTTCGCGAAGCAACGCCGTCGTCCCACCGGTCGACGACGTTCAGCGAGCGGGCATCGCCATGAGTTCCACGCGCCGAATCCCTGGAAGGCCCAGGGGCGTTCGCAGCACGTCGAGGAGGAAGCGTTGACCAGGACAGGCCCGCCGCAGGCTGCCATCGCGGTCATCGGCTACTCGTGCCGACTGCCCAAGGCGCCCGACCCGGAAGCCTTTTGGCGACTGCTGCTCGACGGTCGGCACGCCATCACCGAGGCGCCAGCCGACCGGTGGACCACCGCCCAACTCGACGCCACCGGCACACCGCACGCCGCCCACGCGCGCTGGGGCGCCTTCATCGAGCACCCCGAGGACTTCGACGCGGCCTTCTTCGGCGTCTCGCCCCGCGAGGCCGCCGCGATGGACCCCCAGCAGCGGCTCGTCCTGGAGCTGGGCTGGGAGGCGGTCGAGCACGCGAGGCTGCCGCCGGCCACCCTCGCCGCCACCCGCACGGGCGTCTTCGTCGGCGCCGGCTGGGACGACTACGGAACGCTGCGCCGCCGGTCGGCCGCCGAGATCACCCACCACACGCTGCCGGGCACGCAGCGCGCCCTCATCGCCAACCGGCTCTCGCACACCCTCGGCCTGCGCGGCCCGAGCCAACTCGTCGACACCGGGCAGTCCTCGTCCCTGGTCGCCGTGCACCTCGCCTGCCAGTCCCTGCGCTCGGGGGAGTCGACCGCCGCGCTGGCCGGCGGGGTCAACCTCAACCTGGCGTTGGACACCGCGCTGGTCGCCGCCGGTGTCGGCGCGCTCTCCCCACGGGGGAGATGCCACACCTTCGACGCCCGTGCCGACGGCTATGTGCGTGGCGAGGGCGGCGGCCTGGTGCTGCTCAAGCCGCTGGACCTGGCCGTCGCCGAGGGCGACACCGTGCACGCGGTGCTGCTGGGCAGCGCGGTCAACCACGACGGCGACGGCAGCGCCCTCACCGTGCCCGACGCCGAGGCGCAGCGCGAGGTGGTGGTGCTCGCCCAGCGGGCCGCCGGGGTGGCGCCCACCGACGTCGACTACGTCGAACTGCACGGCACGGGCACCACGGTCGGCGACCCCGTCGAGGCGGCGGCGCTGGGCGCCTCCGTCGGCGCCGCGCGGCCGGCCGGCTCGCCGCTGCTCGTCGGCTCGGCCAAGACCAACGTCGGTCATCTGGAGAGCGCCGCCGGAATCGTCGGCCTGCTGAAGGCCGTGCTGGCGGTCGGCCGGGGGGAGCTGCCGGCCAGCCTCAACTTCCAGGCGCCGCCGCCCTCGATCCCCCTCGACGAGCTGAACCTCCGGGTGCTCACCGAGCGCGGCCCCTGGCCGGGGGAGCACCGCGTCGCCGGGGTCAGCTCCTTCGGCCTGGGCGGGGCCAACTGCCATGTGGTGGTGTCCGCCCACCGGCCCGCCGAGGCGCCGGCGGCGCCGGGCGCCAGGCGGCCCCCGACGGTCGGTGCGGTGCCCCTGGTGGTGTCGGCGCGCGGCCAGGGCGCGCTCCGCGCGCAGGCCGCACGGCTCGCCGACTGGATCGAGGACCGCCCGGACACCGACCCCGTCGACCTCGGCGCCTCGCTGCTGGCCTCCCGTACGCTCTTCGACCACCGTGCGGTGGTCCTGGGCACCGCCGGGCTGCGGGCGCTGGCCACGGGCGGGCCCCGCGAGGACGTCGTCGTCGGCCGCGCCGGCGGCGCCGTCGGCAAGACGGTGTTCGTCTTCCCCGGGCAGGGCGCGCAGTGGGTGGGCATGGCCCGTCAACTCCTGGACGAGTCGGCGGAGTTCGCCGCCCGGATGGCCGAGTGCGACCTGGCCCTGGCGCCGTTCACCGACTGGCGCCTCGCCGATGTGCTGGGCGACGGGGACGCGCTGGAGCGCACCGAGGTCGTGCAGCCGGCGCTGTGGGCGGTCATGGTGTCCCTCGCCGCGCTGTGGCGGTCGCTCGGTGTCGTCCCCGACGCGGTGCTCGGCCACTCCCAGGGCGAGGTCGCCGCCGCCGTGGTGGCGGGCGCCCTGTCCCTGGAGGACGGCGCGCGCGTGGTGGCGCTGCGCGCCAGGGCGCTGCGTGCCCTGGCCGGCCGCGGCGGCATGACCTCGCTGGCGCTGCCGGCCGGCCAGGCCCGCGCGTTCGTCGGTCTCGAGCTGTCGATCGCCACCGTCAACAGCCCGGGGTCGGTCGTCGTCGCCGGCGCCCCGGAGGCGCTGGCGGAGCTGGAGGCCAGGGCCGAGGCGCGGGATGTCCGCGCCCGCCGGCTGCCCGTGGAGTACGCCTCCCACTCCGCACAGGTGGCCGAGATCGAGGAGCGGCTGCGGGACGTCCTGCGCGATGTGACGCCCCGCGCCGCCGGCGTCCCGCTGTTCTCCACCGTGGACGTGGACTGGGTGGACGGCACGGGGCTCGATGCCGACTACTGGTACCGCAACCTGCGCGGCACCGTCGAGTTCGAGTCCGCCGTACGGCGGTTGGCGGAGTCCGGGCACGGCGTGTTCGTCGAGGTCAGTGCCCATCCGACGCTGACCTCCGCCGTGGCGGAGACCGCCGGCGACGTGATCGTCGGCGGCACCCTGCACCGGGACGACGGGGGGTGGGACCGGCTGACGCGCTCGGCGGCCGAACTGCTCGTGCGGGGCGTCGGCGTCGACCTCTCGCCCCTGTTCACCGGCGCCGCTCAACTCGCCCTGCCCACCTACGCGTTCCAGCGGCAGCCCCACTGGTTCGACCGGGTCGCCGAGCCGGCCCAGGCCGCCGAGGCGGTCGTCGACACCACGCTGCCCGCCCTGACCGACCTGGTCAGGGCGCACGCCGCCGCCGTCCTCGGGCACGCGGGCGCGGGCGAGGTCGACATCCGGCTGGCCTTCAGGAGCCTGGGACTCGACTCCACCTCGTCGCTGGAGCTGCGCGCCCGGCTGGCCGCGGCGACGGGCCTGCGGCTGCCGGCCGCACTGGTCTACCACCACCCCACCGTCGAGCGGGTCGCCTCCTTCCTGCACCGCGCCCTGCACGGCGCCGACCCGGCCGCACCCGCCGCCGGGCCGCCCACGGCACCGGCGGACGAGCCCGTCGCGATCGTCGCGATGAGCTGCCGGCTGCCCGGCGGGGTGCGCTCCCCGGAGGACCTCTGGCGGTTGGTGGCCTCCGGGACCGACGCCGTCGGACCGCTGCCCACCGACCGTGGCTGGGACCTGGCGGCCCTGCTCGGCGGCGCGGGGGACGGCGGTGCCTCCCACACCGGGCACGGCGGATTCCTCGACGGCGTGGGCGACTTCGACGCCGAGTTCTTCGGCATCTCACCGCGCGAGGCGCTCGCCATGGACCCGCAGCAGCGCCTGCTGCTGGAGACCAGCTGGGAGGCGTTCGAGCGGGCCGGCATCGTGCCGGCCGCCCTGCGGGGCAGCGCCACCGGCGTGTTCGTCGGCGCCATGAACCAGGACTACCTGCCCCGGCTGCACGAGATACCGGCCGAGGCGGAGGGCTACGGCCTGGTCGGCGGCGCCGGCAGCGTCGCCTCGGGCCGCGTCTCCTACACCTTCGGACTGCACGGACCCGCCGTGACCATCGACACGGCCTGCTCGTCGTCGCTGGTCGCCCTGCACCTGGCGGCACGCGCGCTGGCCGCCGGCGAGTGCTCCCTGGCCCTGGCCGCGGGCGCCACCGTGATGGCGGGCCCCGGCATGCTGATGGAGTTCAGCCGACAGAACGGCCTGGCCGACGACGGCCGTTGCCGGGCCTTCAGCGACGACGCCGCCGGCACCGGCTGGAGCGAGGGCGTCGCCGTCCTGCTGCTGGAGCGGCTGTCGGACGCCCGGCGCAACGGGCACCAGGTGCTCGCGCTGGTGCGCGGCTCGGCCGTCAACCAGGACGGGGCGTCCAACGGGCTGACCGCGCCGCACGGCCCCTCCCAGGAGAGCGTCATCCGCTCCGCCCTGGCCGGCGCGCGGCTGACCGCCGCCGACGTGGACGCCGTCGAGGCACATGGCACCGGAACGGTCCTCGGCGACCCGATCGAGGCCGACGCCCTGCTGGCCACCTACGGCCAGGACCGCCAACAGCCCCTGTGGCTTGGCTCGTTGAAGTCGAACATCGGCCACACCCAGGCGGCGGCCGGCATCGCCGGCGTCATCAAGACGGTGCAGGCCATGCGGCACGGGATGCTGCCGGCGACGCTGCATGTCCGCACCCCCTCGTCCCGCGTGGACTGGTCGGCCGGGTCGGTGCGGCTGCTCACCGAGCAGGCCGAGTGGCCGGCCGGGGGCCGTCCGCGCCGGGCCGGTGTCTCGTCCTTCGGCGTGAGCGGCACCAACGCCCACGTGATCCTCGAAGAGGCCCCGCGCGACCTCGAAGAGGCCCCGCGCGCCACACCCGCCCCGGCGGAAAGGGTCGCCGACGCCCCACCGGCCTCCCCGCCCTGGATCCTGACCGCGCGGGACGCCGGCGCCCTGCACCGGCAGGCCGCCGGGCTGGCCCGACACCTGGCCGCCGCCCCACACGTGCGCCCCCTGGACGTCGGCTACTCGCTGGCGACCGAGCGGACCGCGTTCGAGGAGCGCGCGGTGCTGCTCGCGGGGCCCGCCGGGCTGCGCCCGCTCGCCGAGGCGACGCCGGGCGGCGGACCGCCGCTGCCCGGCGTGGTCCTGGGCACCGCGCTGCCCGGCGCCAGAACGGTCTTCGTCTTCCCCGGCCAGGGCTCGCAGTGGGCCGGCATGGCCCTCGAACTCGCGCGGTCGGCGCCCGCCTTCGCCGAGCGGCTGCGGGCCTGCGACGACGCCCTCGCGCCCTACCTCGACCGGCCGCTCGCCCAGATCCTGGCCGAGCCAGGAGCACCGGGGCTGCGGCAGGTCGACATCGTGCAGCCCGCGCTGTTCGCCGTCATGGTCTCCCTGGCCGCCCTCTGGGACTCCCACGGCGTGCGGCCCGACCTGGTCGTCGGCCACTCACAGGGCGAGATCGCCGCGGCCGTGGTGGCCGGCGCGCTGACCCTGGAGGACGGCGCGCGGGTGGTCGCGCTGCGCAGCAGGGCGCTGCGCGCGCTCGCTGGTCGCGGCGGCATGGCCTCGGTCGCCCTGGGAGCGGAGGAGGTCCGACTTCACCTGGCCGACTGGGGCGACCGGCTGGCCGTCGCCGCGGTCAACGGGCCAGGAGCCGTCGTCGTCTCCGGCGACCCCGAGGCGCTGGACGCGTTCCTCGCCCGGTGCGCCACGGAGGGCCACCGCGCCCGCCGGGTCCCGGTCGACTACGCCTCCCACTCGGCGCAGGTCGAGGAGATCCGCGAGGAGGTGATCGAGGCCCTCGCGGGGATCGAGCCCGGCCGGGCCTCGGTGCCGTTCCTCTCCACGGTCACCGGCGAGCTGCTCGAAGGGCCGGAACTCGACGCCGGCTACTGGTACCGCAACCTGCGCGGAACGGTCCGCTTCGGCCCGGCCGTCGCCGACGTCCTCGCCCACGGCGCGGCGCTCCTCATCGAGGTCAGCCCGCACCCGGTGCTGGTGCAGGGCGTCACCGACTGCCTCGACGAGGCGCTCGACCGCGCCGGCGACCGCCAGGCGGCCGTGCTGGGCACGCTGCGGCGCGGCGACGGAGGCCCCGAGCGGTTCCGCACCTCCCTGGCCGAGGCGTATGTGCACGGCGCGCCGGTGGACTGGGCGGCGCTCTACGAGGGCAGCGGCGCCCGCCGCACCGAGCTGCCGACCTACCCGTTCGAACGCAGGCGGTACTGGCTCGACACCTCGCGCGCCGCCGCGCCCATCCGCCCGGGACCCGACAGCTGGCGCTACCGCGTCACCTGGACCCCGCGCCCCGACGCCGACCGCCCCCCGACCCCGGACGCCCTGCGCGGGCGCTGGCTGGTGGCGGTGCCGGCGCACCTCGCCGACGACCCGTTCACCGCCGACGTCGCGGCCGTGCCCGCCGCCCACGGCGCGGACGTCCGCACCCTGGCCGTGGCGGCCACCGACGACCGGGCGGCCCTCGCCACCCGGCTGCGCGCCGTGGCCTCGGAAGGCCCCGTCACCGGTGTGCTGTCCCTGCTCGCCCTGGACGAGCGGCCCTGCCCGGGACACCAGGCGGCGCCCGGCGGGCTGGTGTCCACCGTGGCGCTCGTCCAGGCACTCGGCGACAGCGACCTGCCCGCCCCGCTGTGGCTGGCCACCCGGGGCGCCGTCGCGGTCGACGCCGACGACCGGCTCACCGCCCCCGCCCAGGCCCCGGTGTGGGGCCTGGGCCGGGTCGTCGGCCTGGAACACGCCGACCGCTGGGGTGGCCTGGTCGACCTCCCGCCGACCCTGGACGCGGCCAGCGGGAACGGACTGGCGGCCGTCCTGGCCGGCCTGCCCGTGGACGGCGCGGCGCACCAGGGCGACGACGCCCACGACGCCCGCGACACCGAGGACCAGGCGGCCGTGCGCGGCGCGGGCGTGTCGGTGCGCCGCCTGATCCGCGCGGCCGGAGGCCCCCGGCCCGGAGCCCGCGCCCTGGAGCCCCGTGGCACGACGCTCATCACCGGCGGCACCGGCGCCCTGGGCGCACACGTCGCCCGCCGGCTCGCCAGCCGGGGCGCCCCCCATCTGCTCCTCGTCGGCCGGGACGGACCGCGGGCGCCCGGCGCCGACGCGCTCCGCGCCGAGCTGGCGGAGCTCGGCTCCCGCGTCACGGTCGCCGCCTGCGACGTGGCCGACCGGGACGCCCTGGCGGCGCTGCTCGCGACGGTCCCGCCGGAACACCCGCTCACCGCGGTCGTGCACACCGCCGCCGTCCTGGACGACGACCTGGTGGCGGTGGTGCGCCCGGAGAAGATCGAACGGGTGCTGCGCCCCAAGCTGGCCGGGGCGCTCCACCTGCACGAGCTGACGCGGGAGCTCGACCTCGACGCGTTCGTGCTGTTCTCCTCCGTGGCCGCCACCCTCGGCCTGCCGGGACAGGGCAACTACGCCCCGGGCAACGCGTTCCTCGACGCCCTCGCCGAGGCGCGCCGCGCCGAGGGACTCGTCGCCACGTCCCTGGCCTTCGGCCGCTGGGCGGGCGCGGGCCTGGCGGGCCGCGAGGGCGTCAGCGAGCTGCTGACCCGCCACGGCCTGCTGGCCATGGACCCGCAGGACGTGCTGACCGCGATGGAGCGGGCCGTCGCCGAGGGAGAGACCTGCCTGACGCTCGCCGACATCGACTGGGACCCCTTCTACCGGGTGTTCACCGCCTCCCGCGTCCGGCCGCTGCTCCACGCGATGCCCGAGGTGCGGCGGCTGCGCGAGGCCGCGACCGGCACCGGGGACCCCGGAGCGGCCGGGCCCACGCTCGCCGGGCGGCTCGCCGCCGCCGGCGACGAGGAGCGCGGCCGGATCCTGCTCGACCTGGTGCGCGGCCATGTCGCCGCCGTACTCGGCCACGCGGGCGCCGAGACGGTTCGGGTGGACCGCACCTTCAAGGAGCTCGGCCTTGACTCGCTGACCGGCGTGGAGGTCCGCAACCGGCTGGGCGCCGCGACCGGACTGCGACTGCCGGCAACGGCCGTCTACGACCACCCGACCCCGGCGGCGCTGGTGCGCCACCTGCGTACCGAACTCGCCGGCCCGACGGGCGTCGCACCCGAACGGGACCCCGCGCCGGCCGACCCCGCCGCCGACGACCCGATCGCCGTCGTCGCGATGAGCTGCCGTTTCCCCGGCGGGGTCCGCACCCCGGAGGATCTGTGGCGGCTCGTCGACGGCGGCACCGACGCCATCGGCGCCTTCCCCGGCGACCGGGGCTGGGACCTGGACGCCCTGTACCACCCCGACCCCGCGCACCCGGGCACCACCTACGTGCGGGAGGGCGCCTTCCTGGACGACGTCGCCGGCTTCGACGCGGACTTCTTCGGCATCTCGCCGCGCGAGGCGCTCGCCATGGACCCGCAGCAGCGGGTGCTGCTGGAGACGTCCTGGGAGCTGCTGGAGCGCGCGGGGCTCGACCCCACCTCGCTCCGGGGCAGCCGCACCGCCGTCTTCGCCGGCACCAACGGGCAGGACTACCTGGCGCTGCTCGCCGCCGCTTCCGCCGAGCACACCGACAGCGAGGGGTACGGCAGCACCGGCACCACGGCCAGCGTCGTCTCGGGCCGGGTCTCCTACGCCCTCGGTCTTGAGGGGCCCGCCGTCACGGTCGACACCGCGTGCTCCTCCGCGCTGGTGGCCCTGCACCTGGCCTGCCAGGCGCTGCGGCACGGCGAGTGCGACCTGGCCCTGGCCGGCGGCGTCACCGTGATGGCCACGCCAGGACTCTTCGTCTCGTTCAGCCGACAGCGGGGCCTGGCCGCCGACGGGCGCGCCAAGGCGTACGCCGCCGGCGCCGACGGCACCGCCTGGGGCGAGGGCGCGGGGCTGCTCCTGCTGGAGCGGCTGTCGGACGCCCGGCGCAACGGGCACCAGGTGCTCGCGCTGGTGCGCGGCAGCGCGGTCAACCAGGACGGCGCAAGCAACGGTCTTTCCGCGCCGAACGGTCCCTCCCAACAGCGGGTCGTCGCGGCGGCCCTGGCCGACGCGGGGCTGCGGGCCGACGAGGTGGACGCGGTCGAGGGCCACGGCACCGGAACCCGGCTGGGCGACCCCATCGAGGCCCAGGCGCTGATCGCCGCCTACGGGCGGGATCGCGACCCGGAACGACCGCTGTGGCTCGGCTCGGTGAAGTCGAACATCGGCCACACCCAGGCAGCGGCGGGCGTCGCCGGCGTCATCAAGATGATCATGGCGATGCGGCACGGTGTCCTCCCCGAGTCCCTGCACCTGGACGCCCCGTCCGAGGTCGTGGACTGGACGGAGGGGGTCGTCCGGCCGCTGGCCGGGGCGCGGCCCTGGCGGCCGGCGGCCGGAGCGCCGCGCAGGTTCGGGGTGTCCGCGTTCGGCATCAGCGGCACCAACGCGCACGCCCTCCTGGAGGAGCCCCAGCAGCCGGAGCCCGACAACGCCGGGGCGCGGGCCGGCGGGGCGCGGCTCTTCCCGCTCGCGGCCAAGGGCCGCCCGGCGCTGCGCGCCCAGGCCGCGAGCCTGCTGGCGCAGTTGGAGCGCGACCCCGTCACGGACGGCGGGCTGACGGATGTGGCGTACTCGCTGGCCACCACCCGCGCCGCGCTGCCCGACCGGGCCGTCGTGCTCGCCGACGACCTCGGCTCCCTGGCGCGCGCGCTCGGCGCGCTCGCCGATGGCCGGCCCTCCTCCGGGGTCTTCGAGGGCACGGCACGCGACGCCGCCGCCCGCCCGGTGGCCTTCCTCTTCACCGGCCAGGGCAGCCAGCGCCTGGGCATGGGCGCCGAACTCCACGCCCGCCTCCCGGTGTTCGCCGCCGCCTACGACGAGGTCGTCGCGGAGCTGGAGCGGCATCTGGACCGGCCGCTGCGCCAGGTCGTCGACGAGGACGCCGAGGCCCTGGCACGCACCGAGTACGCCCAGCCCGCGCTGTTCGCCGTCGAGGTCGCCCTCTTCCGAACGCTGCGCGCGTGGGGGGTGCGTCCGCAGTGGCTCGTCGGCCACTCCGTCGGCGAACTGGCCGCCGCGCACGCCGCCGGCGTCCTCACGCTCGCGGACGCCGCCGTCCTGGTCACCGCGCGCGGCCGGCTGATGCAGGCCCAGCGCGCCGACGGCGCGATGCTCGCCGTCCAGGCGTCCCCCGACGAGGTGGCCGGCGAACTCGCCGACCTGGGGGGCCGGGTCGCCGTCGCCGCCGTCAACGCCCCGGGCTCCGTGGTGCTCTCCGGCGACGCCGACGCGGTCGCCGCCCTGAGGCGGCTCTGGCGGGGCCGGGGCCGCAGGACCAAGCCGCTGCGCACCTCGCACGCCTTCCACTCCCCGCATCTGGACGGCATGCTCGCCGACTACGAGCGGATCGCCGCCGGCCTCGCCTACGCCGCGCCGCGCATCCCCGTCGTCTCCACCGTGACGGGCGCCGAACTCACCGCCGAGGAGGCGGCCTCGCCCGGCTACTGGGCGCGGCAGGCCCGGGCGACCGTCCGGTTCGCCGACGCCGTGGGCGCGCTGTGGGCCGCCGGCGCCACCACCTTTGTGGAGATCGGGCCCGACGCCGTGCTCTCCGGCATGGTGGCGGACTGCCTGCCCGATGAGAACCCGCCGGCGGTCTCCCTGCTGCGCGAGGGCCGGCCCGAGGAACGGACCCTGCTCGCCGCTCTGGCCCGCCTGCACACCGTGGGCGCCGGCCCCGACTGGGAGGCGCTGTTCGCCGCCACGGGCGCGACCCGACGCCCGCTGCCCACCTACCCCTTCCAGCACCGGCGGTTCTGGCCGCGCGTCCTGACCGCGTCCGACGCCGCGGGGCGGGACGCCGACCGGTGGCGCTACCGGATCGGCTGGAGGGCACCCGTGGAGCCGGCCGGCACCGGAGCGCCGGACGGCGGCTGGCTCGCCCTGGTGCCCGCCACCGAGGAGGGGAACGAGGGGACTCCCGCGCTGGACGCCTGCCGCGCCTGGCTCCACGGGCTCGGCACCCCCGTCCTCCCCGTCGCGGCCGGCACCGGGCGGGACGCGCTCGCCCGGCTGCTGCGGGACACCGCCGGCCCCGACGGGGTGGCGGGCGTGCTGTCGCTGCTCGCGCTCGACGAGCGGCCACACCCCGGCCACCCGGCGGTGCCCACCGGCCTCGCCGGCAACCTGATCGCCGCCCAGGCGCTGACCGACGCGGCGCTCGGCGCCCCGCTGTGGCTGGTGACGCGGGGCGCGGTCGCCGTGGACCGGGAAACGGCGCGGCCCGAACAGGCGCGCACCTGGGGCCTCGGCCAGGTCCTCGGCCTGGAACAGCCCGAGCTGTGGGGCGGACTTGTCGACCTGCCGGCCGACGTGGACGGACCCGCCCTCACCCGTCTTGGCGCCGCCGTCACCGGCGGCGGCGAGGACCAACTCGCCATCCGCGCCCACGGCGTCAGCGCACGCCGCCTGGAACACGCCCCCGCGGCGAAGGACGGTCCGCTCTGGCAGCCGCGCGGCACGGTCCTGATCACCGGCGGCACCGGCGCGCTCGGCGGCCATGTCGCGCTCGCCCTGGCCAGGGAGGGCGCCGAGCATCTGGTGCTCACCAGCCGGCGCGGCCCGGCCGCGCCAGGCGCCGACGCGCTCCGCGACCAGCTGGCCGCCCTCGGCGCGCGCGTCACCTTCGAACCCTGCGATCTGACGGACCGCGAGGCGGTCGCCGCGCTGCTGGCGGCACACCCGCCCACCGCCGTCGTGCACGCCGCCGGCGCGCTCGGCTTCGGCGCCGTCGCCGAGGACGGCGTGGCCGCGCTCGACGAGGTCGCCGCTGCCAAGGTGCTGGGCGCCGGCCACCTGGACGAACTGCTCGCCGACGCCCCACTGGACGCCTTTGTGCTCTTCTCCTCCGTCGCCGGCGTCTGGGGCAGCGGGGGACAGGGCGCCTACGCCGCGGCCAACGCCCATCTGGACGCGCTGGCCGCCCGGCGCAGGGCCAGCGGACTGCCCGCCGTCTCCATCGCCTGGGGCCCCTGGGCCGGCGGCGGCATGGCCGACGCCGAGACGCTGGACCGGCTGCGCCGCCGTGGGCTGGCCGCGCTGGCGCCCGCCGCCGCCGTCGCCGTCCTGCCCGCCCTGGCGGCCGGGCCCGACGCCACGGCCGTCGTCGCTGACGTCCGCTGGGCGGACTTCGCCCCCGCCTTCACGGTGGCGCGTTCGCGCCCGCTCGTCGAGGACCTGCCCGAGGTGCGGGCGGTCCTGGCCGGCCGCCCCCAGGACCAGGAGCCGGCGTCGGCGCCGGGGTTTGCCGCGCGTCTCGCCGGGCTGCCGGCGGCCCGCCGCGAGGAGGCGGTGCGCGATCTGGTCCGCGACCATGTCGCGGCCGTCCTCGGCCACGACTCGGCCGATGGCGTCGCCCCCGACCGGGTCTTCCGGGACCTCGGCTTCGACTCCCTGACGGCCGTGGAACTGCGCGACCGGCTGGTCGAGGCCACCGGGGTGCGGCTGCCCGTCACCGAGGTGTTCGACCACCCCACCGTCGCCGACCTGGCCCGCCGCCTGCACACCGGGCTCGGCGGCACCGGCGCGGCAACGGAGGACCGCGCACCACGCCGGGCCGCCGGCGCCCCGCACGCGGACGCCGACGAACCGCTGGCGATCGTCTCCATGGCCTGCCGGTTCCCCGGCGGCGTGACCTCGCCCGACGACCTGTGGCGGCTGGTCGCCGACGGCGGGGACGCCATCGGCGCGCTCCCCCCGGAGCGCGGCTGGGACCTGGAGCGCCTCTACCACCCCGACCCCGACCACGAGGGCACCTTCTACGCCCGTGGCGGCGGCTTCCTCCACGACGCCGGCCGGTTCGACGCGGAGTTCTTCGGCATCGCCCCCCGCGAGGCGCTCGCGATGGACCCGCAGCAGCGGCTGCTCCTGGAAACCTCCTGGGAGGCACTGGAGCGCGCGGGCATGGACCCGACCGCCCAACGCGGCGCCCAGGGCGGTGTCTTCGTCGGCGTCGCCGCCCAGGGCTACGGCAACGGGCCGGCCGACGGGGTCGAGGGGCATCTGCTCAGCGGCACCGTCACCAGCGTGGCCTCCGGACGCATCGCCTACACGTTCGGCATCGAGGGCCCGGCGATCACCGTGGAGACGGCCTGCTCGTCGTCCCTGGTGGCGCTCCACCTGGCCGGCCAGTCCCTGCGCTCGGGCGAGTGCGCCTACGCGCTGGTCGGCGGCGCCGCGGTGATGGCGTCCCCCGATGTCTTCGTCGAGTTCAGCCGGCAGCGCGGGCTGTCCCCCGACGGCCGGTGCCGTTCGTTCGCCGAGGACGCCGACGGCACCGGCTGGTCCGAGGGCGTCGGCATGCTCGTCGTCGAGCGGCTGTCGGACGCCCGGCGCAACGGGCACCCGGTGCTGGCCCTGGTGCGGGGCTCGGCCGTCAACCAGGACGGCTCGTCCAACGGACTGACCGCGCCCAACGGCCTCGCCCAGCAGCGGGTCATCCGCCAGGCGTTGGCCAACGCCAGGCTCGAACCGGCGGATGTCCAGCTGGTCGAGGCACATGGCACCGGCACCACCCTCGGCGACCCGATCGAGGCACAGGCGCTGTTGGCCACCTACGGCCAGGACCGCGAACAGCCCCTGTGGCTGGGCTCGTTGAAGTCGAACATCGGCCACACCCAGGCCGCAGCCGGAGTCGCCGCGGTCATCAAGACGGTGCTGGCGATGCGGCACGGCACCCTCCCGGGAACCCTGCACGCCGAGCGGCCGAGCACCAGGGTCGACTGGAGCACGGGGAACATCCGGCTGCTCACCGAGGCCCGCCCCTGGACGGGACCGCGCCGGGCCGGTGTGTCGGCGTTCGGCATGAGCGGCACCAACGCCCATGTCGTCCTGGAACAGCCGGATCCCGACCCGGCGCCGGCAGCCGGCCAACCGGACCGCGCCGCGCCCCTGCTGCTGTCCGCCCGCACCTCGGGAGCCCTGCGGGAGCAGGCCGCCGGCCTGCACCGACTGCTGCGCGACACCGACGCCGGCATCGCCGACGTGGCCCACACCCTGGCCGGCAGGCCCCGCTTCGAACGGCGCCTGGCGGTGCTGGGCGCCGACCGGGACGCCCTGCTGGCCGCGCTCGCCGCGCCCGAGACCGCGCCGCACGCCGTGACGGGCGAGGCCCGCTCGGGGCGCACGGTCTTCGTCTTCCCCGGACAGGGCACGCAGTGGACCGGCATGGCGCTCGAACTCGCCACCGCCGAGCCTTCGTTCGCCGCCCGCCTGGACGCCTGCGCCGAGGCCCTGGCACCCCATGTGGACTGGTCCCTGCGCGAGGTCCTCGCGGACGAGGCGGCCCTGGGCCGGGTCGATGTGCTCCAGCCCGCCCTCTTCGCCGTCATGGTCGCGCTCGCCGAGCTGTGGCGCTCCCACGGCGTCCACCCGGACGCCGTCGTCGGCCACTCGCAGGGCGAGATCGCGGCGGCCGTGGTGGCCGGCGTGCTCAGCCTGGACGACGGCGCGCGGACCGTCGCGCTGCGCAGCCGGGCCGTCCTCCGCTCCCTGGCGGGCAAGGGCGGCATGCTGTCCGTGGCGGCGGACGAGCCCACCGTCCTGGCGCTGCTGGCCGGCCACGCCGGCCGCGTCGGGATCGCCGCGCTCAACGGCCCCGCCGCGACCGTCGTCTCCGGCGACCCGCAGGCGCTCGACGCCCTGGTCGCCGACTGCGAGGCCCGTGGCCTGCGGGCCAGGCGCGTCCCCGTCGACTACGCCTCGCACTCCGCCCAGGTGGCGGACGTGCGGGACGAACTCCTCGCCGGGCTGGCCGGCGTGCGGCCCGCCCCCGGTGACCTGCCCCTGCTCTCCACGGTCACCGCCGAGTTCGCCGACGGCACCACGATGGACGCCGAGTACTGGTACCGGAACCTGCGCGAGCCCGTCGCCTTCCACGCGGCCACCGAACGCCTGCTCCGCACGGGACACACCCTCTTCGTCGAGGTCGGGCCGCACCCGGTGCTGATCGCCGGCATCGAGGGCACGGCCGCCGACGCCGCTCTCCCCGTCACCACCGTCGGCACCCTCCAGCGCGGACAGGGCGGCCGGGACCGGATGCGCGCGGCCCTCGCCGAGGCATGGACGGCCGGCGCCGACGTCGACAGAGCCGCCCTGACCGGCCCGGGGGCCCACGTCGAGTTGCCGACCTACCCCTTCCAGCGTGCGCACTACTGGCTGCCCTCGCCCGGCAGGTCGGCGGCCGGCGCCCAGCGGCCGGCGCCCGTTCCGCTCTACCGCGTCGCATGGCGTGCCCTGCCGGACCAGGGCACGCCCGTGGCACTGGACGACTGGGCGGTCGTGGTGCCAGCCGGCGGACACCCCCTCGTGGCCGCCCTGCCCCGCTGTGTCACCACCGATGTGACGCTCAAGGGCGTCACCGGCCCCGTCGCCGGCGTGCTCTCCCTGCTGCCGGCCGCCGAAACCCCGGCCCTGGTGCGCGCCCTGGACACCGCCGGCGTCCAGGCACCCCTGTGGTGCCTCACCACCGGGGCCGAACGGGATCCCGAGCAGGCAGCGCTGTGGGGGCTCGGCCAGGTCATCGGCCTGGAGCAGCCGCAGCGCTGGGGCGGCCTGGTCGACCTGCCCGGCGACCTCGACGCCACGGTGGTGCGCCGCCTGCGCACCGCCCTGGCCGGCACCGAGAACCAGGTCCTGGTACGCGCCGACGGCAGCTACGCCCGGCGCCTGGTCCACGCCCCGCAGGTCGCGCCGCCCGCCGAACGCTGGGCACCGGGCCGCGTCCTCGTCCGGGGCGCGGACGGGCCCCTGACGGCCGGGATCGCGGACTGGTTGGAGCGGCACGGCGCCGAGCGCGTCCGGGTCAGCGCCGACCCGGCCGCGCGGCCCGAGCCCGACGAGCGCACCGTGCTCCAGATCGCGCCCGCCGAGCCGCAGGCCGGACCGGTCGCCGAGGCCGTGCTGCCGGTGACCGACGAGCCGACGGTGCCGGAGGGCGCCGTGGACACCTTCGTTCTGCTCCATCCGCTCAGCGGCGTCTGGGGCGCGGCACGGCAGGGCGCCGGCACCGCCGGGTACGCGAGCCTGGCCGCCCACGCCCGCCGGCTGCGGGACCTGGGCGTCCGCGCCGTCTCCATCGCCGTCGGCGGCTGGGAGCCGCAGGCCCCAGCCGAGACGCCGCTGCCGGTCGACACGGTGATGGCGGCGGTCCGCCGGGCCGTCGAACGCGACGAGCCGGCGCTGATCGTCGCCGACATCGACTGGAGCCTGATCGTCTCGGCTGTCTCCACCCCGCGTCAGCTCAGCCTGATCGAGGAACTCCCCGAGGCCGCGCGGGAGGAGCCCGGCGACGACCTCGCTGAGCGGCTGTCCGCACTGCCGGAGGCCGACCGGCGCCTGGCCCTGCTCGACCTGGTCACCGAGCAGGTCGCAGCCGCCCTCGGCCATGAGACGCCGGAAGCCGTGCGGCCCGACTCCTCCTTCGCCGACCTGGGCTTCGACTCGTTGCTCGCCGTCCAGTTCCGCAACCGGCTGTGCGCGGCCACCGGACTGGCCATCTCCCCGACGGTGGTGTTCGACCACCCCACGCCGACCGTCCTCGCTGACCACCTGCACGGCGAACTGCTCGCCGAGCCCGATCCCGTCGCCCCGATGCTGGCCGAGATCGACCGCCTGGAGCGCGCGCTGGCCCGACTGCCGGTCGTGGACGAGGTCAGCGCCCGACTGCACACCCTGCTGCGCCGCTGGGACGAGCGCTCGGCACCGGCCGGGGCCGGTGAACTCGGCTCGGCCACCGCCGACGAACTGTTCGACCTGCTCGACAACAACTTCGGCACCGCCTGAGGAGATCGGTCACACCATGACAGACGACAAGAAGCTGCTGGACTACCTCAGGCGTGCCACGGCGGAGCTCGGCCAGACCAAGGCGGAGCTGCGCGAGGCGCATGAGGCCGCGCACGAGCCGATCGCCATCGTCGGGATGGACTGCCGCTACCCCGGTGGGGTCGAGTCCCCCGAGGACCTGTGGCGGTTGGTCGCCGACGGCACCGACGCCATCACCGAATGGCCCGTCAACCGGGGTTGGGACCTGGAGGGTCGCTACGACCCGGACCCGGAGCGGTCCGGCACCTCCTACACCCGCAACGGCGGCTTCCTGCACGACGCGGGCCTGTTCGACGCGGGCTTCTTCGGCATATCGCCGCGTGAGGCCCTGGCGATGGACCCGCAGCAGCGGCTGCTGTTGGAGACCACCTGGACGGCCATCGAACGCGCCGGCCTCGATCCGCACGCGCTGCGCGGCACCAGAACAGGCGTGTACGTCGGCGTCATCGGCAACGGCTACGGCGACCGTTCCAGGGAAGTCCCCGAACTCCAGGGTCTGTTGGACACCGGCACCGCCGACAGCGTCGCGTCGGGGCGCGTCTCCTACACCCTCGGCCTCGAAGGTCCCGCGGTCAGCGTCGACACGGCCTGCTCCTCGTCGTTGGTCGCCATCCATCTGGCCGTCCAGGCGCTGCGCACCGGCGAGGCCACCATGGCGCTGGCCGGCGGTGTCACCGTGATGGCCACCCAGGACGCCTTCGTCGCCTTCAGCCGGCAGCGCGGCCTCGCCGCCGACGGGCGCTGCAAGGCGTTCGCCGACACCGCCGACGGCACCGGCTGGTCCGAGGGCGCCGGCGTCCTGGTCCTGGAACGCCTCTCCGACGCGCGGCGCGACGGGCGCCAGGTGCTCGCGGTGATCCGGGGCAGCGCGATCAACCAGGACGGTGCCTCCAACGGTCTGTCCGCCCCCAACGGCCCCTCGCAGCAGAGCGTCATCAGGGCGGCGCTCGCCAACGCCCAGCTCTCCGCGGGCGACATCGACGTGGTCGAGGCCCATGGCACCGGCACCAGGCTGGGGGACCCGATCGAGGCGCAGGCGCTGCTGGCCACCTATGGCCGCCACCGCGACCGGCCGCTGTGGCTGGGCTCGCTCAAGTCCAACATCGGCCACGCGTCGGCTGCCGCCGGCGTCGGCGGCGTCATCAAGATGGTGATGGCCATGCGCGACGGCACGATGCCGAAGACGCTGCATGTCGACACCCCGAGCCGCGCCGTCGACTGGTCGGCGGGGAACGTGCGCCTGTTGACGGAGGCGCGCGCGTGGGACGACGAGGGCGGCCCGCGCCGGGCCGGCGTCTCCGCCTTCGGCGTCAGCGGCACCAACGTCCACACCGTCTTGGAACAGGCTCCGGTGGTGGAGTCGGTTGTGGTGTCCGGGGAGTTGGGTTCCGGGGTGGTGCCGTGGGTGGTGTCGGGGCGTTCGGTGGGTGGGGTGCGTGGGGTGGCGGGTGGGTTGGTGTCGTTGGTGGGGGAGGAGCGGGGGTCGGTGGGCGCGGCTCTGGCCGGGAGGTCGGTGTTTGAGCATCGTGCGGTGGTGGTGGGTGGTTCGGCGGATGAGTTGCGGTCGGGGTTGGGTGCGTTGGTGGGGGGTGAGCCGGCGTCGGGTGTGGTGTCGGGTGTGGCGTCGGTGGTGGGGAGGACGGTGTTTGTCTTTCCGGGTCAGGGTTCGCAGTGGGTGGGGATGGCGGTGGAGTTGTTGGATTCTTCGCCGGTGTTCGCGGCGCGGTTCGCGGAGTGTGAGGGGGCGTTGGCTCCGCATGTCGATTGGTCGTTGGTGGGGGTGGTGCGGTCGGGTGGGTTTGAGCGGGTGGATGTGGTGCAGCCGGTGTTGTGGGCGGTGATGGTGTCTCTTGCGGCGTTGTGGGAGTCGGTGGGGGTGGTTCCTGATGCGGTGGTGGGGCATTCGCAGGGGGAGATTGCGGCGGCTGTGGTGGCGGGTGGTTTGTCGTTGGTGGATGGTGCGCGGGTGGTGGTGTTGCGGTCGCGGGTGATTGGTGAGCGGTTGGCGGGTGGTGGGGGGATGGTGTCGGTGCCGTTGTCGGTGGATGTGGTGCGTGGGTTGGTGCCTGAGGGGGTGTCTGTCGCTGCGGTGAATGGTCCGTCGTCGGTTGTGGTGTCGGGTGATCCGGCGGGTTTGGATGTGGTGTTGGGGTTGGTGGAGGGTGCGAAGCGGGTGCCGGTGGACTATGCGTCGCATTCGGTTCAGGTGGCGGGGATTCGGGCGGAGTTGTTGGATGCGTTGGCGGGCGTGGTGCCGCGTGCGGGGAATGTTCCGTTCTTTTCGACGGTGACGGGTGGTTGGTTGGACACGGAGTTTCTCGATGCCGGGTATTGGTATCGGAATTTGCGGGAGACGGTGGAGTTCGAGGGTGCGGTGCGGGGTTTGGCGGGTGCGGGGTTCGGAGTGTTTGTCGAGGTGAGCGCGCATCCGGTTCTCACGGTGGGTGTGGGTGAGGCCGTCGGTGATGAGGCGGTGGTGGCGGGCACGTTGCGGCGGAATGAGGGGGGTGTGCGTCGGTTCCTCCTGTCGGCGGGGGAGTTGTTCGTTCGGGGTGTGGGGGTGGACTTCACTCCGTTCTTCGGCGGTGCCGCGCCCTGTCGGGATCTGCCGACGTATCCCTTCCAGCGCAAGTGGTACTGGCTGGAGGACAGCGTCGGCATCGCCGAGTCCGAGCAGAACCGCTTCTGGGAGACCGTCGAGGACGGTGGCCTGGGGGAGTTGCTCGGCCTGGACCCGGCGACCCCGCTCAGCGAGGTACTGCCCGCCCTGTCCGACTGGCGCAACCGCCACAGCGGTCGCGCCACGGTCGACTCCTGGCGCTACCGCGTCACCTGGCATCCGCTGCCCGGCGGCGCGCCGGGCGAGCGGCCAGGGCGTTGCCTGATCCTCGTGCCGGAGACCGGACACCCCCTGGTGGACGAGGTCTGCCAGGCACTGGAGGCCGCCGGCGCCACCGTGACTCGCGCGGAGTTGACCGCTGCCGACAGCGACCGGGAGACACTCGCGCTGCGGCTGGCCGACATGGCCCGCCCCCTGGACCGGGTCGTGTCACTGGTCGGCCTGGACGAACGGCCACATCCGGACCATCCCGTCGTGCCCGTCGGCACGGCCCTCACCCTCGCCCTCGTCCAGGCGCTCGACGACGCGGGCATCGACGCCCCCCTGTGGTGCCTGACCAGCGGTGCGGTCCGCGTCGGTGCTGACGACTCCCCGTTGACCGGCGGCGCACAGAACCTGCTGTGGGGCCTGGGACGCGTCGCCGCACTTGAGTACCCGAGACGCTGGGGCGGGCTGTGCGACCTGGCCCCCGGGTTCGACCCCGCCGCCCTGGTGACCGCCCTCGCCGGCGAAGGCGACGAGGACCAGCTGGCGCTGCGCCCGGGCGGCGCGTTCGGGCGCCGGCTCGTCCGCGCCCCGCTGCCCGACGGGCCCGCGCCCGAGCCCTGGCGGCCCCGAGGCACGGTCCTCATCACCGGCGGCACGGGCGCCGTCGGCGGGCAGATCGCCGCCTGGCTGGCCCGCAATGGAGCCGAGCATCTGGTGCTGCTCAGCCGGCGGGGCGGCGAAGCGCCGGGCGCCGCCGAACTGGCCGCCGAACTCGAATCCCTGGGCGCCCGGGTCACCACCGCCGCGTGCGACGTGACCGACCGGGCCCAGCTGGCCGCCCTCGTCGCCGAACTGGAGGCCAGCGGCGAGCACATCAGGGCCGTCATGCACGCCGCCGCTGGCGGCAGCCTCGTGCCGCTGCCGGACACCGACCTCGCCGAGTTCGGCGACACCCTGCACGCCAAGGTGCTCGGCGCCGCCCACCTCGACGAACTGATCGGCGAGGTCGACGCGTTCGTCCTCTTCTCCTCCATCTCCGCGATCTGGGGCAGCGCCGACCACGGCGCCTACGCCGCCGCCAACGCCTACCTCGACGGCCTCGCCGAGCACCGGCGCGCTCGCGGGCTCCGCGCCACCTCCGTGGTCTGGGGCATCTGGGCCCCGCAGGACGGCAAGGGCATGGCGGCCAACCTCGCCGAGGAGCAACTGCGCGGACGGGGCATCCCCTTCATGCGTCCCGCCCTCGCCATCGAGGGCTTCCAACAGGTGCTGGACCGGGACGAGACGGTCGTCGTGGTGGCCGCCGTCGACTGGGACCGCTTCGCCCCGGTGTTCACCTCGGCCAGGCCCAGCGCGCTGATCTCCGAACTCCCCGAAGTCCGCGCCGCGCTGACCGACCAGAACACGGCCGGCGCCACGGAGGACGAGGCCACCTCGCCCCTGCTGGAGCGGCTGCGCGCCCTGCCCGCCACCGAACGGCGCGAGCTGCTGGCCGATCTGGTGCGTACCCAGGCGGCGGCCGTCCTCGGCCACGAGTCCGCCGCCGACATCGAGTCGGGGCGTGCCTTCCGCGAGCTGGGCTTCGACTCGCTGACCGCCGTCGACCTGCGCGGCCGGCTGAACGCCGTGACGGGCCTGCGCCTGCCGGCCACCGTCGTCTTCGACTACCCGTCGGCCACCGCGCTCGCGGACCACCTGCGCGACGAACTGCTCGGCACGGCGACGACATCGGCCGCCCCGGTGCCGGCCGCCGTGCCCGCCGGGGACGATCCGATCGTCATCGTCGCGGCGAGCTGCCGCTACCCGGGCGACGTCCGCACCCCGGAGGACCTGTGGCAGCTGCTCACCGACGAGCGCGACGCGATATCCGAGCTGCCGGCCGACCGGGGCTGGGACCTCGGCGACGTCTATGACACCGACCCCGACCGGCCCGGCACCACCTACTCCCGGGCGGGCGGATTCGTCTACGACGCCGGCCTGTTCGACCCGGCGTTCTTCGGGATCTCCCCGCGCGAGGCCCTCGCCATGGACCCGCAGCAGCGGCTGCTCCTGGAGACCTCGTGGGAGGCGCTGGAGCGCGCCGGCATCGACCCCACCACGCTGCGCGGAACCCCCACCGGCGTCTTCGTCGGCGCCGGCTACCAGGGGTACGGCGGCGACGGCGAGCGGGTGCCGGAGGAGGCCGAGGGCCATCTCATCGCCGGCATCTCCAGCAGCGTGCTCTCCGGCCGCGTCTCCTACGCGCTCGGCCTGGAGGGGCCGGCGCTGACCATCGACACCGCCTGCTCGTCCTCCCTCGTCGCCGTGCACCTCGCGGCGCAGGCGCTGCGTTCCGGCGAGTGCTCGCTGGCGCTGGCCTCGGGGGCCACCATCCTCGGCTCCACTCTGTCGTTCACCGGCTTCAGCCGCCAGCGCGGCCTGGCGGCCGACGGCCGGTGCAAGCCGTTCGGCGCCGAGGCCGACGGGTTCGGCATCGCCGAGGGCGTCGGCACGCTCCTCCTGGAGCGGTTGTCCGACGCCCGGCGCAACGGGCACCCGGTGCTGGCCACCGTGCGCGGCTCGGCCGTCAACCAGGACGGCGCCTCCAACGGACTGACCGCGCCGAACGGGCTCGCCCAGCAGCGGGTCATCCAACAGGCCCTGGCCAACGCCGGGCTCGAAGCCACCGACGTCGGAGTGGTCGAGGCGCACGGCACCGGCACCAGTCTCGGCGACCCGATCGAGGCGCAGGCACTGCTCGCCACCTACGGCCAGGGCCGCGCCGCGCCCCTGTGGCTGGGCTCGGTCAAGTCCAACATCGGCCACACCCAGGCGGCCTCGGGCGTCGCCGGGATCATCAAGATGCTCCAGGCCATGGAACACGGCGTGCTGCCCCGGACGCTGCACGCGGATGTGCCCTCGCCGTTCATCGACTGGTCCTCGGGCAGCATCGAGCTGCTGACCGAGGCGCGGCCCTGGGAAGGGCCGCGACGGGCCGGCGTGTCCTCGTTCGGTATGAGCGGCACCAACGCGCACGTCATCGTCGAGCAGCCCGACCCCGCCGAGGCACCGCCCGCGCCGGACGACTCCCCTCCCGCGCCGACCGCCGTGGCCTGGACGCTGTCCGGCCGGTCCGAGGAGGCCGTGCGCGAGCAGGCGCGCGCCCTGCTGGAGCGGATCGAGGCCGATCCACGGGTCGATCCGCTCGATGTCGGCCATTCGCTGGCGGCCACCAGGACCGCCTTCGAGCGCCGCGCCGTCGTCGTGGGCGCGGACCGGGAGGCGCTGGCCGCCGGCCTGCGGGCCGTGCGGGACGGCGAGGCCGCCGTGGGCACCGCCGACGCGGGCCGTCGCACCGTGTTCGTCTTCCCGGGGCAGGGCACGCAGTGGGCCGGTATGGCCCTAGAACTGCTGGCGTGCGCCCCGGTGTTCGCCGAGCGCTTCGCCGAGTGCGAGCGCGCCCTGGCCCCGCACCTCGACTGGTCGCCGACCGAGGCACTGCGCGGCGGCGCCTACGAGCAGGTGGACCGCGTCCAGCCGGTGCTGTTCTCCGTGATGGTCTCGCTGGCCGCGCTGTGGCGGTCCTACGGCGTCGAGCCCGACGCGGTGGTCGGCCACAGCCAGGGCGAGATCGCCGCCGCCTGCGTGGCCGGCGCGCTCTCCCTGGAGGACGCGGCGATGGTCGTCGCACTGCGCAGCAAGGCCCTCCTCCCGCTCGCCGGCCAGGGCGCCATGCTGTTCGTGGCCATGGCGGCCGACCCGCTGCGTGCGCGCGTCGCCGCCTGGGACGGCCGGATCGCGGTGGCCGCCGTCAACGGACCCACCGCCGTCACGCTCTCCGGCGACCCCGAGGCACTGGAGGAGCTGAGCGCCGCGCTGGCGGAGGAGTCCGTCCTGCGCTGGCCCGTCCCCGGCGCCGACTTCGCCGCCCACTCCCGCCAGGTGGAACGCATCCACGACGACCTCATGCGCCTGCTGGGCGGGGTGACCCCCCGTTCGGGCACCGTCCGGTTCTGGTCCACGGCGGACAGCGCCTGGCTGGACGGATCAGCGCTTGACACCGCGTACTGGTACCGCAACCTGCGCACGGCCGTGGAGTTCGACCGGGCGGTCAACGAGCTGATCGCCGCCGGATACGACACCTTCGTGGAGGTCAGCCCGCACCCGGTGCTGGCGATCTGGGTACAGCAGGCCCTGGAGGCCGCCGAGAGCGGCGGGGTCGTCGTCGGCACGCTGCACCGCGACGCCGGCGGCCTGGACCGCTTCCTGACCTCGCTGGGCGAACTCCACGCGCGCGGCGCCTCGGTCGACTGGGCCGCCGCGCACCGGGGCGGCCGGCGCGTCGACCTGCCGACCTACGCGTTCCAACGGCAGCACTACTGGCTCGTGCCCCGCCCCGCCGAACCGCGCGCCCTGCCCGTCGCGATGGAGGGCACCGACGCCTGGCGTTACCGGGTCGTCTGGCACGTCCTGCACGAGCCGCCGACCCGCCGCGCGAGGGGGCAGTGGCTGGTGCTCACCCCGGCCGGCGCCGACGGCCCGGACGGCTCCGAGCAACTCGACGCCCTGCGCCGGCAGGGCCTCACGCCCCTCGTGGTGCCGTGGGAGGAGCCCGGGGATCGGGCCGCCGGGGCCGAACGACTGCGCGCGGCGGTGGAGGGGCACCAACTCGCCGGCGTGCTCTCCCTGCTCGGGCTCGCCGACCGCCCCTGGTCCCGTGACACGGCGCTGCCCGCCGCCGTACCGCTGACCGTCTCCCTGCTCCACGCCCTGGGCGACGCCGGCGTCGAGGCGCCGCTGTGGGCGGCCACCCGTGGCGCCGTCTCCGTCAGCCCCGCCGACCCCCTGACCGCCCCCGCGCAGGCCGCCCTCTGGGGCCTGGGAGGCGTGGCCGGGGTCGAGTACCCGGGACGCTGGGCCGGTCTGGTCGACCTGCCGGCGGTCCTCGACGACCGGGCGGCGCGGCGCCTGCTGACGGTCCTCGCCGGGGAGTCGGGCGAGGACCAGGTGGCGATCCGCCCCTCCGGTGTCCACGGCCGGCGCGTCGCCCACGCGGACCTGCCGGGCCCCGCCCCCCGACGGCCGTGGCGGCCCGCTGGAACCATCCTGATCACGGGCGGGCTCGGCGCCCTCGGCGGGCATGTGGCCCGCTGGCTGGCCACCGCCGGCGCCGAACACCTGCTGCTGACCGGACGGCGCGGCGCCGGCACCCCAGGGGCGGCCGAACTCGTCGCCGAACTGGAGGCGTTGGGTGCCCGGGTCACCGTCGCCGCCTGTGACATGGCCGACCGGGACGCCGTCGCCGAGCTGCTGGCCGGCCTCCGGGACCCGGCGCCGCTGACCGCCGTGGTACACACGGCGGGCGTGCTCGACGACGGCGTGGTCGACTCCCTCACGGCCGAACGCGCGGCCGGCGTGGCCCGGCCCAAGGCCGACGCCGCGCTGGTGCTGCACGAGCTGACCCGCGATCTCGACCTGTCGGCGTTCGTGCTGTTCTCCTCGCTGGCCTCCACCCTCGCCGGCACCGGCCAGGGCGGCTACGCGGCGGCCAACGCCTACCTCGACGCACTCGCCCTGCACCGCCGCGACCTCGGCCTGCCCGCCACCTCCGTGTCCTGGGGGCTGTGGGGCGGCCGAAGCCTCACCGACGAGGCGGTGGCCGCCCGGCTGGTGCGCGACGGCGTGCCCGCCATGGACCCCGAACGCGCCGTCGAAGCGCTGCGGCGCGCGGTCGACTCGGGCGAACCCCACGTGATCGTCTCCGACTTCGCCTGGGACCGCTTCGTCCCGGCCTTCACCGCCCTGCGGCCCAGCCCGCTCATCGCCGACCTGCCGGAGGTGGTCGCGCGCGCCGAGCGGACGGCCACGCCGGCGCCGCCGACCGCCCTCGACCAGGCAGCGCTCCTCGATCTGGTGCGCACGGTGGCCGCCGAGGCCCTCGGCTACGCCGGCGCCGAGGCGATCGGCCGCGACCGGGTCTTCAAGGACCTCGGCTGCGACTCACTGACGGCGGTGGAGCTGCGCAACCGGCTGTCCGCGGCCACCGGGCTGCGGCTCCCGGTCACCCTCGTCTTCGACCACCCGACCCCGGACGCCGTCGTCGACCACCTGATGGCGGAGCTGGGCGAGCCGGCGGCTCCCGACAGGACCGAGGCGCCGCCGGCGGCCGGCGCCGGGGCCGGCGAAGACCCCGTCGCCATCGTGGCTCTCGCCTGCCGCTTCCCCGGCGGGGTGCGCACCCCGGAGGACTTCTGGCGGCTCATCAGCGAGGGCGGCGACGCCATCACACCGTTCCCCGCCGACCGTGGCTGGGACCTGGCCGCCCTCTACGACCCCGACCCCGACCACCACGGCACCACCTATGTCCGCGAGGGCGGCTTCCTGCACGACCTGGCCGACTTCGACCCCGCCTTCTTCGGTATCTCCCCGCGCGAGGCGACCACCATCGACCCGCAGCAGCGGCTGCTGCTGGAGACCAGCTGGGAGGCGTTCGAACGGGCCGGCATCGACCCGCGGTCGGTCAAGGGCAGCCGCGCCGGCGTGTTCGTCGGCTCCAGCTACCACGACTACGGCCTGCGGGCGCGGAACGCGCCCGAGGAGATGGAGGGCTACCTCGGCATCGGCAGCGCGGGCAGCGTCGCCTCCGGCCGCGTCTCCTACACCTTCGGCCTTGAGGGCCCGGCCGTCACCGTGGACACCGCGTGCTCCTCCTCGCTGGTCGCCATCCACCTCGCGGCGCAGTCGCTGCGCGCCGGCGAGTGCACGATGGCGCTGGCCGGCGGTGCCGCCGCGATGGCCACCCCGACGTCGTTCGTCGAGTTCAGCCGGCAGCGCGGGCTCGCCGCGAACGGCCGCTGCAAGCCGTTCGCCGCAGCCGCCGACGGCACCGCCTGGGCCGAGGGCGTCGGAGTCGTCCTGCTGGAGCGGCTCTCCGACGCCCGGCGCAACGGCCACCAGGTGCTGGCCCTGGTGCGCGGCTCGGCCGTCAACCAGGACGGCGCGTCCAACGGCCTGACCGCCCCCAACGGCCCCTCCCAGCAGCGCGTCATCCGCGCGGCCCTGGCCAGTGCGGGACTGTCGCCCGCCGATCTCGACGTGGTCGAGGCGCACGGCACCGGCACCAGGCTCGGCGACCCCATCGAGGCCCAGGCGCTGCTCGCCACCTACGGCCAGGACCGCGCGCGGCCGTTGCTGCTGGGCTCGGTCAAGTCCAACATCGGCCACACCCAGGCCGCCGCCGGCATGGCGGGCGTCATCAAGACCGTGCTGGCCATGCGGCACGGCACGGTGCCGGGCACCCTCCACGTGGACGAACCGTCCCCGTTCATCGACTGGAGCGCGGGCAGCGTCGACCTGGTCACCGAGAACACCCCGTGGCCGGACACCGGCCGTCCGCGCCGGGCCGCCGTCTCCTCCTTCGGCGTCAGCGGCACCAACGCCCACACCATCCTGGAGCAGGCGCCCGACGACGAGCCGGCCACCGCCGACGGCACCCGGGAGCCGCTGCCGCTGCCGCTGGTGCTCTCCGCCCGCAGCGCCGAGGCGCTGCGGGCGCAGGCCGCGCTGCTCGACCAACACCTGGCCGACCACCCGGACGTGCGGCCGGCCGACGTCGCCTACACCCTGGCCACCGCCCGCGCCCACCTGGAGCACCGGGCCGTCGTGCCCCTCGGCGACCGCGACGCGGTCCGGGCCGCCCTGCGGTCGGTGACCGGCACCGTGCCCCCGGCCGAGCCGCGCCTCGCGTTCCTCTTCTCCGGCCAGGGCAGTCAGCGGCTGGGCATGGGACTGCGGCTCCACCAGGAACTCCCGGTCTTCGCCGAGGCGTTCGACGCCGTCAGCGCCGCTCTCGACCCGCTGCTCGAACGGCCGCTGCGCGAGGTGATCGGGGCCGCCGCCGGCTCCGGGGACGCCGACCTGCTCGACCGTACGGCCTTCACCCAGCCGGCGCTGTTCGCCGTCGAGGTCGCCCTGTTCCGGCTCGCCGACCACCTGGGGCTGCGGCCCGACTACCTCATCGGCCACTCCGTCGGCGAGTTGGCGGCAGCCCATGTCGCGGGAGTGCTGTCGCTCCCCGACGCCGCCCTGCTGGTCGCCGAGCGCGCCCGGCTGATGCAGGCCATGCCCGCCGGCGCCATGGTGTCGGTCCGGGCGCCGGAGGAGGTGGTGCTGCCCTACCTCGGTGAGCACGGCGACCTGGTCACGGTGGCCGCCGTCAACAGCACGGTGGCCACCGTGCTCGCCGGCGACGAGGACGCCGTGCTGGACGTCGCCGCCCGACTCGCCGCCGACGGCCGCGAGAGCAAGCGGCTGCGGGTCGGCCACGCCTTCCACTCCCCGCACATGGACGGGATGCTGGAGGAGTTCCGCCGGGTCGCGGCCCGGGTGGAGTTCCACCCGCCGCGCGTCCCCGTCGTCTCCAACGTCACCGGCGCCCTCGCCGGCGCCGACGAGCTGTCCACCCCGGACTACTGGGTGCGCCATGTCCGTGCCAGCGTCAGGTTCCTCGACGGCGTGCGGACCCTGGAGCGGGCCGGAGTGACCGCGTTCGTCGAGATCGGGCCCGACGGCTCGCTCACCGCGCTCGCCCAGGACTGCCTGGCGGGCCACGCCGAGCTGATCCCGCTGCTGCACCGGGACCGCGACGAGATCCACTCCCTCACCGCCGCCCTGGGCCGGGTCCACGCCCTGGTGGCCACCCCCGACTGGGAGCCGGCCTTCGCCGGCCGCGACGTGCGCCGCGTCCCGCTGCCCACCTATCCGTTCCAGCGCGAGCGCTACTGGCTCGACGACACCTCCGGCGCCGGCGACGTGACATCGGCCGGCCTGGTCGCCCCAGGGCACCCGCTGATCGGCGCCGCCGTCGAACTGGCCGACGCCGACACCCACGTCTTCACCAGCAGGCTGTCGCCCCACAGCACCCCCTGGCTGGCCGACCACGGTGTCTTCGGCGAGGCGATCTTCCCGGCGACGGCCTTCCTCGAACTGGCGGTCAGGGCGGCCGACGAGGTCGGCGACGCCCGGGTCGACGAACTGTCCCTGGTGGCCCCGCTGGTCCTGCCGGCGGACGGCGCCGTCGTCCTCCAGATGCGGGTCGGCCCCCGGGGCGCGGACGGCGTCCGCCCGGTGGAGGTGTTCTCCCGGCCACCGGAGGCGGCGGCCGACGAGCCATGGACCCGGCACGCCACCGGCGGTCTCTCGCCGGACGCCACCCCCGTCGCGCCGGCCGCCGGATCGCTCGCCGAGTGGCCGCCGCCCGGTGCCGAGCCCGTCGACGTGACCGGCCTGTACGACCGGTTCGCCGAGAGCGGCTTCGCCTACGGGCCGGCCTTCCAGGGGCTGACGGCGGTGTGGCGCCGAGGCGACGAGGTCTTCGCCGAGGCCGCGCTGCCCGCGTCCGAGCGGTCATCGGCCGGCCGCTTCGGACTCCACCCGGCCCTCCTGGACAGCGTGCTGCACTCCCTCGCCTTCGGCGTGCTGAACGGCAGCGACCAGGCGTGGCTGCCGTTCGCCTGGAACGGTGTCACCCTGCACGCCGGCGGCGCTGGCGCCGTCCGGCTGCGGATGGCGCCCACCGGCGACAGCTCGGTGTCGGTGGCCCTCGCCGACGGCACCGGGGCGCCGGTCGCCACGTTCGAGTCCCTCGTCCTGCGGCCGGCGGCCCCCGCCAGGTCGGCCACCGGCCGCGGGCGGACCCACCGGACGCTGTTCCGCCCGGAGTTCACCGAGGTGCCGCTCCCCGCGCTGGGCGAAGCTCCCCCGTTCGAGGTGCGCGGCTACCAGCCGGGGCGGGACGCCGAGGCGGTGCGCGACGCCACCCGGCGGGCACTGGCCGACATCCGCGACTGGCTCGCCAGGGACCGGGACGGCGCGAAGCTCGTCTTCAGCACCCGGGGCGCGGTGCCCCTGACCGCCGAGGACGACGTGCCCGACCTCGCCGGCGCCGCCGTCTGGGGCCTGGTCCGCTCCGCCCAGACCGAGCACCCGGACCGGTTCGTGCTGGTCGACCACGACCACGACGACCCGGTCCAGGGGGAGGCGTCGCTGGCACGCGCCGTCGCCGCCGGCGAGCCGCAGCTCGCCCTCCGGCGCGGCCGGGCCCACGCCTACCGCATCGCGCGCGTCCCGGTGGGCGCCGCCGACACCGCGCCGCAGTGGGAACGCGGCGGCACCGTCCTGGTGACCGGCGGCACCGGTGCGATCGGCGCCCATGTCTCCCGGCACCTGGTCGCCGAACACGGCGTCAAACGGCTGCTGTTGACCAGCCGCGGCGGCCCCGCCGGCGCGGGCGCGGCACGCCTGCACGAGGAGCTGACCGCGTTGGGCGCCGAGGTCGAGGTGGCGTCCTGCGACGTCGCCGACCGCGACGCGCTCGCCGCCCTGCTCGCCTCGGTTCCGTCCGGACACCCCGTCACCGCCGTCGTCCACACCGCGGGGGTGGTGCGGGACGGCACCGTCGCCTCCATCACCGACGAGCAACTGGACCTCGTGCTGCGCCCCAAGGTCGACGCCGTCCTCAACCTCCAGGAGCTGACCGAGGGCCTGGACCTGTCGGCCTTCGTGGTCTTCTCCTCCATCGCCGGCGTCTTCGGCGGCATGGGACAGGCCAACTACGCGGCGGCCAACGCCTTCCTCGACGGCCTGGCCCACCACCGCAGGGCCAGGGGCCTGGCGGCCACCTCGCTGGCCTGGGGCCTGTGGGCCAACGACGCCGGAATGAGCGGCCACCTCGACGAGAACGACTTCAGGCGCATCGCGCGCGGCGGCATCGTCGCCTTCCCGCCCGCTGAGGGCCTGGAGCTGTTCGACACGGCGCTGGCCGAGGGGCCCCCGGTCCTGCTGCCGCTGCGCCTCGACACCAAGGCGGTCCAGGCGCAGGGCGAGGTGCCCGCGCTGTTGCGGGGCCTGGTGCGCCCGGTCGCCCGGCGCGCCGCCGCCGACCAGGCGACCGGCGCCGCCGGGGCGGCGGGCCTGGCCCAGCGGCTCGACGGCATGACGGACAGCCAGCGCGACCGCGCCCTGGTCCACCTGGTCCGCGACCACGCGGCCACCGTGCTCGGCTTCGCCGACGCCACCTCGATGGACCTCGACCGGGGCCTGTTGGAGATGGGCTTCGACTCGCTGACCGCCGTCGAACTGCGCAACCGGCTCGGTTCGGCCACCGGACTGCGGCTGCCCGCCACCCTGCTCTTCGACTACCCGTCGTGCCGCGCCATCGCCGGGCACCTCGCCGTCGAACTCGTCCCCGAACCGGCGTCCTGGCAGCCGCCCGGGCTCGCCGAACTGGAACGGCTCGCGGCCCTCCTGGAGGACGAGCACCACCGCGAGGAGCTGACCGACCGGTTGCGGGACCTGCTCGCCGGGGCGCGCGTGACCGCCGGCGACGACCTGGTCGGGGAACGCATCGACGCGGCCGACGACGACGAGATCTTCGACTTCATCGACAACGAACTGGGCATGTCGTGACCGCCCGACAAGGTAGAGGGACCGCAGTGAACGACGACAAGCTCCGTACCTACCTCAAGCGGGTCACCACCGATCTGCACCACACACGTCAACGGCTGACCGAGCTTGAGGCCAGGGACTCCGAACCCATCGCCATCATCGGGCTGGCCTGCCGCTACCCGGGCGGCGTGCAAAGCCCCGACGACCTCTGGCGCATGGTCGCCGCCGGCACGGACGCCGTCACCCCGTTCCCGGCGGACCGGGGCTGGGACCTGGAGCGGCTGTACGACCCGGAGGGCACCCGCCCGGGCAGCAGCTACGCCAACGAGGGCGGCTTCCTCGACGACATCGCCGGCTTCGAGCCGGAGTTCTTCGGCATCTCGCCGAACGAGGCGCTGGCCATGGACCCGCAGCAGCGGCTGCTGCTGGAGACCACCTGGGAGGCGTTCGAACGGGCCGGTATCGACCCACAGGCCCAACGCGGCGCCCAGGTCGGCGTCTTCGCCGGCGTGCAGTACCAGGACTACGGCACCCGGCTGCGCCAGGTGCCCGAGGAGGTCCAGGGGTTCCTGGCCGGGGGCAACTCCGACAGCGTCGCCTCCGGCCGCGTCTCCTACGCGTTCGGCTTCGAGGGCCCAGCGGTCAGCGTGGACACCGCCTGCTCGTCCTCGCTGGTCGCCCTGCACTTGGCCGCACAGGCACTGCGCGCCGAGGAGTGCGCGCTGGCCCTCGCGGGCGGCGCCATGGTGATGGCGACCCCCGTCCCGTTCACCGAGATGAGCAGGCAGCGGGGCCTCGCCGCCGACGGCCGCTGCAAGTCCTTCGCCGCCGACGCCGACGGCACCGGCTGGGGCGAGGGCGTCGGCATGCTCCTGCTGGAGCGGCTCTCCGACGCCAGGCGCAACGGCCACACCGTGCTCGCGCTGGTCCGTGGCACCGCCGTCAACCAGGACGGCGCCAGCAGCCGGCTCACCGCGCCCAACGGCCCCGCCCAGCAGCGGGTCATCCGCCGGGCGCTGGCCAACGCCCGGCTGACACCGGCCGACATCGACGTCGTCGAGGCCCACGGCACCGGCACCCCCCTCGGCGACCCGATCGAGGCGCAGGCGCTGCTGGCCACCTACGGCCGCGCCCACAGCCGGGAACAGCCGCTGCTGCTCGGCTCGTTGAAGTCGAACATCGGCCACACCCAGGCCGCCGCCGGGGTCGGCGGCGTCATCAAGATGGTGCAGGCCATGCGGCACGGCCAGGTGCCGCCCACCCTCCACGCCGACCGGCCCACACCCCAGGTCGACTGGGCGTCGGGCACGGTCCGCCTGGCCACCGCGCTGCGGCCCTGGCCCGAGGTGGACCGGGTCCGCCGCGCCGCCGTCTCCTCCTTCGGCGTCAGCGGCACCAACGCCCATGTCGTACTGGAACAGGCACCGCCGGAGCAGCCGGCGGAGACCGAGCCAGCCCCCCACGCCGGACCCGCCACGGTGACCGCCCCGGCCTTCGTGCCCTGGGCGATCTCCGCCCGTGGCCCGCGGGCGCTGGCGGCCCGGGCGGCACAGCTGCGCCCCCTGGCCGGCCTCGACCCGCTCGACGTCGGCCACTCCCTGGCCACCACCCGCGCCGCCCTGGAACACCGCGCCGTGGTGGTCGGCGGCGACTTCGACGCCGCGCTCGCCGCCCTGGCGAACGACGGGGAACACCCCGCCCTGGTGCGCGGCACCGTCCGCCCCTCCCGCGACCTGGTCTTCGTGTTCCCGGGGCAGGGTTCGCAGTGGGTGGGGATGGCGGTGGAACTCCTCGATGTCTCGCCGGTGTTCGCGGCGCGGTTCGCGGAGTGTGAGGGGGCGTTGGCTCCGCATGTCGAGTGGTCGTTGGAGGGGGTGGTGCGGTCGGGTGGGTTTGAGCGGGTGGATGTGGTGCAGCCGGTGTTGTGGGCGGTGATGGTGTCTCTTGCGGCGTTGTGGGAGTCGGTGGGGGTGGTTCCTGATGCGGTGGTGGGGCATTCGCAGGGGGAGATCGCGGCGGCTGTGGTGGCGGGTGCGCTTTCGTTGGCGGATGGTGCGCGGGTGGTGGCGTTGCGGTCGCGGGCGTTGCGTGCGCTGGCGGGGCGTGGGGGGATGGCGTCGGTGGCGCTTCCGGTGGAGGAGGTCCGGCGCCGGCTGGGGCCAGGTCTTTCCATCGCCGCCGTCAACGGCCCCTCATCGGTGGTGGTGGCCGGGGATTCGGACGCCCTTGACGAGTTGGACTCCTGGGAAGGGGTGCGTGTCCGCCGTGTCCCGGTGGACTATGCGTCTCATTCGGTGCATGTGGAGGGGATTCGGGCGGAGTTGTTGGGGGTGTTGGCGGGGGTGGTGCCGCGTTCGGGGGGTGTTCCGTTCTGTTCGACGGTGACGGGTGGGGTGTTGGACGGGGGGGTGTTGGACGCGGGGTACTGGTATCGGAATGTGCGGGGGACGGTGGAGTTGGAGCGGGCGGTTCGTGCGTTGGGTGAGGCGGGTTGTGGGGTGTTTGTCGAGGTCAGTCCGCATCCGGTGTTGACCTCGGCGATCGAGGAGACGGTGTCGGGGACGGTGGTGGGCACGCTCCGGCGTGATTCGGGTGGTTGGGATCGTTTCCTGCTCTCCCTCGCCGAGCTCCATGTCACCGGCGTCCCCGTCGACCTCACCGCGCTGCTCCCCGGCGGCTCCCGCGTCGACCTCCCCACCTACCCCTTCCAACGGGCCCCGTACTGGCTGGAGGACCCCACAGCCCAACAGGGCGACATGACGGCGGCCGGCCTCGGCTCCGCCGACCACCCGCTGTTGGGCGCGGTCGTCGCGCTCGCGGATACCGAGGGCGCCCTGCTGACCGGGCGCCTCTCCGTCCGCACCCACCCCTGGCTCGCCGACCACACCGTGCGCGGCGCGATCCTGCTGCCCGGTACGGCCTTCCTGGAACTCGCCGCCCGCGCCGGCGACCAGGTGGGCTGCGAGCGGGTCGACGAACTGCTCCTGGAGACCCCGCTCGTCCTGCCGGAGAACGGCGCCGTCGCCATCCAACTCGCCGTCGGCGCCCCCGACCACGACGGCCGCCGCCAGGTCACCCTGCACGCCGCCCCCGACGGCACGGACGAGTGGACCCGCCACGCCAGCGGCACCCTCTCCGCCGCGCCCGTCACCCCCACCGCCGACCTCACCGCCTGGCCACCGCGCGACGCCGTCCCCCTCGACACCGCCGGCATGTACGACCGCTACGCCGCCGCCGGCTTCGGCTACGGCCCGGCGTTCCAGGGCCTGCGCGCGGCGTGGCGCCGGGGCGACGAACTCCTCGGCGAGGTCGCCCTCTCCGACGAACAGCTCGGCCAGGCCCGGCTCTTCGGCCTGCACCCCGCGCTGCTCGACGCGGCGCTGCACCTCACCGGACTCGCCGACGCGGCCGAGGCCCGGCTGCCGTTCTCCTGGAACGGCGTGTCCCTGCACGCCCAGGGCGCCACCGCGCTCCGCGTCCACATCGCCCCCGCCGGGCAGGACGCCGTCTCCGTGCGGGTCGCCGACCCCGAGGGGCGGCCCGTCGCCTCGGTGGAGTCCCTCGTGCTGCGCCCGCCAGCCGACGACGCGGTACGGGCCCCGGGCGCCGACGCCGTCCTCCGGTTGGCCTGGACGCCGGTGCCCGCCACACCAGGCGCCGAGGCGCCCGCCGAGACCGTACGCATCGAGCCCGGCGGCGACGTCCGGGGCGCGGTGCACCACGCCCTCAGCGAGGTGCGGCGCTGGCTCGCCGACGACCAGCCGGGACAGCTGGCGTTCGTCACCACGGGGGCGGTGTCGGCCGCCCCGTCGGAGGACGTCACCGACCTGGCCGGCGCCGCCGTCTGGGGCCTGGTCAGATCCGCCCAGTCGGAGCACCCCGGCCGCTTCGTGCTCGTCGACACCGACACCGACACCGACACCGACGGCGGCCGGGTGCCGCTCGTCGAAGGCGAGGGCCAACTCGCCGTGCGCGGTGCCCGTCTCCTCGCCCCCCGCCTGGAGCGCGTCAGGTCCGAGAGCCGGCCCGTCGCCCTCGACGGCACCGTGCTGATCACGGGCGGCACCGGCCTCCTCGGCTCCCGCGTCGCCCGGCGGCTCGTCACCCGTCACGGGGTGCGCCACCTCGTGCTGCTCAGCCGCACCGGACACGCCCCCGAGTTGCGCGCTGAGCTCACCGGGCTCGGCGCCGACGTCGACGTGGTCGCCTGCGACGCCTCGGACCGCGCCGCCCTGGCCTCGGTGATCGACGGACTGCGCGAGCCCCTGTGTGCCGTGATCCACGCCGCCGGAGCGCTCGACGACGGCGTCGTCACCTCCCAGACCCCGGAGCGCGTGGACACCGTCCTGCGCCCCAAGGTGGACGCCGCGGCCCATCTGCACGAGCTGACGCGTGACCTCGACCTGTCCGCGTTCGTCCTGTTCTCCTCCGCCTCCGGCGTCTTCGGCGGCCCGGGGCAGGCCAACTACGCGGCGGCCAACGCCTATCTCGACGCGCTGGCCCAGCACCGCCGTGCGGCGGGGCTGCCCGCCCAGTCCCTCGCCTGGTCCCTGTGGGAGACGGCGAGCGCCATGACCGGCCACCTCGACGAGGCCGACCTGCGCCGCGTCGCGCGCTCCGGCATGCCGCCGCTCACCGTCGAACAGGGCCTTGAGCTGTTCGACCGGGCGCTGTCCACCCCTGAGCCGCTGCTCGTCCTGATGCACCTGGACCTGCCGACGCTGCGCGCCTCCTCCGACCCCCTCCCGTCGCTGCTGCGCGGGCTGGTGCGCACCCCGGCCCGCCGGGCCGTCGCGGCGCGGAACACCACCGACGACGCCACCTCGCTGGCCGCGCAACTCGCGACCCTCCCCGCCGCCGACCGCATCGGCGCCGTCGTCGACCTGGTCCGCACCGGCGTCGCCTCGGTCCTCGGCCATGCCTCCGCCGACGTCATCGACGGCGGCAGGGCGTTCCGCGACCTCGGCTTCGACTCGCTCGCCTCCGTCCAACTGCGCAACCGGCTGGGCGCGGTCACCGGCCTGAAGCTCCCGGCGACCCTCGTCTTCGACTACCCGACCCCGCTGGTCCTCGCCGAGCACCTCCTCGCCGAACTGGGCGAGCGGCAGGACACGACCGAAGCCGTGGCCCAGGCCGTCAGCGTGGACGAGCCGATCGCGATCGTCTCCATCGGCTGCCGCTTCCCCGGGGACGTCCACACCCCCGAGGACCTGTGGGAGCTGCTCGCCTCCGGCGGCGACGCCATCGCCGCCTTCCCCGCCGACCGGGGCTGGGACCTGGACGGCCTCTACGACCCGGAGGGCACCCGCCGGGGCAGCTCATACGCGAGGGAGGGCGGCTTCCTCGCCGGCGCCGCCGACTTCGACCCCGGCTTCTTCGGCATCTCGCCGCGTGAGGCCCTCGCCATGGACCCGCAGCAGCGGCTGCTGTTGGAGACCTCCTGGGAGGCCATCGAACGCGCGGGCATCCGCCCACAGGACCTCAGGGGCAGCGCCACCGGTGTGTTCGCCGGCGTGATGTACCAGGACTACGCGGCGCGTGTCACCGATGTGCCCGAGGAGATCGAGGGCTTCCTCGGCACCGGCACCTCGCCCAGCGTGCTGTCCGGCCGGATCGCCTACACGTTCGGTCTGGAGGGTCCGGCCGTCACGGTGGACACGGCGTGTTCGTCGTCGCTGGTGGCGATCCATCTCGCCGCGCGGTCGCTGCGTTCGGGCGAGTGCTCGCTGGCCCTGGCCGGCGGCGTCACCGTCATGTCGACGCCCGCCCTGTTCACCGAGTTCAGCCGGCAGCGCGGCCTTGCCGTCGATGGTCGGTGTAAGTCGTTCGCCGAGGGGGCTGATGGTGCTGGGTTTGGTGAGGGGGTGGGGGTGGTGGTGTTGGAGCGGTTGTCGGATGCGCGGCGTCTTGGGCATCCGGTGCTTGCGGTGGTGCGGGGTTCGGCGGTGAATCAGGATGGTGCGTCGAATGGGTTGTCGGCGCCGAATGGTCCTTCGCAGCAGCGGGTGATTCGGCGGGCGTTGGCGGATGCCGGGGTGCGGTCGTCCGAGGTGGATGTGGTGGAGGCGCATGGCACCGGTACCACGTTGGGTGATCCGATCGAGGCGCAGGCGTTGTTGGCGACCTATGGTCAGGGCCGTGACGAGGGCCGGCCGTTGTGGCTGGGGTCGTTGAAGTCGAATATCGGTCATACGCAGGCGGCGGCCGGGGTGGCCGGTGTGATCAAGATGGTGTTGGCGATGCGGCACGGCGTGCTGCCGAGGACGTTGCATGTGGATGAGCCGTCGTCACATGTGGACTGGTCGGCGGGGGATGTTCGGTTGTTGACGGAGGCTCGGGGGTGGCCTGGGGGGGATGGTCCGCGTCGGGCTGGTGTGTCGTCGTTCGGGTTGAGTGGGACGAACGCGCATGTGGTGTTGGAGTCGGTTCCGGTGGTGGAGTCGGTTGTGGTGTCTGGGGAGTTGGGGGTGGTGCCGTGGGTGGTGTCGGGGCGTTCGGTGGGTGGGGTGCGTGGGGTGGCGGGTGGGTTGGTGTCGTTGGTGGGGGAGGAGCGGGGGTCGGTGGGCGCGGCTTTGGTTGGGAGGTCGGTGTTTGAGCATCGTGCGGTGGTGGTGGGTGGTTCGGCGGATGAGTTGGGTTCAGGGCTCGGGGCGTTGGTGGACGGTGAGCCGGCGTCGGGTGTGGTGTCGGGTGTGGCGTCGGCGGTGGGGAGGACGGTGTTTGTCTTCCCGGGGCAGGGTTCGCAGTGGGTGGGGATGGCGGTGGAACTTCTCGATGTCTCGCCGGTGTTCGCGGCGCGGTTCGCGGAGTGTGAGGGGGCGTTGGCTCCTCATGTCGATTGGTCGTTGGTGGAGGTGGTGCGGTCGGGTGTGTTTGAGCGGGTGGATGTGGTGCAGCCGGTGTTGTGGGCGGTGATGGTGTCGTTGGCGGCGTTGTGGGAGTCGGTGGGTGTGGTTCCTGATGCGGTGGTGGGTCATTCGCAGGGGGAGATCGCGGCGGCTGTGGTGGCGGGTGGTTTGTCGTTGGTGGATGGTGCGCGGGTGGTGGTGTTGCGGTCGCGGGTGATTGGTGAGCGGTTGGCGGGTGGTGGGGGGATGGTGTCGGTGCCGTTGTCGGTGGGTGTGGTGCGGGGGTTGGTGCCTGAGGGGGTGTCGGTCGCTGCGGTGAATGGTCCGTCGTCGGTTGTGGTGTCGGGTGATCCGGCGGGTTTGGATGTGGTGTTGGGGTTGGTGGAGGGTGCGAAGCGGGTGCCGGTGGACTATGCGTCGCATTCGGTTCAGGTGGCGGGGATTCGGGCGGAGTTGTTGGATGCGTTGGCGGGCGTGGTGCCGCGTGCGGGGAATGTTCCGTTCTTTTCGACGGTGACGGGTGGTTGGTTGGACACGGAGTTTCTCGATGCCGGGTATTGGTATCGGAATCTGCGGGAGACGGTGGAGTTCGAGGGTGCGGTGCGGGGTTTGGCGGGTGCGGGGTTCGGAGTGTTTGTCGAGGTGAGCGCGCATCCGGTTCTCACGGTGGGTGTGGGTGAGGCCGTGGGTGATGGTGCGGTGGTGGCGGGCACGTTGCGGCGGAACGAGGGCGGTGTGCGTCGGTTCCTCCTCTCGGCGGGGGAGTTGTTCGTTCGGGGTGTGGGGGTGGACTTCACTCCGTTCTTCGGCGGTGCCGCGCCCTGTCGGGATTTGCCGACGTATCCGTTTGAGCGTCGGCGGTTCTGGTTGGAGGGGTCGGTGGTGGGTGGTGATGTGGGTGCGGTGGGTTTGCGGGGTGTGGAGCATCCGTTGTTGGGTGCGGGGGTGCCGTTGGCGGATGTGGAGGGGTATCTGTTCACGGGGCGGTTGTCGTCGCGGACGCATCCGTGGTTGGTGGATCACGCGGTGAACGGGTCGGTGTTGCTGCCGGGTACGGCGTTCCTGGAGTTGGCGCAGTACGCGGGGGAGCAGCTCGGCTGTGGCGTGGTCGAGGAGCTCACCCTGGAGACCCCGATGGTCCTGCCGGACCGAGGCGGGCTCGCCATCCAACTCGTCATCGGCGCCCCCGACCCGGACGGCAGCCGGCGGTTGACGGTCCACGGCAAGGAGGACGACGCGCCCGCCGACCAGGACTGGACCCGGCACGCGACCGGCACGCTCGCCGAGGCGACGGCCACGACCGACTTCACCGCCCACACCTGGCCCCCGGCCCACGCCGAGGCGATGGCGCTCGACGGCTACTACGACCGGATGGCCGGCAACGGCTTTGTCTATGGGCCGGCCTTCCGCGGGCTGCGGGCCGCCTGGCGGCAGGGCGACACCCTGTACGCCGAGGTCGCGCTCCCCGACGAGCAGGCCGAGGACGCCGACGCGTACGGCCTGCACCCGGCGCTGCTGGACGCGGCGCTCCAGGCCGCCGGCCTGGGCGGGTTCTTCTCCGGCGACGAGGCACGGCTGCCCTTCGCCTGGCGTGGCGTGTCCCTGCTGGCGTCCGGCGCGAACGTGCTCCGCGTCCGAGTCCGCCCGGACGGGCCCGACTCCATCGCCATCGCAGCCGCCGACGAGTCGGGCGAGCCCGTCGTGACCGTCGGCTCGCTGGTGGTCCGCCCGCTCAACCCCGCGCTCTTCCGCGCCTCCCGCGCGTTCCCCTACCACTTCCAGTGGCCGGTCCTGGCGCTGGACGCCGAGGGCACGCACCCGGACCCCGAGGTGCTCGCCGTCGACGCCGGCTCCGCGCACGAGGTGACCGCGCGGGTGCTCGCCCGGTTGCAGGACGCCCTCGCCGAGGACGGCACGCTGATCGTCCGCACCAGGGCGGCCGTGGCCACCGAGCCGGGCGCGGACGTCGATCCCGCGCACGCCGCCGTGTGGGGCCTGGTCAGGTCCGCCCAGGCGGAGCATCCGGACCGCTTCCTGCTGATCGACTCCGACGAGGCGTCCGACCACCTCCTGGCCGCCGCCGCCGCGGCCGGCGAACCGCAGCTCGCGCTGCGCGACGGCGTCGCGCACCGGCCACGGCTGGCCGGCTTCGGCGCCTCGGGCACCCTGTCGCCGCCTGCCGACGGCTCGTCCGCCTGGCTGTTGGGCACCACGGAACGCGGCACGCTGGAGAACCTGGCGCTGCTGCCGGCACCCGAGCTGACGGCCCCGCTGGCGGCGAACGAGGTGCGGGTCGAGATCCGCGCCGCCGGCATGAACTTCCGCGACGCGCTCAACGCCCTCGGGCTGCTCCCCGGCGAGCCGGGTCCGTTGGGCATCGAGGGCGCCGGGGTCGTCACCGCGACCGGGACGGGCGTCACCGGCCTCACGGTCGGAGACCGGGTCTGTGGCGTCTTCGCCGGCTGCTACGGGCCCGTCGCCGTCGCCGACCGGCGGCTGCTGGCCAGGATGCCCGGCGGCTGGACCTTCGAACAGGCCGCCGGCGTGCCCGTGGTCTTCCTCACCGCCTACCGAGGACTGGTCGACCTGGCAGGTCTGCGCGCGGGCGAGACCGTCCTGGTGCACGCCGCCGCCGGCGGTGTCGGCATGGCCGCCGTCCAGCTCGCCCGCCACCTGGGCGCCGAGGTCTATGGCACGGCCAGCACCGGCAAGTGGGAGGCGACGGGACTCGCCGCCGACCAGCTGGCCTCCTCCCGGACGGCCGAGTTCGAAAGCGCCTTCCTCGCGGCGACCGGCGGCCGGGGCGTGGACGTCGTCCTCAACTCCCTCACCGGTGAGCTGGTCGACGCCTCGCTCCGCCTGCTGCCCCGTGGCGGACGCTTCATCGAGATGGGCAGGGCCGACCTCCGCGACCCCGAGGAGGTGACGGCCGCCCACGAAGGCGTGCGCTACCAGGCTTTCGAGCTGATGGACGCCGGGCCCGACCGCATCCACGCGATGCTGACCGAGGTGCTCGCCCTCTTCGAACGAGGCGTGCTGACGCCGCTGCCGACCCGTGTCCTGGACCTGCGCCGCGCACCCGAGGCGATGCGTCACCTCAGCCAGGCCAAGCACGTCGGCAAGCTCGTCCTCACCCCGCCGCGCCGGCTCGACCCCGACCGCGCCGTCCTGATCACCGGCGGCAGCGGCGTGCTCGCCGGGCTCGTCGCCGAACACCTCGTCGCGGCGCACGGCATGCGTCATCTGGTCATGCTCAGCCGCAGCGGCCAGGCCCCCGAGCTGCCCGGCGCCGAGGTCCGCTCCCTCGCCTGCGACGTCGCCGACCGCGACGCGCTGGCCGAGGTGCTGGGCGCGCTGGACCGGCCGCTGACGGCGGTGGTGCACACCGCGGGCGTCCTCGACGACGGCGTGCTGACCGACCTCACCCCCGCACACCTCGACCGGGTCTTCCGCACCAAGGTCGACGCCGCCCTCCACCTCCACGAACTGACGCGGGACCAGGACCTGGCCGCCTTCGTGCTGTTCTCCTCGGCGGCGGGCAGCCTCGGCGCCCCGGGGCAGGGCAACTACGCGGCCGGCAACGCCTTCCTTGACGGGCTCGCCCAGCACCGGCGAGCGGCGGGACTGCCCGCCCAGTCCATGGCCTGGGGCCTGTGGACGCGGCGCAGCGGCCTGACCGCGCGGCTCGACGACGCCGACATCGCCAGGATGGCCAGGTCGGGCATGCTGCCGCTCTCCTCGGAGCAGGGCCTCGCACTCTTCGACGCCGCACTGGCGACGGACCTCGCGGCACCCGTCATGGTCCGCGTCGACCACGAGGCGCTGCGCCGACAGGAGGCGCTCCCCGCCGTGCTGCGCGGGCTGGTGCGCGCGCCAGCGCGGCGCGCGGCCACCGGTGCGGGCGCCGGGGCGTCCTTCGGCGACCGGCTGGTGGCCATGCCGGAGCCGGAACGGCAGCGGCACGTCCTCGACCTGGTGCGCGGAGCGGCGGCCGTGGTCCTCGGCCACACCTCCGCCGACCTGGTCGAGCCGGGCAAGGCGTTCCGGGAGCTGGGCTTCGACTCGCTCACCGCCGTGGAACTGCGCAACCGGATCACCAAGGCCACCGGGCTGAAGCTGTCGGCCACCCTGGTCTTCGACTACCCGACACCCTCCGTCCTCGCCGCCCACCTCCTCGCCGAGCTGGTGGGCACCCACACCGCGACGGCAGCGCCGGTGGCCTCGGCCTCCGACGAGCCGATCGCCATCGTCGCCATGGGCTGTCGGTTCCCCGGCGGCGTCAACACCCCCGAGGCGCTCTGGGAGTTGCTCGCCGAGGGCGGCGACGCGATCACCGGGCTGCCCACCGACCGAGGCTGGAACATCAGCCGCCTCTACGACGCAGACCACGAACGTGCCGGCACCTCCTATGTGCGGGAGGGCGGCTTCCTCGACGCCGTGGGCGAGTTCGACGCGGGCTTCTTCGGCATCTCGCCGCGTGAGGCGCTGGCCATGGACCCGCAGCAGCGGCTGCTGCTGGAGACCTCCTGGGAGGCGTTCGAACGGGCCGGCATCGACCCTGCCTCGCTCAACGGCACGTCGGGCGGCGTCTTCATGGGCACCAACAGCCAGGACTACATCACGCTGGTGGCCGGGGCCCCGGACGTCGGCGAGGGCTATATCGCCACCGGCAACTCGGCCAGTGTCATCTCCGGCCGGATCGCCTACACCTTCGGCCTTGAGGGGCCAGCGGTCAGCGTCGACACGGCCTGCTCGTCCTCGTTGGTCGCCCTGCACCTGGCGAGCCAGGCGCTGCGCGCCGGCGAGGCCACCCTGGCGCTGGCCGGCGGTGTCATGGTGATGGCCACCCCCGGCGGGTTCGTGGAGTTCAGCCGGCAGCGCGGCCTCGCCGCCGACGGCCGGTGCAAGTCCTTCGCGGCGAGCGCCGACGGCTTCGGCATGGCGGAGGGCGTCGGCGTCCTGTTGCTGGAGCGGCTGTCGGACGCGCGGCGCAACGGGCACCCGGTGCTGGCCGTGGTGCGCGGCACGGCGGTGAACCAGGACGGCGCGTCGAACGGGCTGACCGCGCCCAACGGTCCCTCGCAGCAGCGGGTGATCCGGCAGGCGCTGGCCAACGCTGGCCTGTCGTCCGCCGAGGTGGACGTGGTGGAGGCGCACGGTACGGGCACGTCGCTGGGGGACCCGATCGAGGCGCAGGCGCTGCTGGCCACCTACGGTCAGGACCGCGACCGGCCGCTGTGGTTGGGCTCGGTCAAGTCCAACATCGGCCACACCCAGGCCGCCGCGGGTGTCGCCGGGGTCATGAAGATGGTGCTGGCCATGCGGCACGGCACGCTGCCCAGGACGCTGCACGCCGAGGAGCCTTCGCCGCACGTCGACTGGTCGGCCGGTCAGGTGGAGCTGTTGACCGAGCCCCGCGCCTGGCCCGAAGGGAACAGCCCGCGCCGGGCCGGTGTGTCGTCGTTCGGCATCAGCGGCACCAACGCGCACGCGATCATCGAGTCCGTGCCGGAGGCCGTACCGTCCGCCGCCCCACCCGCCACGGTGGTGCCGTGGCTGCTCTCCGGCCGGACGCCGGAGGCCGTGCTGGCCCTGGCCGAGCAGCTGTCGCCGCTGACCGGCGAGAACCCCGTGGACATCGGCCACACCCTGGCGACCCGCACCGCGTTCGAGTACCGCTCGTTCGTTGTCGGCCGGGACGTCGAGGACTGGACGGTCGGGCTGAGGAGCCTCGACCGGCCGGTCGCCGCCGGGGTGGGGAGGACGGTGTTCGTCTTTCCGGGTCAGGGGTGGCAGTGGGTGGGGATGGCGGTGGAGTTGTTGGATTCCTCGCCGGTGTTCGCGGCGCGGTTCAACGAGTGCGCCGAGGCGCTCGCCCCGCATGTCGAGTGGTCGTTGGTGGAGGTGGTGCGGTCGGGTGGGTTTGAGCGGGTGGATGTGGTGCAGCCGGTGTTGTGGGCGGTGATGGTGTCTCTTGCGGCGTTGTGGGAGTCGGTGGGTGTGGTGCCGGATGCGGTGGTGGGGCATTCGCAGGGGGAGATCGCGGCTGCTGTGGTGGCGGGTGGTTTGTCGTTGGTGGATGGTGCGCGGGTGGTGGCGTTGCGGTCGCGGGTGATTGGTGAGCGGTTGGCGGGTGGTGGGGGGATGGTGTCGGTGCCGTTGTCGGTGGGTGTGGTGCGGGGGTTGTTGCCTGAGGGGGTGTCGGTCGCTGCGGTGAATGGTCCTTCGTCGGTTGTGGTGTCGGGTGATCCGGCGGGGCTGGATGTGGTGTTGGGGTTGGTGGAGGGCGCGAAGCGGGTGCCGGTGGACTATGCGTCGCATTCGGCGCAGGTGGCGGAGATTCAGGCGGAGATCCTGCGGGTGTTGGGGGAGGTCGTGCCGGGTGAGGTGAGGGTGCCGTTCTTCTCCACGGTGGAGGTGGGGTGGAGCGACGGGACCGGCCTGGACGCCGCCTACTGGTACCGCAATCTGCGGCAGACGGTCGAGCTCGAAGCCGCCGTCCGCGCCCTGGTCACCGCCGGCCACGGTGCCTTCATCGAGATCAGCGCGCACCCCGTTCTCACCATGTCCATCGAGGAGACCGCCGAGGACGTCGACGGCGACGCCGCCTTCCTGGCGGTCGGCACCCTGCGCCGCGACGACGGCGGCCCGCGCCGCTTCATGACCTCGCTCGGCACCGCCTGGGCGCACGGCGTGGCGGTGGACGCCGACGCGCTCTACCCCGGCGGCCGGCAAGTCGCCCTGCCCACCTACCCGTTCCAGCGCGAGCGGTACTGGCTGGCGCCGCCGTCGCCCGAGGTCTCCACCGACTCCTGGCGTTACCGCGTCGCCTGGCGCCCGGCCACGCCCGAGGCCCGGCAGGCGCCGGGCAGTTGGCTGGCGGTCGTCCCGGAGGGGCACCGCGAGGACCCCTGGGCGGCCGGCGCGCTCCGCGCGCTCACCGAGCGCGGCGCCCGGGTGGAGGAGTGCCTCGTTCCCGTCGGCACCAGTCGCGCGGAGCTGGCCGCGTCCCTGGGCGAGCGGGCACAGCCGGATGGCGTGCTGTCGCTGCTGGCCCTCGCCGAACGTCCTGACCCGGCGCACCCGGGCCTGACCAGCGGCCTCGCCCTCACCACCGTGCTCACCCAGGCGCTCCACGACACACGTTGGACTGCCTCGCTGTGGTGCCTGACCAGCGGCGCCACCTCGGCGGCCGGTGACGGCGAGCCGCAGAACCCCGCCCAGGCGGCGGTGTGGGGGCTCGGCCGCGTCATCGGCCTGGAGCACCCGGAGTTCTGGGGCGGACTGATCGACCTGCCGGCCGACCACGACGAGCTGTCCGCCGCCGCGCTCCCCGACGTGCTCGCCGGCGGCGGCGGCGAGGACCAGTGGGCGGTCCTCGGCGGCACCACCCTGGTGCGCCGCCTCACCCGCGCCCTGCCGGACGGCAGGCCGCCCCGGCGGGCCTGGCGCCCTCGGGGGACGGTCCTGGTCACGGGCGCAACCGGCGCCGTCGGCCCCTATGTCGCCCGCTGGCTGGCCGCCTCGGGAGCCGAGCACCTGGTGCTGGCCAGCCGCCGTGGCGCCGAGGTGCCGGGCGCTGCCGAGCTCACCGCCGAACTCGCCGAGTCCGGAACGCGGTTGCGGTACACGAGCTGCGATGTCACCGACCGTGCGGCGGTGGTGGAGCTGGCGGCCAGGCTGACGGCGGAGGGCACCCCCGTCCGCGCGGTCGTCCACGCGGCGGCCCTCATCCAGATCGCGTCGCTGGCCGACACCTCGCTGACCGAGTTCGAGGAGGTCGTGCACGCCAAGGTCGCGGGCGCGATCCACCTGGCCGAGTCGCTGCCCGACCTCGACGCGTTCGTCCTGTTCTCCTCCATCGCCGGCGTCTGGGGCAGCGGCGACCACGGCGCCTACGCCGCCGCCAACGCCTTCCTCGACGCCTACGCCGAGCACCTGCGCGGCCTCGGAGTGCCGGCCACCTCCATCGCGTGGGGCATCTGGAACACCCCGAACCTGGCGGAGTCCGCCGCCATGCCCGGCGGCCTGGACATGGACCGGGTACGCCGCCAGGGCCTGCCGTTCATCGACCCAGGGCTCGCCGTCGCGGCGCTCCAACGGGCCATGGACGACGACGAGACGTGCCTCACCGTCGCGGAAGTGGACTGGTCCCGTTTCGCGCCGGTCTTCACCTCCGCCCGCCCCCGTCCCCTGCTGGACGAGATCCCCGAGGTGGCGGCCCTCGCCAGGGAGGAGACCCAGGACGCGGCGCCGGTGGCCGCCGCGCTGTCCGAGGCCGAACTGGTGGAGCTCGTACGCGAACAGGTCGCCGCCGTCCTCGGCCACTCAGGAGCCGAGGCGGTCGACCCCAAGCGCGCCTTCCGCGACATCGGGTTCGACTCGCTCACCGCGGTCGAACTCCGCAACCGGCTCAACGCCGCGACGGGACTGCGGCTGCCCACCACGGTCGTCTTCGACCACCCCAACGTCCACGCCATCGCCCGCCACCTGCGTGCGGAGCTGACCCAGGAGACCGCCGCCGCCCCGGCGGCCACGGTGGTGCTCGCGGCCCAGGACGAGCCGATCGCGCTGGTGGGCATGGCCTGCCGGTTCCCCGGCGGCGTCAGCGGCCCGGAGGAGCTGTGGGAACTGCTGCGCACGGGGGGCGATGTCATCTCGGACTTCCCGACCGACCGAGGTTGGGACCTGGACGGCCTCTACCACCCCGACCCCGACCGGCCCGGCACCTCGTACACCCGGCAGGGCGGCTTCCTGGACGCGGCGGGCGACTTCGACCCCCTGTTCTTCGGTATCTCGCCGCGTGAGGCCCTCGCCATGGACCCGCAGCAGCGGCTGCTGCTGGAGACCAGCTGGGAGGCGTTCGAACGAGCCGGCATCGACCCGGAGAGCCAGCGGGGCGAACGGGCCGGCGTCTTCGTCGGCACCGGCTACCAGGGCTATGGCGCCAACGCCAAGGTGCCGGACGGACTCCAGGGCCAGATGGTCACGGGCGGCTCAGCCAGCGTGACATCCGGCCGGATCGCCTACACCTTCGGTCTGGAGGGCCCGGCGGTCAGCGTGGACACGGCGTGCTCGTCGTCGCTGGTGGCGATCCATCTCGCCGCGCGGTCGCTGCGTTCGGGCGAGTGCTCGCTGGCGCTGGCCGGCGGCGTCACCGTCATGTCCAACCCGGAGGGCTTCATCGGGTTCAGCCGGCAGCGCGGCCTCGCCGCCGACGGCCGCTGCAAGGCGTTCGCCGCCGCGGCCGACGGCATGGGCATGTCCGAGGGGGTGGGCGTGGTGGTGCTGGAGCGGCTCTCCGACGCGCGGCGCAACGGGCGCCAGGTGCTCGCGGTGATCCGGGGCAGCGCGATCAACCAGGACGGCGCGTCCAACGGTCTCTCCGCGCCCAGCGGCCTCGCGCAGCAGTCGGTGATCCGGCAGGCGCTGGCCAACGCCGGTCTGAAGCCGTCCGACGTGGACGCGGTGGAGGCGCACGGCACCGGCACCACGCTGGGAGACCCGATCGAGGCAC